>NZ_JBSFDD010000004.1:0-439129 GCF_053593715.1 Streptomyces sp. NPDC002125 | reverse complement strand
CGCCGCCCTCGCTCAGGGTGAGTCTGGCCAGACGGCCGGTCGCGCGTACGTAGTGGCGGTGCTCGGTCAACGGGCGGTCGGCGCCCGGAGAGCTCCCGCCCGGGGGAGACAGCTCGCCCCCACGGCCTATTCCCGCCCGAGTGGGGTGCAGACGCAGACCTTGTTGCCCTCCGGGTCGGCGAGCACCGTGTACGACGGAGCCCCCGAGTCGTCGACCAGCGTGCCGCCCGCGGCGAGAGCCGCGGCGATGCGCTCATCGGCGACTTCGGGAGCCAGCCACAGATCCGGGTGCCAGCGCTGGCGCGGCGTTGGGTGCGCATCGGTCGGCTGGAACCAGACGCTGGGGACCCGGTTCGACGGATCGAAGAGTGAGTCGGCCACCAGGCGGCCGGCATTCCCCGTGAGCAGCGCCGCCCAGAACGCCCCGGCAGCCGCGTCGTCGGCGGTGTCGAGCCCGAACTCCACCTGGGTCACCTCGCCGGGCAGCGCGGTCAGTCCGAACGCGCGGGCGAGCCCGCTGATCACGCCCGCGAGTTCGAGGTCCTCAGCGGTGACCCGGCGGTTTCCGGCCGCGTCCGCGCTGAAGAGGAACACATCGATGAGGGAGCGCCCCCACCGCGACTCCGGTACGTCGTGCCCTGCGGCGGCGGCCGCCTGCGCGACCGCCGCCACGAAGGATGCCCCGGCCACCGGATCCGCCGCGCGGTATCGAGCGGCGAGGGGCTGAGCCATTTTGCGCCAGTCGCTGAGTCCGTCCGAAATCTTCGCGAGGATTTCTGGAGTGCTGAGTCCGTCCATGCCCCCATGGTCACCGTCCACGCGCGGCGACATGCCCGTGACCAACTCCCCGGACAGGTCCCGCTGGAGCGGGACCGGCCATCCGCAGTCGACAGCGTCCCGTTGAGACAAAAGTCCCACTGGGACATTAAAAGGTGTATGGTTCAACTATGAATTCGACAGGGAACGGCCCGGACCGGCGCAGCCGCAAGGCGCGCAGGACCCGGGACGCGCTGGCGCAGCACGCGTTCGACCTCGTACTCGAGCGCGGACTGAGGAGCGTGACGGTCGAGGAGATCGCGGAAGCGGCCGACGTCGACCGGCGCACCTTCAGCCGGTACTTCCCGAACAAGGAGGCCGCCGTCCTCGACGCAGTGCGGGGCGACGGCGACAGAATCAACCGAGCGCTCCGCGAGCGCCCCGCGGCCGAACCGCCGCTCACCGCCTACCGCCGGGCCGTCCTCGACTGGCTCGACGACCCGGAGGCGGAGCCCTGGCATCTGCGGCCGCGCATCTTCGACCTGCTCGTCATGGCCGAGGAGGAACCCACTCTGTACGCGGCGTACCACCACATCCGTGTGGACGCCCAGGAGGAGTCGGTCAGGATCATCGCGGAACGGCTCGGTGTCGATCCACGGCAGGACATCCGTCCCGCCGTGGCGGTCGCCGCAGGAGCCGGAGCGCTCCTCGCGGCCCAGGCGGCATGGGTACGAGGCGGCCGTCCGGCCGCTCTGCCCGAGTTCGTCGTCCATGCCTTCGACGCCCTCTCCACACACCTGCTGGAATCCCGGCAGGACGGGCCGGCGCCCCACAGCACCACGCAAGGAAGCACACCATGAGCACCAACCTCCCCACCGCCTACGAGGCGGAGTTCGCCGGCAAGGTCGCCCTCGTCACCGGCGGCGCGTCGGGCATCGGCCTCGCCCTCTCCCGGCGGCTCGCCGCGAGCGGTGCGGCCGTCGTCGTGGCCGACTACAACGAGGAGAGCGCCACCAAGGCCGCCGACGAGCTGAAGGCCACCGGCGCCCGCGCCGCCGCCGTCGCCCTCGACGTCACCGACCCCGCCTCCGTCGAGGCCGGTGTCGGCTTCGCCGTCGACACGTTCGGCGCACTGCACCTCGCGGTGAACAACGCCGGCATCGGCGGCCCCGCGCAGACCACCGGCGAGTACGGGATCGAGGACTGGAACAAGGTCGTCGCCACCAACCTCAGCGGCGTCTTCTACTCGATGCGCTACGAGCTCCCGGCCATCCTCGCCGCGGGCGGCGGCGCCGTCGTCAACATCTCCTCGATCCTCGGCACCAACGGCTTCGCCAACTCCCCGGCCTATGTCGCGGCCAAGCACGGCGTCGTCGGCCTGACCAAGACCGCGGCCCTCGAGTACGCGGCGCAGAACGTACGGATCAACGCCGTCGGCCCCGGATTCATCGACACCCCGCTGCTCCGCAACACCGACGGACCGGCCCGCGACCACCTGATCTCCCTGCACCCGGCAGGCCGCCTCGGCACCTCCGAGGAGGTCGCCGAGCTCGCGGCCTTCCTGCTCTCGGACCGCGCCTCCTTCATCCACGGCAGCTACCACCTGGTGGACGGCGGCTACTCCGCTTCCTGATCCCCCGAGTGGCGCACAGCCACCACGCGGGTCACAAAGGGAGTACGAAGAAACGAAGGAGAGTCATGAAAGCCGTCCAGTACCGTACCGTCGGCGCCGCGCCCGAGGTCGTCGAGATTCCGGAGCCCGTGGCGGGCCCCGGTCAGATCCTGCTGAAGGTCAGCGCAGCCGGTGTCTGCCACTCGGACATCGCCGTGATGAGCTGGCCCGCGGAGGGGTTCCCCTACGAGCTGCCCCTCACGCTCGGCCACGAGGGTGTCGGTACCGTCGCCGCCCTCGGCGAGGGCGCCGAGGGCGTCTCGGTCGGCGATTCGGTCGCCGTCTACGGCCCCTGGGGCTGCGGCACCTGCGTGAACTGCGCGGAAGGCCGTGAGAACTACTGCCTGCGCGCCGCAGACCTCGGAATCAACCCGCCCGGGCTCGGCACCCCCGGCGCCATGGCCGAGTACATGCTCGTCGACGACGCCCGCCACCTGACGCCGATCGGCGACCTGGACCCGGTCAAGACGGTCTCCCTGACCGACGCGGGCCTCACGCCGTACCACGCGATCAAGCGCTCGCTGCCGAAGCTGCTGCCCGGCGCCACCGCCGTGGTCATCGGCACCGGCGGCCTCGGGCACGTCGCCATCCAGCTGCTGCGCGCCATGACCGCCGTCCGGGTCATCGCGCTCGACGTCACCGAGGAGAAGCTCGCGCTCGCCCGCACCGTCGGAGCCCACGAGACGGTGCTCTCCGACGAGCACGCGGCAGCCAAGGTCCGCGAGCTCACCGGCGGCATCGGTGCCAAGGTCGTTCTCGACTTCGTCGGCGTCGAACCGACCGTGAAGACGGCCGGCGCGGTCGCCTCCATCGACAGCGACGTCACCATCGTCGGAATCGGCGGCGGTCTGCTGCCCGTCGGCTTCGGCGTCCTGCCGTTCTCCACCTCGGTCACCGCGCCGTACTGGGGTTCGCGCAAGGAGCTCGCAGAGGTCATCGAACTGGCCCACGCCGGTGCCGTCGACGTCCATGTCGAGACGTACTCCATCGACGAGGCCCCGCTCGCCTACGAGCGGCTGCACGCGGGCAAGATCAAGGGGCGCGCGGTCATCCTGCCCAACGGCTGACCGTCCCGAGCGGAGAGCCGGCGACGACTCGCCGGGACGCCTTCCCGAGGCGCCCCGGCGAGTCGTCGGTGTCTGTCAGCGAGCCGCGGTGACCGTTTCCGTGCGGGTCAGCCGCACGGGCTCGGTGCCGGACGAACTGTGCCGCTCCGCCCAGTTCTCCAGCGCCGTACGACAGGCGTGGTCCAGGTGGTGCAGGCCGGACAGGTCCAGCGCGATGGGGCGGTCCTTGGGCAACGCCTCCAGGCTGTCGAGTATCTTCGGCAGGCGCAGGAAGGTCGCGTTGCCGGAGAGACGGGCCCGGACATGGTCGGCGTCGCTGTCGACGACCTCCAGCTTGATGTGCGAGGCGTCCCAGGCGGCCTTGGCGACCGACAGGGCCAGACCGGTCAGCACACCCTCGAACATGTTCACCGTGACGATCGCCACCGCGGTGACGACCAGGATCAGCGCCTCACCGCGGTGCGAGCGCCACAGCGCAACGAGCGCGCGCAGCGGGATCAGTTTCCAGCCGGCGTGGATGAGGATGCCCGCGAGAGCCGGCAGCGGGATGAGTCCCAGCGCGGACGGCAGCAGCGCCGCGAACAGCAGCAGCCACACGCCGTGCAGCACCCGGGACGCCTTGGTCCGCGCACCGGCCCGCACATTGGCGGAGCTGCGCACGATGACCGCGGTCATCGGCAGAGCGCCCAGGAAGCCGCTCACGGTGTTGCCGGCACCCTGAGCCATCAGCTCCTTGTCGTACTGGGTACGCGGCCCGTCGTGCAGCCGGTCCACCGCCGCCGCACTGAACAGGCTCTCGGCGGAGGCGATGAGGGTGAAGGCCGCCACGGTCCCGAGCAGACTCACGTCCGCGAGCCCGCCGAACTCGGACAGGGCGGGGATCTGGACGGCGTCGAACAGCCCCTGTACCTGCACGGTGGCGACCGGAAGGCCGAAGGCCGGCGTGGCGAGCGTGGCCAGCACGACCGCGGCGAGTGCCCCCGGAACGGCCCGCACCCGCTCCGGCATCCTGTTCCACACCACCACCAGCGCGATGGTCGAGGCGCCGACCGCCAGTGAGGCGAGAGCCGCCGTACTGGACACGGCATCGGCCAGGAGATCCGGGATTCCGGCGATCTTGCCCGGACCGGTGAGCGGGGCCTCGACACCGGCGGCGGCGTAGAGCTGGCCGGCGATCAGGATCAGCCCGATGCCGGCGAGCATGCCCTCCACGACCGAGACCGAGATCGCCCGGAACCAGCGGCCCAGCCGCAGCGCGCCCATGGCGAGTTGCAGCAGCCCGGCGGTGAGCACGATCACCCCGAGCGCGGCGAGTCCGAAGGACTGGACGGCCTCGAACACGAGCACCGTGAGCCCGGCGGCCGGTCCGGACACCTGAAGGCTGCTGCCACGCATGACGCCGGTGACGAGACCGCCCACGATGCCGGTGATCAGACCCAGTTCGGCGGGGACCCCGGATGCGACGGCGACGCCGACGCACAGCGGCAGGGCGACGAGGAAGACGACGAGTGAGGCGGCGAAATCCTGCCGCAGATGAGGGAACTTCGCGACACGGTCCATGACGGCCCTCATCCCGTGCGGAAGGGGGCCGAGCGCACGTCGCCGGGCGGGGGTGCCCAGACGGCGCTGTCGCTGATCCGCAGCACGTGTTCCTCGGGGTGGTCGGCGAGAGATTGCATACCAGTGGTTCCTCCTGGCGCGCCGACGGACGGCGCGTCGGTGTGTGTACGAGAGCTGATGGTGTGGAGGGCAGGGCCGGACCGCCCGTGCCGCCGGGTCCCGCAGGACGTCGGACGGGGGCTGGTCCGCGTGCGCCTCGGGTCAGCTCAGCAGCGGAACACCTGGAGGACCGTGGAGGAATGCGCGGCCGATGATCTGGACGTGTGGTGCGCGTCGTCCATGGCGGCGAGGGCCGCCGGGGCGAGGATGCCGCCGGCGGTCCCCGCCACCGCGGTACGTGGCGGAGCCTCGGGTGCGGGCACGGTCGCCGAGCGGTGCCGGTCGCGATTGCGCAGAAGGCCGTTCGGCTCACTCCCGCGATCAGGCGTGCCGCAGGTGGCGTACTCGCCCTGTGGAACACCCGCGCCCGTGTTCTGGAAATGGTCCACCCGGTTTCCCTGGGCGGACGCCGGGTGATCCGGCGAAGATGCGCCGGAGTACGGGGTCAACAGGAAGCCGATCAGGAACGCGAGTACGAACCGGACTGCCGCTGCTCGCACCCTTCACCTCCTGGTGGACTTCATCCGTCCTTCGGGACGCTAACAGGATGAAGGGCTTATGGAGTTAACCCCTTGTGAAGAGTCTGAAAGTCGATGTCTGACGAGTCGGAACATGCGCTGCACCTCTGTGGCCTGGGGTTCTATCACACAATTGCGTCGCGGTATTCGAGGTCGTCCATGTCCGCGTGTCCCTTGCATATGCCAGTCGCCGGGTAATCGTCATATTCGTACAATGGTTCGGCTTTGGGTGTGGGAATTTCGCGCCGGCTCAGTGCCGGGCGAGCCCGCGATATGAGGGGTGGGCGCAACGTCCGAAATGCTGGCCGGCCCGGATGGCACCGTCCGTCGACACCCACACCGCCGTCCGGACCACCCTCTGCGCCAGCTGCCGGCCCTGCGACTTGTGCGCCGGGGGCATCGTCCGCTCCGGGATCGGCCGTGTCGTCCACGCGCTGTCCACCGAGCAACTCATCGAGCTCAACCGCAGTCGGGCGCCTGGCCGACCGTCCCGCGGGACGGCCAGGCCCTGTTCGACGACGCGCGCGTTCCCGTCGACGGCTACTTCCGGGAACAGGACCCGTTGCCCGGACCATTCCGCCGTGCGCCCGTACCATTCACAAGTACTGTCGTTCATAAGGGACTTGGGGGAGCCATGCGGGAGCTCGTCTACCTTTCGGACAGCAAGCTCCGGCAGTTCCTCCCCGAGCGAGGGCAACGCCGCCGGATCGGCCGGCGGCTGCGGATGTTCAGACTGGACGGCAACACGCCGATGGGTGGTGGCGGTTTCGAGGTCCACCTTGACGGGGAAGGGCCAACGACTGCCGAGGACCGGGCCCATCGCCTCGCCTCGACCATCGACCACCTGGAGACCCACGCCCTCTGGTTCACCGACCCGGACACACGGCCCGGGCGCTGGATCTACTTCGAGGCGCCACTGTTCTTCTTCCATGTCGACAGCAGGGACCCGGACGTGGGAACCGTTCTCTTCGTCGACGCTCCCGGCGTCGACGGATACGCCCCGGAGGGGGCCCGCCTGATCCTGCACGGAAGTGCGAAACACCTTCTCGTGCCGGTGCCGCGATCTGCTCTGGCCGTGAGCGGAGTCATCGGCAGCCTGGGACCGTTCGACACCGGACCCTCCATCTCTCATCGCCTCTGGGACGCCGAGCGTCCTCCGCCGTCACCCACGGTCGGCGAGCTCGCCGACGTCCCGGCGGAACGGGCACCCGAACTCTCCCTGGTGAGCGCGCATAGCATCGTCGCGGCTCTCAGCGACATCCACCGCCGCAGGGACGACCTCGCCGACACCGCCGCATGGATGCGCGGCTACGCACGAGTGACGTACGTCGAACGGTACGAATCGGCCATCGTCTACGCCACTCCTCTCAACGTCGAGTACGCCATCGACCTGCCCGACTGACGAGGAGTTCGGGCTGGCTCCAGGTGCTTGTCGGCCCCGGGCACAAGCGCCGATCGTGGCCGGGGCCCGCCCAATGGCTGTCTTGGATGACAAACTGGCAGTTAAGCGAGTGCTACCCACGCCCTCGGGGATGGCCGTGGACCGGGACGTGGACGACGAACGCGAACGCGTGCTGCTCCCCGCGCCCGCAGGGAGAGTCCTGAGGGCCCGGCCGACGTGGCGCGCAACATCCGGAGTCCCGTCCTGGGCCACCGTCCACCGGCGTGGATCGTCCTCACAAGAGTCCGACTTCGCCCGTTCCATGCCCCGCTCTGCCGCAGCGGCCGGGACGCCGGGCAGGATGAACGGGCACTGGATCACACCGCCGGCGGTTCCAGTTCGACCGCGTCACGGAACCGGAACCCCAAGGCGTGAACGAGCGCGAAGACCAGGTCCTCCGCCAGCGGATCACACTCGGCCACCAGGGCAGCCCTGAGCGCCACCGGGTCCGGCTGAAGGCCGGCCCCCCGGGCCCAGGCTGCAGCTCGCTCACTCACCTTGACCGAATCACCGATCCACTCACCGGGGATGCCGTAGTCCCGCGCCATGCCCGGCGACAGAGCACCTTGCCATGACAGGTCATCGGGACTCGCTGCCTGAACGGTCGCGAAGTCGCTGTCGACCACATGGCAGACCAGGACGGAAGCGTGCGTCTCGCCGATGATCGAAGGCTCCGGATCCGCGATGGGACACGCTTGCAGGATCTGCCACTCGCCATCGCGTGCCGACCACAACGGCACGCAGCCCGACGCCCGTATCGCCGCCAATTCCGTCAGCGACCGGTCGGCTCGCGCCACGATGAAAGACCCCGAGAACCCCATGGCCGGGAACCATAGCCCCCATCACCGACGCCGTTGGCTACCTGGCAAAGGCTGGGTGACGGGCCCCTAGCAGTAGCCGTCCACCCTGGCGCCTGCTGGAGCGAGGTTGGGCCAGGGGTGTCCTGCTCTGTCGGAGGCAGCGGCCCGCAGGAGGTCGAGAAGTGTGCACCCCGGGTAGCCCCGAAAACTCGCGTAGGCGCCCCGGTAGTAGCAACTCCAGTAGCTCACGACCTGCCGTTGAGTGCGCGCGAAGAAGGCCGGGTTGTCAACGATGAACTGCCCGTAGGCGAGGCTGCCGCAGCTGCCGGGCGTAGCGAGATCGCGGAGCTCATCGCAGATGACGACCAGGATCTCCAACACGTACTCGCCGACCAGCCGCACGACGAAGGGGACGACCCAGGGGTCCGTGGATCCAGCGATCTTCTCCAGGTGGCGCTGTCTGACCACCCCGTCGCAGTGCCTTGAGTACAGGCAGTGCAGAAGCTGCTGTTGGCGCGACGAAAGCGATGCCACCGCGTCAGCCGGCGGCTCGTCGTTGTAGAGGCGCCCGGGGATCATGACCTGCCGGCCCTCTACAGCGACCGAGAACGAGGCATGTGGCTGGAGCCGGGAATCAGGCATCACCGCCAGGACTGCCTCGGCATCGCTTGCAAGCTCGACCGGGAACGCTGTGATCAACGGATTGCTGCTGTCGGAAAGCTGCTGCACGAGCCGAGCATAGGCGGATGCCTCGGCCAGGCAGCCGGCATCGATGGTCCCGCACCCGCTCAACCCGGCGAAGGTGTGCGGTCGTAGCACTAGCCGCGGACTGCGGCGACCGCCTCGTCGAAGGCGTCCTCCACGCCGATGGCGCCGCCGCTGTCGACCCAGGCCTCGAGAGCGACATCGGAGCAGGCCAAGGCGGAGGCGACCAGCGCGTGCGCTCGCAGCCGGACCCTGGGGTCCTCGGGGGCCCCCAGTCGTGCGGCAACATCCGGCACCAGAAGTTCCGTCCACCGCTGCTGCTTCTCTCCCCGGCGCGCCCGTAGGGCCGGGGACGCGTGGAGCATGGCGGTGATCTTGAGGAAGTCCTCCGAGTCGTACGGCAGGGACCTGAGGAGTTGCACCAGGGCCGCCCGGAGTGCCGGCCACGGGGCCTCATGGGCCGGGCGCTTCTCCAGTGAGGCCTGCAGCACCTGTCCGTGCGCGGCGTGGTCGCCGAGCACGATCTCCTCCTTCGTGCCGAAGTAGCGGAACAGCGAGCGCCGCGACATGCCGACCTCGGTGGCGATCTGGTCCATGTTCGTGGCCTCGAAGCCGTATTCCAGGAACAGGCGCATGGCGGCGGTGACGATCTCGGCCTGAACCGCCCGCCGGGTGCGCTCGCGCAGCCCTGCGGGGCGCCCCTGCTGATCGTTCATGACCGGCAGCCTACCGCTTCTTGCACTCAGTACCTAGTTGGCACTCTGTGACATGTTTGGCTTGGCGTGCCATGATGCGGGTATCCGTCAACCGAGGAGCAGCCCATGAATGCCGTGGACTACCGCAGTCAGACCACTCTCGTCACCGGAGCCAGCTCCGGTATCGGCGCGGAGTTCGCCCGCCGGCTGGCCGGGCGGGGGTCGGACCTCGTCCTGGTCGCCCGGCGCCGGGAGCGGCTGGAGAAGCTGGCCGCCGAACTCGCCTCTGAGCACGGCGTCCGTGCCGAGGCCGTCCCGCTCGACCTGAGCCTGCCCGGAGCGGGACGGGCTCTCGCCGCCGAAACGGAGCAGCGCGGTCTCACGGTCACCAGCGTCGTCAACAACGCGGGCTTCGGCACCAGCGGTCAGTTCCACGACGAGGATCCGGAGCGCCTGCGGCAGGAGATCCAGGTCGATGTCGCGAGCCTGGTCGACATCAGCCGGGCGTTCATCGGGCCGCTGCGGGCCTCCGGGAACGGAGTGCTGGTCAACGTGGCGAGCATGGCAGCGTATCTGCCGGTTCCCGGCATGGCGGTCTACGCCGCCACGAAGGCGTTCGTACTGCACTTCACCGAGGCGCTCTGGTACGAGTCCCGCGGCACCGGACTGCGCGTCCTCGCGCTGTCCCCGGGGGCGACCGAGACCGAGTTCTTCGACGCTGTCGGCACAGATGTCGCGGGCGCCGCCGCCCGCCAGTCCCCTCAGGAGGTGGTGGCGGAGGCCCTGAGGGTGCTGGACCGCCGCACGCCGCCGCCGAGTGCCGTCACCGGGCGCCGCAACCGCGTGATGGCGGGCGCGAGCCGGCTCGTGAGCCGCAGGCGGGGCGTCCTTGCCATGGGATCCATGATGTCCGGCTGATGACCCCGGTCGCCACGGCGCGGTCATCGCGGCAGGAAGGAAGGAGGCTGAGAGCCCGCCGGCGGACAGCAAGTTCGTACACTGCGAGGGTGGAACACCTTGCGGCCACCAGGATCTGTGCACGTCCGGCGCCCGCCTTGCGACGGTACGTCGGCTCGTACGTCGGTTTCGATCTCCGTGGGTTCCCGGCGGGGGTGCACTGCGGTCCACCGGGCCGCGTGCTCACTGCGGTGATCAGTCTGTCCGGCCCTTTGGAGGTGGCGGCCGGCGTCGCCGACGGGTCACCGGTCACCCGGTTCGACAGCGTGGCCGGAGGTCTGATGCGCCGGTCCGTCGCGATCCACCACGACGGACGCCAGGAAGGCGTGCAGGTGTCGCTGACACCGCTCGGGTCCCGGGCCGTCTACGGCATGCCCGCCGCTGATCTCGCCCACCGGCTGGTCCCGCTCGAAGCGCTACTCGGAGCACTCGGCGTCGAGCTGGTCGACCGGCTCCACACAGCGACGACATGGGCCGCGCGGTTCGCCGCGTTGGACGTGTTGCTCCTGCGAGCCGTCGGCCGCGGCCCCGGTGACGACTCTGTGTCCCGGGTGCGCCCCGAGGTGGCCGAGGCCTGGCGCCGCCTCTTGGCCGCGCGGGGCCGCGTCCGGGTCGGGGAGGTCGCCGCAGAACTGGGCTGGAGCCGTCGGTACCTCACCGAGCGGTTTCGCGCTGAGGTGGGCCTGTCGCCGAAGACCTTCGCCCGAGTTCTGCGCTTCGAGCACGCGCACGAACTGGCCACCATGCAGGACCCGCTTCCGTGGGCCGATGTGGCGACCATCTCCGGCTACGCCGACCAGGCCCATCTCGTCCGGGACTGGAGCGAGTTCACGGGCCGATCGCCGACAGCATGGCGTCGCGGCGAAGTCCTGCTCGGGACTGGGTAGTCGCCGACCGGCCGCCCATCGCGTCGGCTTCTGTTCCCTTTCCTTCAAGACCACCCTCCTGCTGCCCTGTGACCATCGTCGGCATGAGACTCGTCCATCACGAACCCGACGCCATCGACCTGCGGACCACCCCCGTGCACCTCGGACTGGGGTCGAGAGCGAAACCCGTCGAGGGCTTCGCCTGGGACCCGGATGTACTCCGTGCCTACAGTGCCGCCGTCGCGGCGGACGGCGCCGAGGGCCGGATGGTGACGATCTTCGACGGCGACGGCCTCGGCGACCATTGGGAGCGCCACCCCGCCGGCGACGAACTGGTCGTCTGCCTCGGCGGGTCGGTGACGGTCACCCGCGATGTGGACGGAGTGCCCGACCGGGTTGTGCTCGGGCCGGGCGAGGCCACCGTCAACCCGGCCGGGACATGGCACGCGGTCGACATGGCGGGACCGGCGTCCATCCTGACCATCACCGCCGGCCTCGGCACCGACCACCGCCCCCGGACCGAAGCCCCTCCGACCGGGCACGCCGGCACGTCCGGCCCGCGAACACCGTGACGACCCGCGTCGCGTGCCTCGGCGACAGCCTCACCCGTGCGCAACTCAGCGTCGACTACCTGGACCTGCTCGAACGACGCCGACCCCCCGGCGACGTACGGCTCGCCCGCTTCGGCGTCAACGGCGACTTCGCCCACAACCTCGCGCGGCGCCTCGACGCCGTCGTCGCGGACGCACCCGACGTGGTCACCGTGCTGATCGGGACCAACGACGCCCGAGCGAGCCTCGCCGGCTACCCCGTCGAGCGGGCCATGAAGCGCAAACAACTTCCCGAGCGCCCATCGGCCGGCTGGTTCCAGCAGTGCCTGGGGGCCGTCGTCGACCAGCTGCGAACGCAGACCGACGCGACGATCGCTCTGCTGTCCCTCCCCGTCCTCGGTCAACAACTCGACGGAGCGGCGGCGCGGGCATCGCAGGCGTACAGCCGCATGATCGCCGAGGTCGCCACCACCAACAAGGCGACCTACCTCCCGCTCCACGAACGCCAGACCGAGGAACTACGCCAGGCGGACCCGCCGCCGATCCCCTACCGGGATCCGACGCCCGCAGCGAGCGTCAGCGTCCTCCTCCGGAGCGCCTTGCCGGGCCGCAGCCTCGACACGATCTCGCGGCGCCGAGGTCTCGTGCTCACGACCGACCACATCCATCAGAACAGCCGCGGCGCCGCCCTTGTCGCCGAGGTCATCGACACCTGGCTCCCGACCCGGAGCGCGTAGCCGGTTCCGGCGGCCGGCCCCTCCTGCGCTATTCGATTCCGCTCAAGTCTGTGCAGTGGGAACGTGCGGGTCGGCCCGGGTGTATCAGCTGGGCGGATCCGTGCGTTCGGCGGGAACCGTGGGGTGGGCGGCGGGGCGGCGGGCTTCGGCCGTGACCGGGCTGCCGACTGCCTACCGCTGACAGGCGGCGACGATCACGAGCAGGAGGAAGGTGATCCCGAGCATCGGCAGGCACCCGAGGGAGTTGGGGTTCTTCTGGTTGATCTCGACGATGCCGCCGAGGGCGAGTCCGGGGTGGTTCTCGGCGTAGTGGGCCGCCGCGAGATCGCCGACCTCGGATTCGGTGGTCCATCGGGTGGCGAACCTGCATTCGCCGCACCGGTACCGGTGTGCCATGTCAACTCCTTGGCGCCGTGGGTCACAGGGGATGAGGAAGGAGCGCGTGAACACCGAGCGCCGGCGCACGACGTGCCGGCCCGGAGGGCGTGCTCGCGGGCAGGGGGAGGGAGGGGGAGTGTGTGGCGGCCGGTGTGCGCTCCCCTGTTGCGTCGGCCGCCTGCTGTTGAGAGGCGGCCGACGACGCGCACACCGGCCACGTCAGGTGGTGGTGATGGCCTGCGGTGATCGAGGACCCTGCGCGGGAACGCCGGGTGTCAGGGTCGGTCGCGCTGTGGCGCGTCCTCGCACAGCGCGGTGTCCAGCAGTCGCAGCAGCTGCGCGTCCGGACGCTGTCCGACCTGCACCAAGAGATTGGTGACGAGGGAGACGAAGCGGCCGTCGTCCGTGGCGAGAGTGAAGGTCTCGTAACCCAGGACGCCACCGGAGTGGCCTCGTGCTGTTCCGCCACAGGGAAGTTCGTGCGTCATGAGGCCCAGGCCGTAGGCCGTTTCGGCGTTCATCTGCCGCACGGTGCGCATCTCGGCGAGGCTCTGCGCGGAGAGCACCTTCCCGGCCGCCAGCGACCGGTAGAAGACGCTCAGGTCCTCCAGCGTGGAAATCATGGCCCCCGCGCTGCTGAACAGCGAGGGGTCGTACGAGATGACCGGCGTCCAGAGGTAGAGGGGACCCACGCGGACGCCGTGGTAGCCGTTGACGGCCGGTGTGGGCAGGGTCCGATCGCCGGGCGCCGGGAATACGGTGTGGGGCAGGCCGAGTGGCTGGATGACGCGTTCGGTCACGGCCTTGTGCACCGGCTGTTCCGTCAGCTTCTCGATGAGCATCCCGAGGATGTAGTAGCCGGTGTTGGAGTAGGTGAAGCCTTCGTTGGGGGCGGAGACCGGGGGCGAGGCGTCCAGCGCGTACCGCACCAACGTCGACAGGCTGAAGGTGCCGTCGGGGTTCGACGGAGGAGTCTTGAGCCCGGGGGAAGGGGTGTAGGCGCCGAGGCCGCCGGTGTGCTGGAGCAGTTGGCGCACGGTGATGCGGGTGCCGTCGTAGCCGTTGCCGGTGACGACACCGGGCAGGTAGTCATCGATCGGCGCGTCCAGGGAGACGCGGCCCTCCTCGACCAGCTGAAGCACCACCACCGCGGTGAAGGTCTTGGTCTGACTGCCGATACGGATGTGTTCGTCGGCCTTGATGGGGCGGTTGGCGTTGATGGTTCCCGTACCGGCCGACAGGGTCCAGGAATCGCTGCCGTTTCCGGCGTGGACGGCGGCGCCGGGCCCTGCCGCCGCCTGGAACGCCTTGAGCGCGGCGAGCGTGTCGGCGTGGTCGGACTCGGCGGTGGCCGCGTGTGCCGCAGAGCTGGACAGCGCCAGTACCGTCGCGCATACGGCGCCGATGACGGGAGCCAGTTTCGTACGGTTTCGGGTGGTCATTCGGTGTCCGCTCCTCGGAGAGGTTTTGCTCGGTGGGGTGTGCCGGTCCTGCCGGCTCAGTTCTTCGCAGCGGCTTCGAAGGCGGCTTCCAGGCGCGGGATGTAGTCCGCGAAGGCCGCAGCCCAGCACCCGTAGTTGTGGTTGCCGTCGCACTGGGGGGACAGGGAGGCGCCGTTGCCGTAGTCGACGAGCCGACTGGGGATGGCGAGCTGGTCCAGGCGGTTCTTGACCGCGTGGGCGGCTATCGCCGTCCGAGCGTCGATCAGGCCCTGGTTGCCGGTGTAGAGGGTGGTCTTGGTGTTCTTGAGCTTGGCCAGGTTGTCCGGGGCGGCGGGGTCGTAGGCGTTCCAGCGGTGGTCCGCGCCGAGGACCGGATAGGGCGAGCCGAAGATGGCGTCGCTGTCGACGTACGGTCCGTAGGTCGGGCAGCCCTGGCTGCTCGGTGTGCTGATGGCGCACCAGGCGCCGGGCAGATTGAGTTCTGTGGCGAGTACGGTCGCGCGGATGGTGGCCATGGAGAAGTCGATTCCGCCGGAGAGGGAGGCGGTGTGGCCGAAGAGGTCCGCTCTGGCCTGGGCGTAGTGGAGTGCGCCGGATCCGCCCATGGAGAGTCCGGTGACGGCTCGGTGTCCCCGGTCGGGGAGGGTGCGCAGGTTGGCGTCGATGTAGGGGATGACCTGTTCGAGGTGGAAGGTCTCCCAGTTGGCCGCGCCCATGGCGGTGTTCTGCATGTGCCAGTCGGCGTACCAGCTCTTGAGGCCGCCGTCGGGGACCACTGTGATCATTTCGTCGGAGTGCAGGGCCGGTGCGGCTGCGGCGTCGTTCACGTTGCCGCCGCCTCCGTGGAGGAAGTACGTGACGGGCCAGCGCCGGTCCGGGTCGTCGGCGTATCCGCTGGGCAGGAAGATCCGGATACGGTGCGGGCCGGCCACCTCGGGTGTGGTGACGGTGATCGTGAAGTCGGTGCCCGAGCGTACTTCGGTCGCACCGGACACCTGGCTCAGCCCGAAGCCGTCCGTGAATCCGACGCCGGGGACGGCCGGGGAGTCCGCCCGGGCGGCCGATCCCGAGGACACGGCCGGAAGCAGTGCCGCCGCGAACAGGACGCCGGCGAGACGACGGTGGCGGGCTGATGGAGATCGCAAAGCGGTACTCCCTTGTGTGAGGTGGCCGGCGAGCCGCCGGCACGACCACGATGCGGCCCACCGGGTTCGGAGAACAGGGCATGTGCAGGTCAGGGGGAGGTCATCGGTGACCGGTCATCCGTGACCGGTCGTCTCGCTACGCTCGGGCAGTACCGGTGTCCACGGAAGGTGAGAGTCCGGAGTGAGCAATGAGTTAGGCACGCGCATGCGTCAGCTGCGCAGACGCGCCGGCCTCACCCAGGAGCAGTTGGCAGAGCGGGCCGAAGTGAGCGTGAGCACGATCGGCCGGCTGGAGAACGGCAGGCTCCCCGAGCACCGGCTGAGGACGTTGCAGAAGGTTGCGGAAGTCCTGGAGGTGAAGCCGGAGGAGTGGCAACGGCTTACCGCGGCCCTGGACGGGACACAGCCGACGGCACCCGCCGATCCGCCCGAGGCGCTGACACCCGCCGGTACGCGGTCGGTACCGGTTCCCGCTGCTCAGCCCGAGGAGCCGGTACCGACCGGTCTGCAGGGGGAACCGGCACCCGCCGTTCAGCCCCAGACCCGGCCGGGGCCGCCGGCACCGGCCGCGCCGCTCCCCGGCCCCGGGCCGGCCGTTCCGTCGCCGCCCGGCCCGCTCGTCGACGCCGCCGCCTCACTGGCCCGCGAGGTCGGCCGACGCTGGCAGCGGGAGGAGAAACATCGTCGCGTCCATGACCCGTTCCCGCTGCCCGTGCGATACGAGCCGGCTCCCGCCGTCCTGATGGACCGTCCGGAGAACATTCAGCGCCTGCAACCGGGAGCCCCCGCCCGGGATCTGGACCTGAACGGCGACCTGCGGACTGTCGCCGACACCTATCGGAGTATCGAGTCGCAGCGACTGGTCATTCTCGGTCGCGCCGGCTCGGGGAAGTCCATCCTGGCCATCAAGTTCGTCCTTGAGCTCCTCGCGGCCCCGAGTTCTTCCCTCCGGGTCCCGGTCATTCTCAGCATCGGATCCTGGGACCCGTTGACGATCACACCGCGGGACCTGCTGGTCGACCACCTTCTGCGGGACCACCCGCATCTGGCCCGCACGACTCCCGAGGGTACGACGCTGGCCGCCGAACTCGTCGACTCCGATCTGATCCTGCCCGTCCTGGACGGTTTCGACGAGCTCGCCGAAGCCCTGCGCGGCCCCGCGCTCGAAGCACTCAACGCCACGACCCACCCGGTGGTCCTGACCAGCCGACGGGACGAGTACGCCCGAGCGGTCCGCGACGTGCACGCGCCTCTGGTGATGGCGGCCTGCGTCGAACTGGCCGACCTGACCGTGGAGGATCTGGCCGCGTACCTGCCCCGGACCGACCGCCTCGGGGACTCCCTGGGCAGCCGCGCTGCCACAGGCGTGTGGGGCGCCGTCCTGGACGAACTGCGGGTCCCCGACACCCCGGCGAGCAGCCGGCTCGGACAGGTCCTGGGAACACCCCTGATGGTCACCCTGGCGCGGACGATGTACAGCGAGGTGCCCGGCAACGACCCCGTCGAGCTGCTCGACACCGCGCGCTTTCCCACCGGGCGCCACCTCGAGGAACACCTGTTGGCGAACTTCGTGCCCACGGTCTACCGGCACCGCACCCCCGAACGGGCCGACCCCGCCCCCGGACAGCGCAACCGCGACCCCGACCAAGCCGAACGCTGGCTCGGCTACCTCGCCCACAGCCTGGCCACCGGTGCCCACGAGCGTCGAGACCTTGCCTGGTGGCGGCTCGGCGCGTCCGTACGGCTGCCGATGCGCATCCTGCACACCGCGCTGCTCGGCGGACTGTGCATGTTCGCGGCCAACTGGCTTGTGATGCTTTTCGCTGTTTCCGCCGGGTACATACCCTCGGTGCAGACCTCAGCGATGCTCGAGGTGGCGGTGTTCGGGCTCTGCTCTGCGTTCGTCTTCGGTCTCGCGCACTGTGCCCTCGCCGCGATGGGCCGCACCGTGGCCGTTCCGACCCAGGTACGACTCAGGCTGGCGGCTGTGGCCCCCGGGGTGGAGCACAGGCCCGTTCGGGAGATCCTCACGCGCTTCGGGGTCGGGCTGCTGGGCGGCTCCGTACTGGGGGTCGCACACGCCTGGACGACCGCGATGTTCCGCGCGTTGGCCGGAACCTTCCCGCACGCGGATCTGATCGGAGCGGCAATTCAGGACACGGTGGCCCTGGCACTGATCTTCGGTCTGACGGCCGGCTTGTCCTTCGGACTCGTCGCGGCTTTCGAGGCACCTGTGGACATCGCCGCCGCTGCCACGCCGATGCGACTGCTGTCCGTCAACCGGGCAACCGCCACCCGGCAGTTCCTCGTGCTCGCAGCCGCTGTCACCGCCGGAATCGCTGTCTGCGGACATGCCGTCGTCGGCCTGCTCCAGCAGGTGCTGCCCTGGACGCTGGTGTGGCCGCTGGACGCGGCTCTGCTTCTGGGAGCGGTCGGCGGGCTGGGCGGCTCTGCGGCGTACGTGCTCGCACTCACGGCGTGGGGGCAGTGGCTCACGGTGGCCCGGTTCTGGCTGCCGCTGACGCGCAGACTGCCGTGGGACACCGCCGCCTTCCTGGACGACGCCTATCGCCGGGGGGTGCTGCGGCAGGCCGGCGCCGTGTACCAGTTCCGGCACATCAGGCTGCAGCAACACCTCGCTCGCGTCCACGGCCGCTCCGCCCGCGTTACCAGCCGCGTGAAACCGGGCCCCGGGCGCCGCGCATCCGAGGAGAGGGCGTCGCCGGAAGGCCGTTGAGGGCCCGGCTGTGTCCCGTGTCAGCCGGTCAGGACGGGTTCGTCGTCGGCGCAGGTCCGGCTCCTCGCAGGAAGAGGTCGACGACGTCCTGGGCCAGGTGGTCGGCGGCGGCCGGGGCGCAGTCGTCCTGTGGGGGGTGGACGGTGGCGGCGAGTTCCATGAAGGCGGTGGCGAGGAAACCCGGGTCGGCTTCGCGTAGTTCGCCCGTGGCCACCGCCTGGGTCATGAGGTCGGTGACGGGCTGGATGAGGCCGCGTACGTAGGCGTGGGAGACCGCGGCGCGCTGGTCGTCGTCGAGGTGGCGGGTCGCGTAGTAGATCTGGTTGCTGAGCGCGGAGTTGTAGGTGCCCTGGGCGTAGGAGGTGGCGAGGGCGAGGAGCTTGTCGCGCAGGGTGCCGGGGGTGGCGAGTGCTCCTTGGAGGAGGGCCGAGGCTTCCTTCGTGTAGCGGTCGGCCACTTCCATGAACAGGGCGGGCTTTCCGCCGGGGAAGTGGTGGTAGAGGCTGGCCTTCTTCACGTCGACGGCCTTGGCGATGTCGTCGAGGGAGACGCCGAGGTAGCCGTAGTCGGCGAGGCGGCGGGCGAACTCGTCACGGGCGCGGGCGCGGGTGTCGGTCTGGCGGGGCATGGTGATCAGACTCCTGTGCGGGTACGGCGGGTCAGGGCGAGGTGGGCCGCTGCGGCGCCCACCACCAGGATGACGAGCGCGACGAGGGTGCCCGGCAGCAGGTCCTGCTCGTTCCAGGGTGAGGTGAGCAGGGCGCGCATGGCCTCCAGCGGCGGGGTGAGCGGGTTGATGTCGGCTGCGTGGGCCATCCAGCCGCCGAGCTGGTCACGTGGGACGAAGGTGGCGGTGAAGAAGGAGAGCGGGAAGAAGACCAGGGTCACGGAGCCGACTGCCGAGCTGTTGCCGGTGTGGAGGCCGACCGCGGCGGCCAGCAGCAGGAATCCCGTCCCCAGCAGGACGGTGGCGCCGATGAGAGCCAGGAGGGCCGGGGCGCCGGAGACGGGGTTCAGCCCGAGCAGCAGGCCGAGTCCGGTGAGTGCGGCTGCCTGTACGGTCAGGACGACGGCTCCTGCCAGGACGGGGGCGGTGATGAGGGCCCAGCGGCTGACCGGGGTGAGCCAGAGCCGTGCGTGATAGCCCGAGCCGATGTCGCTCACCAGCAGCTGTCCCGCGGTGGCGCCTCCGGTGAAGGCGGTGGTGAGCAGGCACAGCGGCAGGACCACATCGATGTAGCGGCCACCAGGAGTGGTCGCGGCCGTGACCGAGGACAGCTGCCCTTCATAGATGATCATGAAGAACGCGCTCGTGAGCAGCGGTGAGAGTAGCAGGGAGGGCGTGCGGAGGCAGGACCTGAGGGAGCGGGCGGTCAGTGGCCCCAGGGCCGCCCACGTCTTCGGTGCGCCAGGCGGTCCCGCGAGGGCTGTGGCGGCGGTGATGGTGCTCATGCGGCGGTGGCGCCTTCCGGAGTGAGGGCCAGGCGGAGGAAGACGTCTTCCAGGCTGGGTTCGTCTACGGTCAGGGATTCGGCGTGCAGGCCGGCGGAGGCCAGGGTGAGCAACGTCTCCCCGTCGGCTCCGGGGCGGTTGAGCCGGACGCTCACCGCGTGAGGGGTGGCCTCTGCCGCGTGGAGCTGCTCGCCCCGGGCTGCGAGCAGCTCCCGGGCCTGTCCGGCGGCGGTGGCGTCGCCGAAGCGCAGGGTCAGGACACGGTCGCCGGCCTCCTCCTTGAGGACGTCGGGAGCAGCGGAGGCGATGAGGCGTCCCTCGCGGAGGATGCCGACGCGGTCACAGAGCTGGTCGGCCTCTTCCAGATACTGGGTGGTCAGCAGGACGGTCACGCCGTGGTCGGCGGACAGCGCGCGGATCTCGTCCCACAGGTCTCGGCGGCTGGCCGGGTCGAGCCCTGTGGTGGGCTCGTCCAGGAAGAGGACGTCCGGGCGCTGGACCAGGGCGACGGTGAGATCGACACGGCGGAGCTGGCCCCCGCTGAGCTTGCCGACCGGGATGTCCGCGAAATCCTGCGCGCCGAAAGCGGCAAGAAGCTCGGCGCAGCGCGCACGGGCTTGCCCGGCGGTGAGCGACTGGAGCCGCCCTTGCAGGCGCAGCAGTTCGCGGGCTGACATGAGGGGATCCAGGGCGGAGCCCTGGAGGACGACCCCGGTGCGGCGGCGGACCGTGCCGGGGTCACGGGTGATGTCGGCTCCGGCGACCAGGGCGGTACCCCGGGAGGGGCGGAGCATCGTGGTGAGCATCCGGACGGTGGTGCTCTTGCCCGAGCCGTTGGGGCCGAGCAGTCCGTAGACCTCTCCGGGGCTCACTTCCAGGTCGAGCCGGTGCACCGCAGTGCGGTCAGCGAAGTCCCGGCCGAGCCCGACGGTACGGATGGATGGGGCAGCGACGGTGTCCATACCTAAAACCTACCTATCGATAGGTAGTTTTTGCAAGGAGCCCTCGCTCAAGGCCGGTCACCGGAATGCCGAGGGCAGTGGTACGGCGGGCCGGTGCGCCTGGACCGTGCGCCACTGTGGAAAGAGTCGGCCGACCATGGCCTCGGGGCACGGAGCTGGTGTCCACGAGTGCTCCTGCGGGGTCCTCGCCGGTAAAGCTGGTTGAGATGGCACCCAGGGTGAGGAAAACTCCGTGACCATGGAGTACTTCTGCTACCACCGAGACCGGCCGGGCTCTCTCGCGTTGCGCGAGAAGCTGCTGGAGAAGCACTGGTCCTACATGGACCGGTACGCGAAGGAACTGATCGCCCGGGGCCCGACCTTCACCATTGACGGTGAGACGCTGACCGGAAGCGTGCACATCATCGATCTGCCCGACCCCACCGCTGCCCGCGCGTTCGCCTTCGACGAGCCCAACTACCAGGCCGGAGCGTACCGGGACGTGCTGCTGCGCCGATGGCGCAACATGGTGGGGCGCACCATGTGGGACTACCCCGGTGACCGAAGCCCCGGCAGCCAGTACCTGGTCCTCGGCCTCGGCGAAGGCCCGGCCGCAGACCTCGACCTGCCGCCCGACCAGCACCAACTGATCGCCTACGGGCCACTGCTGGCCGACGACGGCGACACATGGCTGGGTACAGCGGCGCTGCTCGATGCCCCGGACCCGGAATCGGCACGCTCCGTCCTGACCCAGGACCGGTACGAGGACATCGAGGTGCACGCCTGGGAGTTCGGCGGACGCCGATGAACCACGGCGGCGCAGGAGGCGCCGGCGGGCAACGTACTGAGAATGGCCCGGTTGCAGCTGTCACCCGCCGGGGGCGTCCTCGCGCCGCTCCTGCTTCCTCCGCCGGTTCCAGTCCTGCTGAGCCACGTCGGCGACCAGCCGGGTGCGCCACTCCTCCAGGCGTTTCATCTCGTGGTCACCGAGGTTCTCGTCGACGCCGTAGATCGTGCCCCGCTCGGCTTCGAGCTCCTCGTCCAGGAGGCCCAGGGCCTCCTGCGGGTCGCCGTTCAGTTCCAGCGCCTTGACCAGGGCCCTGCGGACAGGCCGCGTCTCGTCCTCCCGCTTCCCTCCGACCACTTGGGACTCGGCGTACAGGTCTCGCAGGAGGCGTACGCCCTTGCCCGCTGCGCCGTTCTCCGCGAGTAACCGGGCCAGGCTCACACGCCGCTGGTACACGTCGGCGTGGTCGGGGCCCAGCACCCTGGCGGAGTCCTCCACGACGGCCCGCGCCTCGGCGACGGCGCCCTCCAGATCACCGGCCATGCGCCGGGCCCAGGCCAGTGAAGATCGCCACCTCAGCGTGTCGGGATGGTCGGCCCCGAACTCCGCGGTCCGTTCGTCCACATCCGCCTCGATCAGCCGCAGGGCATCTGCGTGCCGGCCTTCGCGGCTGAGCCAGGAGGACGCCCTCGAACGGGCGGCGAGGGCGTCGGGGTGCCAGCGTCCCAGCTCCCGGGTGAGGTACGCGACGTCCTTCTGCACGTCCGGCCAGGGCAAGGCCTCCGGGCGCTCCCAGCGCCGGAAACGACGCCTGACCCGCCAGGTACGGAGAGTGCGCCCCAGCGTGCGCTGCTTCTCGGGCGTGCCCCAGCTCTTCCGCGTCTTCGTCACCGGAACCCGCCTCCACTGTCCACCCACGTCACCTCGCCCTTGGCCGGCTCGTACGCGCTGCGCCAGGCCCCGCTGCGTCCCAGCAGCCACAAGCCGGACCAATGGCACCGTCATCAATGCCCACAACCGGACAGCACCACGCGCCGACCACGATCAGACCTGTGCCGCTGGTCCTCAACGGTCTTGATGCCTGCGCCGAACGTGCCCACCGGCCAACAGATGTCAGGGCCGCTCAGGGGAATAAACCGCGCGCGACGTCTCCACCCGGCTGTCGAGGGAACACGTGGCCCATGACCACACGAGACGCGCTCCCTGGCAAGGCCGAGTCCTATTGGATGGCTACGACACCTGGCACCCACTGGCCGCCGCTGGAAACCGAGATCACCACTGATGTCGTCGTGATCGGCGCCGGCATGGCGGGCCTGAGCACCGCCTGGGAGCTGACCGAAGCCGGACAGCACGTGGTCGTACTCGAGGCGGACCGCGTGGCCGCGGGCGTCAGCGGATATACGACGGCGAAGCTCACCGCCGCGCATGCCCTCATCTATGACCGGCTCCGCCGCACGCGAGGGAGCGAAGGGGCGCGCCAGTACGCCCATTCACAACAAGCGGCCGTTCAACGAGTCGCGTCGGTGTCAGCTGAGCTCGGCATCGACTGTGACTTCGAGCCCGCGTCAGCTCTGACCTTCACCACGAACCCGGACGAACGTTCCGCGTTCGAAAGGGAAGCCGCAGCAGCAGCCGAAGCAGGCCTCGACGCCGACTTCGTGACCACGACCGACCTGCCGTTCCCGGTGGCCGCAGCGGTGCGCGTCGTCCATCAGGCACAGTTCCACCCGCGCAAGTACCTTCTGGCACTCGCGGAGAACATCACCGCGCGAGGCGGCGTCATCCACGAACGCACCCGTGTGACCGGCTTGAGCGAAGGCAGTCCGTGCACCGTGACGACCGAACGCGGAACCAAGGTCACCGCGCGGAACGTCGTCGTCGCAACGCACTATCCGGTATTCGACCGCGCCCTTCACTTCGCGCGCCTGTCGCCGCGCCGCGAACTGGTTGTCGCCGCGCCCCTGCCCTCCGCCGAGGCCCCCGAGCACATGTACATCACCAACGACATGGGAAAACGCTCGGTACGTACAGCCCCGCTCGACGCGGAGCGGCGGCTGCTGATTGTCACCGGCGAGAGCTTCACCCCCGGTACGAGCGATCCCGGCGAACGTTTCATCCAGTTGGACGCGTGGATGCACAAGCACTTCCGGGTCGGCGCCACAGCCTACCGGTGGGCAGCCCAGGACAACGACTCGAGCGACGGCGTCCCGCTCGTGGGCCCCTTCCACCCGGGCGCCCGCCACGTGTACGTCGCGACCGGATTCGGAGGCTGGGGCATGAGCGGCGGCGCCATGGCCGGACAGCTGCTGGCCTCCACACTCACCGGCACCGAACCCGAATGGGCAGAACTCTACGACCCCCGCCGCCTCTGGAGCACCCTCCGGGAAGGCGCACAACTGCTGAAGCAGCAGGCCGAGGTCGCCAAGCACTTCGTAGGCGACAGGTTGAAGACCACCCACGTCGACTCGGTCGCCGAGATCGCCCCCGGTTCCGGTGCGGTCGTGCGGATCGAAGGACGTCGCTGCGCTGTCTACCGGGACGAGGCCGGCACAGCCCACGCCGTGTCAGCGCGCTGTACACACCTGGGCTGCCTGGTCGCCTTCAACGAGGCTGAGACAGCGTGGGAATGCCCTTGCCATGGCTCACGGTTCAACATTGCCGGCGAGGTACTGCAGGGCCCGGCTCTGCGGCCGCTGCCTCCTCGCAGCATCTGAGCTCAGATGCCGAGGCTTCACCAAGGCCTTTGTCGTACCCAGCCTCACACACTCGTCGAAGCTCTCCGAGGGCCGAGGTCGGCCTCGGAGTGCGTGTGGTGAGGAACCGACAGGGTAGGCGCGCCTCTGTACGGGGGCCGATGGCATCTATGGAGGATTGGGTCATGTCGATACCCACGAACACGTCCGTCGCCCCCGCCACCGCCGTTGTCCGGGCGACGGGACTGCCGCAGATCGACAGTCCCCGAAAGGTCGCGCCGAAGGACGCCCGGGCATTAGGTGCCCAGTTCTTCGAGCAGTTGCAGGTTCTGGAGGAGGGCACGTCTGAGTTTCAGTACGCGCGGAACACCCTGATCGAGATGAATCTGTCACTGGTGCACTTCGCTGCGAGTCGCTTCCGCAACCGCGGAAGCGGGGAGATGGAAGACATCGTCCAAGTCGGCACGATCGGACTGATCAAAGCGATCGACCGGTTCGAGCTCAGCAGGGAAGTCGAGTTCACCTCCTTCGCCATTCCGTACATCGTCGGCGAGATCAAACGATTCTTCCGCGACACCACCTGGGCCGTACACGTGCCGCGCCGCTTGCAGGAGCTCAGGGTGGCGCTGGCCAAGGCGAAAGAAGCTCTCGCCGGGCAGCTGGACCGGGAGGCCACCGTCACGGAACTCGCCGCGCACCTGGGGCTCAGTGAGGAGGAGGTCATCGAGGGCCTCATCGCCTCCAACGGCTACACGGCCGGCTCTCTGGACATGCCTCTGGGCAGCGAGCAGAACAGCGCGGAGACCGTTACATACGGCGACATCACGGGTGACATCGACCCTGCTATCGAACTGGTCGAGAACCTCCATGCCCTGGCCCCGCTCCTGGAGCAGCTTGACGCTCGAGACCGCGAGATTGTGGCTATGCGTTTTGGTCAGGAAATGACACAGGCCCAGATCGGCGAACACCTCGGCCTCTCCCAGATGCACGTCTCACGTCTCCTCAACCGCATCCTCACCCAGCTCCGCACGAACCTGCTCGCCCTGGGTTGAGCGTGCCGCTCCTCCGAGGGACGGCACTCACCGTGCCCGGAGCCCGTTGTCGCACCTCTGACGTCCGAGACGGATCGCCCGAGCCCACCGGACGAGAGCCGCAGGAAGGGAACCCGGTGGCCTCTCGGCTTCACCCATCGCCGCGGTGATGTCAGAAGGCGGCCTCGTCGGGGGCGCTGATGATTTTGGCCCCATGCTGCGCTCCAGCATGCGTATGGCTGCGTCGGCACAGGCGGACAGGACCCGTCCGTTCCACGGGGGTTCGGCGATGACTGTCGGTGGGCGCGCGTAGTTTGTCACCAACGCCGCAGCAGGCCGATCCTGATGGTCTCGTTCGCTGTGGCATGTGCCGAGTGGTGGACACGTTCTGCGAAATGAGATCGAAGATGAGATCGATGGAGCCCTTCCGCGACCAAGCCCGCAGCCATGGCATACCGGAGGACGAGGTTGAGCGGTGGCTCAGCGGCACCGTCCGCCCCTGCGCGATGCTGGGCCACTCCGATCAGACACCCCCCGACCGTCCGGCGGCCGGACGGGTCGGTGGGCTGCCGCCGATGCCTGAGGACGAGCCGGTTCCGCATCTGCCGTTCCTCGCATCGGTCGACCTCGCGGCCATATCCCCGAGCGCGACCGATCTGCCGCTCCCGAAGGACGGAACCGTACTCTTCTTCGCGGACACGGAGGGCCCGTGGGGCGACGATGCCGATTGGTCCCGGATCATCTACGTCTCGGCTGGCACGCCCGTCTCCGAACGCGGTCCGGGCGGCGAGCGGCCGCCTCAGGTCCACCCGGCCCGGGACCTGTATCTGAGTATCGATCCGTCGCTGCCCAACCGTGCCGACGACACCGAGGACTTCCCGCACGGTGAGGCACTGGGCGATGTGTGGTGGGAGACCGGCGACGAGATGCAGGGTGGCGGACCGGTGCAGATCGGCGGCTACCCCTGGGTCTGGAACAACGATCCGCTCACGGAGCCCGGCTTCGGCCCGGGCGACTGGGTGCTGCTCGCGGAGATCGCGGGTGGGGGCCTGATCGAAGGGGACCTGGGCCACGTCTACTGGGTGATTCGCCGGGAGGACTTGGCCGACGGCCACTTCACCCGGGCCCGGGCCTGCTACGACATGGTCGGCTGACGGCACCCCGGACGGGGAACCCGCCTTCGCGACTGCAGGCCAACCATGGATCGGTGCTGATCGTCGTCGACCGGCTGACTCGATCGGACCCCTGCCCCTGACCGCTGCGACTGCGAGAGACACGGGCTCGTTGCAGGCATGGCTGAGCCGGTCGTTCTTCACCCCCTCGGGTTGGATGCCCGACTTCTTGCCAGAGGCGCTGGTGACCGCGAGGCGCCGGCCCAAGCCTTCAGACGGTGGGCGTCGGCGAAACTGACCAAGGTCGTCGCCGATTGCGCCTTCGTGGGAGTCGTTGGGCCGAGAGGCCCAGTGAGCTGGCGACGAGATGCACCAAGATGCTTGGCTGGACGAATCGAACTGCCTGGCGTACGTCAGCCCATGGGACGGCCGGGCTCATCGCCTCTCACTGCCTGGAGTCCGATGTTCCACGTCACCGTTCTGCGAGCGGCGCATCGACCGAGTGCGCGAGGAACTGCACGGTGAGTCTGCCGCCGGAGAATGAGGGCGAACGATTTTTCCGGATGCTGGTGGCTCACGTGCAGGCCGCGCCGCCGGCGGACCTGCCGGCTCTCGTCGGTGCCTATGGCGAGCGATTCGGCCTGAGCAAGATCGATATCTATCTCGTAGACCTCCAACAGAGACAGCTCACACTGTTGCAGGGGGAAGACCGGATCCCGGTGGACGGTACGATCGCGGGATCCGCCTACCGGGCAATGGCCCTGCGCCTGGAAGCCCCAGAAGACGACAGCCTGATCATCTGGCTACCACTCGTGGACGGAGTGGAACGGCTCGGCGTCGTCGGCATGCACATGAATGCGCTGGACGGCGCACTTCTGGCCCGTTGCACAACCCTCGCCGCCGTTCTCTCCATGGCGATCACGTCCAAGCGCGCCGTCAGCGACCGGTTCGTGCAGCAGGCCCGGACCGAGACGATGACACTCCGCTCGGAAATGCTGCGCGCTCTCCTGCCGCCGCGCTCCATCGGAGAGACCCGCGCTGTCTCGACAGCCGTGCTCGAACCCGCCTACGAATTGGGCGGAGACGCCTTCGACCACGCGTTCTCCGGATCGATTCTGCACGCCGTGATCCTCGATGCCATGGGACACAACCTTGCCTCCGGCCTGACCACCGCGATCGCCATGGCCGGCTGCCGCAGCGCACGCCGCAGCGGATCAGGGCTGAGCGAACTCGTGCAGGCCGTCGACGACGCACTCGCCGAGTGGCTTCCGGACCAGTTCTGCACCGGCATTGTCATGATGCTCGACATGCCGAGCGGGACTCTCAGCTGGATCAATTGCGGGCACCCGCCGCCGCTGCTCATCCGGGACGACCAGGTACTGGAGGACGCTCTGGCCTTCGCCGGCGAGCCTCCGATGGGGACGCCCGGTGCGCTGGCAGGCCGACAGCGTACGGTTCACGAGGTTTCCCTGGAGCCGGGGGACCGCGTCATTCTCTACACCGACGGTGTCACCGAAGCACGCGCAGCCGGCGGTCCGCAGTTCGGGCTCGACGGGTTCACGGCCTCCATCATTCGCGCCACAGCCGCCGGCGAACTTGCTGCCGAGGCACTGCGTCAACTGATTCACTCAATTCTGGAGCGCCAGAACGACCAGCTGAACGACGACGCCACCATCCTCATGCTCGAGTGGCGCCGACCGCACTGAGGGAGGCGTCGGCGAGCCGCGTGGTGCCGCGCCGCGAAGGGAACCTTTGGCAACGCCGAGAGGTCCCCGAAGCGCTGTCCTCCGACCATCGGCTGCCGCCGCCGCGGACGCTGCGCCCGTCGACCACCGGCCTTGCCGCCGCGCAGGAGTGGCTGATCGAGTGGACCGACGTCCCGCGTGCCGTCCACGGTCGGCCTTCACGTCATCACCGGCGCTGGGATTCCCGCTCCCGTATCGCCGCTGCCGCACGGCGCGGCGCGGCGCGGCTTCAGCGTGACCAGGCACGAGGGGGGTCGGCTCTGTGGACGCCATGATCTCGAGTGATCCGACCCGTTTGGGTCTCAGGTCCTCTCCGGCCGTGGCGGGATCATGTGGCCGGCACCTGAGAAAACGGGCTGTCGTCGAGGTCCGCGAGGAGGGCGGCGGGGTCGTGGTACACGGCGTTCGCCCCCGCCTCCAGGAGCTCCTCGCGGGATACGCCCCCGCACAGCAGGCCGATGACGGCCACTCCTGCCTCGGCGGCAGCCTTCATGTCCCACACGGAGTCTCCGACGAACACCGCCCGCGGTGCGGTGACGCCCGCCAGCTCCAACGCCTGATGGACCGGGTCGGGCGCGGGCTTCCCCTTCTCCACGTCGTCGGCCGTGGCGGTGTCGGTGAGGGCGTCGTCCGCGTCGATGGCCTGACGCAGAGCCGCCAGCTCCCTGTCCTTGGCCGAGGTGACGAGCACGACCGTCCACCCCTCCGCCGCCAGGGTGCGCAGGAGGTCGGCGGCCGCGCCGAAGGCAGGAAGGCGGTCGAAGTACGTGGCGTAGAGCGTGTCGTGCGCGGCGCTGATCCGTTCGTCGTCGGCGTGGTCACGGTCCTTGCCCAGCACGTGGTCGAGGAGGCCGGGCCCGGGCAGCCCGATCGCCCCGTGGATGGTGTGCATGGGCACCTGGTGGCCGGATTGGCGCAGGGCTTCCCACCACGACACGACGTGGAGGTGGTTGGTGTCCGCGAGGGTTCCGTCGACGTCGAAGAGAGCGGCGCGGTTCGCCATGGTGGCATCCTCACAGGCTGCGGCGGAGTGCGGGCAGGAGGTCGGTCTCGGACCATTCCAGGAAGGCCTCCTGGTGGGCGCCGCCGATCTGGATCAGGGCGATGTCGGTGAAGCCCGCCTCCGCGTAGGGGCGTACGGCCTCGACAAAGGCGCCGACATCGTTGCCGCACGGGATGGCATCGGCAACGTCCTCGGGCCTGGTGTGCGCGGTGGCCTGCTCGAACGCGGCGGGGCCAGGCAGCTCGGCGTTGACACGCCAGCCGCCGAGGGACCAGCGGAACTGTTCGTGCGCGCGGGCGATCGCGGCGTCGCGGTCAGGGTCGTAGCACACCGGAAGCTGGCCGACACGCGGCTTGCCCGCACCGCCGTGCTCGTCGAACTGCCGCAGGAGGTCGGCTTTCGGTTCTGTGGCAATCACGAGGTCGCCGAGCCGACCCGCGAGTTCGCAGGACCGCGGCCCGGACACGGCGATGCCGATGGAGGGCGACTGCTCGGGCAGGTCCCACAGCCGGGCGTTCTCGACGTCGAAGTAGGTGCCGTGGTGGTTCACGGTCTCCCCGGCGAACATCCGCCCGATGATACCGACGGCCTCCTCCAGCATGCCCAGACGCAGATGCGTGGCGGGCCAGCCCTTTCCCACGACGTGCTCGTTGAGATTCTCTCCCGAGCCCAACCCCAGCCGGAACCGCCCCCCGGAGAGGATCTGCATCGTCGCTGCCTTCTGCGCGATGACCGCCGGGTGATAACGGAAGGTCGGACACGTCACATACGTCATCAGCGGGATCGTGGTGGTGGCCTGCGCGGCCGCTCCCAGGACGCTCCACGCGTACGGAGCGTGGCCTTGGGACTCAAGCCACGGCGAGGAGTGGTCCGAGATGACGGAGAAGTCGAACCCCGCCCGTTCCGCCGCCGCGACGTGGGACACGAGTTCCCGCGGGCCAGCCTGTTCGGTCATCATCGTGTATCCGATTCGCACCATACGGGGACGCCTAGCCGGGATCCAGCCGGACGAAACCCCGTCAGACCGGAACCAACTGGAACGGGCACGTTACGCAGCCGCCTGAGTGGTCAGCTGATCGCCGCGCCTTCGAAGGCTGACGTATGAAGCGGTCGCGGCCCGCGTGGGAACGAGCGGGGCAGCGCTCTCGCCCGTCGCCTCGTCCGTGGGGAGCCCATGAACGACCCGCAGCCATCGCTGGCCTACTGTCCCAGCAGCAGACCGCAGACCGGATCCCGGCAGGTATGAGCAGCAAGACTCCGCCCTGTCGTTCGACGCCCCACCGCTGACCGTTCACGGGTTCGTCAGATCCAGGCGGATGCTCAGTCGTGCACCCTGACCACGCCTTCGGCGACCGCGTCGCGGAGGCTGCCCGTGCGGGCGAGTGCTTCCCGTTGGGCTCGGGCCCCAGTCCCGCGGTGCCGCAGATTTCGGAGAGCAGCGTCGGCCGCCTCAAAGTCGCCGCTGTCCTCCAAGGCATTGCGGACGTGCGCCAGCAGAGCGTCCACGACGTCGGACGCCGGCGCAGGGCGCATGGTCGCCGGGTGCAGCAGTTTCCCGTCCATACCCGCGCGGCCGGCCTGCCAGGCGGCCATCCGCAACAACCCCACACTGACCGGGTCCGCCGGTACGCCTGCACGCCAATCCCGTGCGGCTGTTTCGACCAGTGCTCGCGCCAGCGTGGCAATCAGGGCGGCGTCGGAGGGGTCCAGGCACACGTCCGCGACCCGGAACTCGACCGTGGGGTAACGGTGAGAGAGCCGTGCGTCGAAGTAGATCATCCCCCTGTCCAGCAGTACGCCGGTGTCGATGAGCGCATCGACCTGGGCGTGGTAGCGGTCCGCGGAGCCGAAGACTTCAACGGGTCCGGCAGAAGGCCAGCGCCCCCAGACCCTGCTGCGATAGCTGGCGTATCCGCTGTCGCGCCCCTGCCAGAAAGGAGAGTTGGCGCTCAGCGCCAGAAGCACGGACAACCAGGGGCGAATGCGATCCAGCACCCCCACCCCCTCCTCGTCCGACTCCACGGAGACGTGCACATGGCACCCGCAGGTCAGCTGTTCCTGCGCGGTCACACCGAACTTCTCGGCCATCCACTGGTACCTCGCCCCTTCGCCGATGGCGGCACTGACCGGCAGGGGAGCGGTCGCGAGGGCGGCTACAGTGGCGCCTGCCTGCGCGGCACTCCGCGCCGCTTCGCCTCGCCAGCGGCGAATCTCATCGACGAGTTCGCGCATGTCGGTGCGTGGTTGGGTGGCGAACTCCAGTTGCTGATCGTGGAGCTCGTGCTCGAAGACGAAGTCCCCCTCCGTACGGCGCTCCGCGAGGGCCAGTACCGCCTTCGAAAGTGCGCGAGGTTCATGGCTTCCCGCGTCGACGAGCAGCAGCTCCTCCTCAACACCGACTGTCCGCAGCATCATGAGCTTCCCAGTGCCGTCACCCAGCATTCAACGTGTTGCGGCGGATCGCTCAGCGTCGGTGTCGGGCGTGGGAGCTCCTGCTGCGGAAACGCCGGTCGAGGATGCTTGGTCACCGGGGCGTGCGGCCCCTGCTCGCTGTTCGTCATCGTCCGCCTCCAGTTTCGGGATGAGGCCCTACCTGTTCCCGAAACGGAGCGCCCGAATCCAGGCGGGTTCCTCGCCGTGGGCCGTCCGGGGAACGCGGCGGGGCCGCCGCAGACCGCACCCGGTTCGAGCCCGAGATCAGCCGCGCCGATTTCGACGCCCTGATCGGCGGCCCGCACGGGACGACCGACCCGGACGTCGAGGCGGATCCGGTCGCGCTCGGCTTCGGCGGCGCCTTCGCCGGCATCTACCTGACGCAGGCGAGCAAGAGCCCCTCGACCGAGGAGCATCGCCGCCGAACCGGCAGTATTCCTCCGCGTCGTGACCCGCTCAGCCGCACTTCGTGAGGGACGCGCCATTCCGACGGAGCTACCGAGCGGCGCATGGCTTTACTCCGGGTCAAACTCCTCTCCGTATCTGCCTTGCATGACCGTCCCTACTGCTCACCACTTGAGTGGCCGCCGCTTCGACGAAGACCAGTTGCTCGATGCTGCGCGTGGAATCTTCCACTCTGCAGTGGGTCAGCATGAGTACTGGAAAACCTGCTGACCCCTGCCCGGACGTGGGACTCGTTGTAATCTGGACGCGATGCCCTTGACCTGCACATACGCAGGCAGGGAGCCTAGTAGACGGAGCCCTCATGATGCGTACGATGTTCAAGTCCAAGATCCACCGCGCCACCGTGACCCAGGCCGACCTGCACTACGTCGGTTCGGTGACCGTCGACGCCGACCTGATGGATGCCGCGGATCTGCTGCCGGGCGAGCTCGTGCACATCGTCGACATCGACAACGGCGCCAGGCTCGAGACATATGTCATCGAGGGTGAGCGCGGTTCCGGCGTCATCGGAATCAACGGCGCCGCCGCGCACCTCGTGCACCCCGGTGACCTGGTCATTCTCATCAGCTACGCCCAGGTCGACGACGCGGAGGCGCGTGCGCTCGTGCCCAGCGTCGTGCACGTCGACGCCGCGAACCGCATCGTGGAAGTGGGTGCCGACGCATCCGCCCCCGTGCCGGGCACATGCACCGAGCGCAGCCCGCACGCTGTTCCCGCACGGAGCTGACCCGCTCACGCGCCCGTAAGAGGGAGCACCCGCCATGGCAGAAGAGAACACCGCAGCCGAGATCCGGGACGACCGGGAGCACGGCAGGCTCGTGGCGTACGAGGACGGCTCGGCCACGGGTGTCATCGCGTACTTCGTGATGTATCCCGAGCCCGGCGCCCTCGTCGCCGTGCACACCGTCGTCGAGCCGGCGCACGAGGGCAAGGGAATGGCGGGCGCCCTCGCGCGGGAGTTCTATGCCATGGCGGCGCGCGAAGGGGTGCCCGTGGTCCCGCTCTGCCCGTACGTCGTCAGGTGGGCGCAGCGCCATCCCGACCTGGCGCCGGAGGCACCGGAGGAGCTGGTGCGCGGGGCCGAGCGGCAGCTCGAAGCGCATCCCGAGCTGTTCTGACGGCCGGCCTGGCCCGCAGGTGGCACGGTGTGCACGTATGGACTCGGCAGGCGAGGGCAGCCGCACGGGGAGACGGTGGAGATGAGATCCACCGGCCCTCGTCAGCCGTAGCTGGAGGCATGAGATGACGCATCCGTATCCCGACCCCGTACCGCCCGCGCCGACGCCCCCGCCGGTGCCCGGACCGCCGACGCCGGTGCCCTCCCCGCCGCCCGTACCGCCGGGTCCCGTGCCGCCCGGCCCCGCGCCTGACCCGATTCCGACGCCGCCCAACCCGAACCCCGAACCGGTGCCCGAGCCGGAGCCGTCGCCCCAGCCGGCCGGGTGAGGGCGGCGGCCTACGGGCGGGCGGTCCCGCAGAGCCCCGTCAGACGGCCTACGGGCCGGCGGTCCCGCAGAGCCCTGTGAGCGCTTCCGCGTGGCGCTGCCCGCTCTCCGCCGCCACCTCGTCCAGCGACTGGGCGTCGCGTACGGGCGCGAAGCGGAGCCCCGCGCCGCCCGGGTCCCCGGCGAAGCCGTACACGGCGGGCCGGGGGAGGCTGTTGTACGCCCACGGGGTGGAGAAGTAGTACGCCCCCGTGTCGTACAGGGCCACGAAGTCGCCCTCCCGCAGCTCGGGCAGTTCCCGGGCGTGGGCGACGATGTCTCCGGCGAAGCAGCAGGGCCCCGCGATGTCCTGGACGACCGGCCGCCCGCTCCGGGGAAGGCCCTCCCCGTCGAAGGCGCCCACCCGGAGCGGCCAGGCGTCGGGCATGAAGACGGTACGGGTGGCGATCTGCGCGCCGGCGTGGGTGAGCGCGATCCGCCGGCCCCCCGCGTCCTTCGTGTACTCGACACGCGCGCCGATGAAACCGTTCTTCGCGAGCAGGGACCTGCCGAACTCGGTGACCAGGTCGTAGCGTCCGTCGAAGATCCCGGGCACCGCCTTCCTGAGTTCCGCCACATAGTCCGCGAAGGCGGGCCGGACCTCGTCCCCCGCGAAGTTGACCGGCAGCCCGCCGCCGATGTCGATCCCTGTGATCCGCTGGTCACCCAGGGTCCCGTTGATCTCCTCGGCCAGCCGGTACGTCTCGGCGATGCCCGCCGCGATGAGCTCCAGCGAGCAGCCCTGCGAGCCCACGTGCGCATGCAGCCTGGTCAGCCAGGGGCGCTCGGCGAAGGCGCGTACGACCTGTTCCCGGGCACCTGGGTCGCGCAGGGCCACCCCGAACTTCGAGGTCGTCGTGGCGGTGCTCATGGGCCCGATGGAGCCGCCTCCCACCTGCGGATTCACCCGCAGCCCGAGCACGGAGGGGGAGTGAGGGGAACGCAACTCCTCGATGCGGCGGAGCTCGCCGAGACTGTCCGCGTTGACGGCGACGCCGAGCGCGAGCGCCAGCCGGAGTTCGTCCCGGGTCTTGGCGGGCGAGTCCAGGACGATCCGTTCCGGCGGGAAACCCGCCTCGACCGCCAGCCGCAGCTCGCCAGGGCTGGCCACCTCGCAGCCCATGCCGGCCCGGGCGAGCAGCCGCAGCACCGGGATCAGCGAGGCGGCCTTCGCCGCGAAGGTGTGCAGCACCCGCGCCCCGGGCTCGACGGCGAAGGCGTCCCGCAGAGCGTCGACGGACGCGCGTACCCCGTCCGCGTCCAGGAATCCCGCGACGGGCCGCCGCTCGCCGAGCAGTCCCTCGGCCACGGCGAGGCGGAGTGCCTCGGCGAACCGGGCGGAGCGCGGTTCGGGAACGGATTCCTCGGGGGCCGACGGCGTGCGGCGGGTTTCGTTGATGGGAGCCTCGCAGATCGGAGCCTTCAGGCGATGAGCGGGACCACGGCCTCGGGAGTCAGCATCCGGAAGGTGAACGCCTGCTGGAAGTAGAGCCGGATGCTCGTGGCGTCGTGGTCCAGATAGCCGATGGACAGGTCCTGACCCAGACACAGCTCGAAGTCGCCGCCCCGGGTGGACAGCAGGACCCCGCCGGCGACGGCGGGCGCCCAGAGGATCGGGTCGTCCAGCAGCCTGGCCAGATGGGTGGCCACCGGGTATCCGTGGTCGGAGGTCTCGGTGGCCTCGGTGAACGCGTCGGCGCCGAGCAGCAGCCGGTACGGCCCGTCGACACCGGCGAGCCGCAGCCGGGTCAGCGCCTGGCTCACCGCGGCCGGGTAGTCGCGCGCGTCCGCCGGCAGCGGCACGGGCGCGTGCGAGGAGCCGTCCCGCAGACCGGTGATGCCGGCCGCCGCGTACCCGTCGATGACAGCCATGTCCTCGGCGAACGCGCAGGTTCGGGCCGCGTCCTTCACCGGCTGCCAGTCGCTGTCCTCGGAGCCGCGCTCCACGTCGTCGACCGCCGCCCTGGTCACGGTGAAGGGGACCCGCCACTCGATGACGGGCGCCGCCGTGCGGGCGCGGGCGATCACATCCGGTGTGGGCGGGTCGATGTCGCGCAGATGCCCGTCACCGATCGCCGCCAGCGCCGGGCCCTGCGGGTCGCTGACGTCCACGACCCGGCGGGCCGCGACATGACGGGTGAAGGTGCGCGTGGCCTCCTCCTCGATCTGGTCCCAGGCGGCTTCGGTGACGGGGGCGAGCTCACGGTGCAGGTTGTTCATCGCGGGGCGCTTTCTCGCAGGCTGCCGATACGCAGCGAACCGTCGCGCACCTCCGCCGGAACCCGGGGCCGCGGCTGCGGCTGCGGTTCGGGGGCGGCGGCCGTCGCGGTGGGGGAGGGCGGCGGTGGGGGAGCGTCGAGGAAATTGGCGCGAGGGGCGTGGAAAAGGGTGCCGGTGACCGCCGTGGAGAAATCGAGAATGCGGTCGTGGGTGCCGGGCGGACTGCCCAGGAACATGTTGCGGAGCATCTGCTCGGTGACCCAGGGATCGGCCGCGTAACCGATGAAGTACGTGCCGAACTCGCCCTGTCCGAAATTGCCGAAGGGCATGTTGGCCCGCAGGATGTCGCGTTCGGTGCCGTCGGCCTCGGTGATGGTGTTGAGGGCGACATGCGAATCCGGGGGCTTGACGTCGTCGGAGAGCTCCATGTCGGTGAACTTCCTGCGGCCGATGACCAGTTCCTGCTGCTCGGTGCTCAGCGCGTTCCAGCCGGCGAGATCGTGCAGGTACTTCTGTACGACGACATAGCTGCCGCCCTCGAAGCCGGGGTCCTCCGGACCGATCAGGGCCGCGGCCCTGGCGTCGTCGCCCACCGGGTTCTCCGTACCGTCGACGAAACCGAGCAGGTCCCGGTGGTCGAAGTAGCGGAAGCCGTGGACCTCGTCGACGATCTTCACCGCGTCGCCGAGCCGTCCGAGCAGCTGGGAGACCCACTCGTAGCAGACGTCCATCCGCTCGGCGCGGACATGGAAAAGCAGATCGCCCGGTGTGGCCGGAGCGTGGTGCAGCGGCCCCCGCAGCTCCTGGAAGGGGTGGAGAGCGGCAGGCCGGGGCCCGGCGAAGAGGCGGTCCCAGGCGTCCGACCCGAAGCCCGTCACACAGGCGAGCCCGGCGCTCGGCACCCGGAAGCCGATCGAGCGCGCGAACGCCGCGAGGTCGGGAAGCACCTCACGCACGGCTGCCTCGCCGCCCGGCTCGATCGTCGCGACCAGGATCACGGCGGCATTGGTCAGCGGTGCTACGACGGGCTGGACCACGACGGGTTCCGGTACGGCGTCGGACATGCGCGCACTCCGTGGCTGGCGGACGGGGCTCCCTGCCACTAACCCACACCCCGGACCCCGCCGCACGCCTGCCCGGTCCGGCCGGGCGACGTCGCCCGCCCTCGTCTCCGTACGAGTGCGGGTACGGCTGCCGTCCGGCCACGGTGCCGGCACGTGCGGGGTCAGGGTGTGAGGAGGGCCTTGATGGCGCGGCGTTCGTCCATGGCCTTGTAACCCTCGGCGACCTGGTCGAGGGGGAGGGTGAGGTCGAAGACCTTGCCGGGGTCGATCCGGCCTGTCAGGACCCGGTCGATCAGGTCGGGGAGGTAGCGGCGCACGGGGGCAGGGCCGCCGCGCAGGCCGACATGGGAGAAGAAGAGCTCCTGGCCGTCGATCGCGACCTCGTGGGGGACGCCGACGAAGCCGACGTTGCCGCCGGGGCGTGCGCAGTGCAGTGCCTGGCGCATGGCCTGTGCGGTGCCGACGCACTCCAGGACGCTGTCGGCGCCGATGCCGGCGGTGAGGTCCTTGATCCGTGCGATGCCCTCGTCGCCGCGCTCGGTGACGATCTCGGTGGCTCCGAACTCCAGGGCGAGCTTCTGGCGGGACGCGTGGCGGCTCATCGCGATGATGCGTTCCGCGCCCATCTCCTTGGCGGCGATCACCGCGGACAGGCCGACGGCGCCGTCACCGACCACGACGGCGGTGGACCCGGGCTTCACCTCGGCGGCGTCGGCGGCCCACCAGCCGGTGCCCATGACGTCGGAGACGGCGAGCAGGCTGGGCCAGAGCGTCTCGTCCGGGTGTTCCTCGGTGGCGACCAGGGTGCCCTGGGCGTTGGGGATACGGACACGGTCGGCCTGGCAGGTGCTCATGAATTCGCGGTGCAGGCAGTTGGACTGGAAGCCGTTGCGGCAGTTCGCGCAGGTGTTGTCCGAGGTGGCGAACGAGCCGACCACGAACTGGCCGGGCCTGACCGAGGTGACCTCGCTGCCGACCTCCTCGACGAAGCCGACGTACTCGTGCCCCATCGGATGCGGGTCACCGATCGGCTCCAGACCGCGCCAGGGCCAGAGGTCCGAGCCGCACACACAGGTGGCGGCCGTGCGGATGACCGCGTCGGTCGGGGCGAGGATCTTGGGGTCGTCCAGCGACTCGAAGCGTACGTCGCCGGGGGCGTGGATCACTGCTCCGCGCATGAGGGGTTCCTAACGTGCTGAGGGGCGGGCCGCCGGGAGGCCGCGGCCGTGTGGGGCCGTGCGGCTCCCGCCGGTGGTGCGTACCGGGCACTCGCCTGCGACATCGCTGTCACCGGCGCCTGTCCCGGGCGGGCGTGGCCGACGCGCGGCCTGTGGCGAGTCCCGGGCGGGCGTGGCCGACGCGAGGTCTTGTCGTGCCCGGGCGGTAGTGCCACGACATCCAGGTAACCGCCGTTTCCGGTGCGCAGCGAGTCACCAGTGAGGGGTGTACTGCCAGTGCACCCCTCCAGGGCCGCGCAGGCCGTACGGTCGAAGGGTGGACAACAGCGAAGAGGTCCGCGAGTTCCTGACCTCGCGGCGAGCCAAGATCACCCCGGAGCGGGCCGGACTGCCCGCGGGTTCCCGGCGCCGGGTGCCGGGCCTGCGCAGGAGCGAGGTCGCCGCCCTGGCCGACGTCAGCGTCGAGTACTACGCGAAACTCGAACGCGGCAGCCTCGGCGGAGTCTCACCGGCCGTGCTGGAGGCCGTCGCCCGCGCGCTCCAGCTGGACGACGCCGAGCGCGCCCACCTGCTGAACCTGGCCCAGGCCGCCGACGGCTCCGACGCCCTCACCCGCCCCGGACGCCGGGCCACCCGGCAGTGGAAGCCGCACCGCAGCCTCCAGTGGACCCTGGACGCGATCACCGCGGGCCCTGCGTTCGTCCGCAACGGCCGCATGGACGTGCTCGCCGCCAACCAGCTGGCGCGCGCCTTCTACCACGACGTCCACGCCACGCCCTCCAACCAGGGGAACCTCGCCCGCTTCAACTTCCTCGACCCCGCCTCCCGGCGCTTCTACCCGGACTGGGACCTCTTCGCCGATACCAGCGTCGCCATCCTGCGGACCGAGGCCGGCCGCAACCCGCACGACAAGGACCTGCACGACCTGGTCGGCGAACTCTCCACCCGCAGCGAGGAGTTCCGCACCCTCTGGGGCGCCCACAACGTCCGGCTCCACGGCACCGGCACCAAGCGCTTCCACCACTCGGCCGTCGGTGAGCTCACCCTCGCCTACGAGGGACTGGAGATGGCAGCCGAACCAGGACTCACTCTCACCGTCTACACGGCCGAGCCCGGCTCGCCGTCGGAGGAGGGCCTGCGGCTGCTCGCCTCGTGGGCCGCCACGGAGGAAGCCGGCACCACGACCGCCGTGCCGGGTCCGTACTGAGCAGTCATCACCGCGTCGCCGGCTTCCCCCGGGCGCGGCCCGGTTCGCTCGCCGTGTCCGGACGCGTTCGTCCCCCGGTGCCGCCCGGCACCGGGGGACGGTCACCACCGGGCGATGAGCGGAGGCTCCGGGTCGTACCGCCGCCACGCTTCGGTGAGGCGGACGAGGCGGGCCGGGGCGGCGATGCCGCGTACCGTGGCGATCCTGTCGTCCGCGAGGTCGAACGTCACGGCCCCGAGGATCCTGTCGCCGGGCACGAAGAGGACCGCGGGGGCGCCGTTGACGCGTACGTAATGGACGGCGGAGGGGCCACCGGCGAACCGCCGTTTCGCGGGCGTGGGCCTGAAACCTGCCCGTGCGACGGCGGCGATCTGCTGCGGAGTGTCGTACCGCATCAGCCGCTGGGCCAGGCCGGCGCCGTCGGAGACCGCGTTCGCGTCGTCGGTGAGCAGCGCCACGAGCCGTTCGGTGCGGCCCGAGGTGGCAGCCGCGAGGAATTCCTCGACGATCCTGCGAGCGGACGCCGGGTCTGCCTCGCCGTCGCCCCGGCGCGCGGTGGTGACGCGGCGCCGGGCGCGGTGAAGGTGCTGCTGGCTTGCGGACTCGGTGATGTCGAGGATTTCGGCGATCTCGGCATGGGCGTAGGAGAAGGCCTCACGCAGCACATAGACGGCCCGCTCGTGGGGCGACAGGCGCTCCAGGAGCGTCAGCACGGCCAGGGAGACCGATTCGCGCTGCTCGAAGGTGTCGGCGGGGCCGAGCATCGGATCGCCGTCGAGGAGCGGTTCGGGCAGCCAGGCCCCGGCGGTGCGCTCACGGCGGACCTGTGCCGAGCGGAGCCGGTCGATGCACAGGTTGGTGACGACCTTGGCCAGCCAGGCCTCCGGCACGCCGATCCGCTGCCGGTCGGCCGCCTGCCAGTGCAGGAACGCGTCCTGTACGGCGTCCTCGGCATCGACGGCGGAGCCGAGGAGCCGGTACGCCAGCGAGGCCAGCCGGCCCCGGCCGGCCTCGAAGCGATCGATCGCTGTGCTGTCCACTCGGTATCCCTGGGGAGACGGTTATGCGAACGTCTTCTCGGCGGACGCATCCGGTACGGCGGCCAGGCGCTGCCTGCGCTTGGGCAGGGTGAAGGTCGGGTGCGAGGTGGCCCAGAGCGACATCCGGACGATGCCCGCCTTGATCTTCGCCGCCTTCGCGCCGCCCGTGTACGTCGGCTTGGCGCGCCCCTCGCCGTCGACCATCTGCAGAATGCCGTCCCGGCGACCGAGGCTGATGTGGTTGCCGATGTACTTGAGCTGGGTGTTCGGGACCTTCCCGCCGGTCAGCTGTCCCACGATCGCGACGGTGGCCTGCATACCGGTGTTGCCGGCCGACGCGCAGGACATCGGCTGCGGCAGGCCGTTGTCGCCGATGGCGTAGGCACTGTCGCCGACGGCGTAGACGTTCGGGTGCGAGACCGACCGCATCATGCGGTCCACGACGATCCGGCCGTTGTCGGTGACCGCCAGCCCGCCGGCGGCGGCGATGGGGCTGACCGTGAACCCGGCCGTCCACACGGTGGCGTCGGACGCCACGGCCGTGCCGTCCGCGCACAGCGCTCGTGTCGCTTCGACGGCGACGACGCCGGTGTGCTCCAGCACGGTGATGCCCAGTCGGTCGCAGGCCCCGCGCAGGTGGTCTCGGGCACCGGCGGAGAGCCGGGCGCCCAGCTCTCCACGGGCGACCAGGGTGACCGACAGCCCGGGCCGGGACTCGGCGATCTCGGTCGCGGTCTCGATGCCGGTCAGCCCGTCACCGACGACCAGTACCTTTCCGCCACCGTCGCGCCTGCTCAGGCTGTCCAGGCGCTCACGCAGGCGCAGCGCCGAGGGCCTGCTCGCGATGTCGAAGGCGTGCTCGGCCGCGCCGGGCACGCCCTGGTCCGCGCCGTGGCTGCCGAGCGCGTAGACAAGCGTGTCGTAACCGAGCTCGCTCCCGCCCTCGTCGTCGGGGAGGGCGACGACCTGCCGCTCGGGTGCGACGGCGGTGACCCGGGCAAGGCGCAGCCGTACCCCCGTTCCCGCGAAGACGTCGGTGAGCTGCGGAGCCTCGATCTCCTGCCCGGCCGCCAGCTGGTGCAGACGCAGCCGCTGGACGAAGTCCGGTTCGGCGTTGACCACGGTGATCTCGACGTCCGCGGCGGACAGCCGCCGGGCCAGGCTCCCGGCCACGTGTGCCCCGGCGTACCCGGCGCCGAGAACGACAATGCGGTGCTTCATGTGACGCTCCTGTCTGGTCGCTCTTCCTGTTGACTTGACCGGGACAGGAGCCCGATTCCTGACAGCAATCGCCTGTGACGTGAGTCACGTCGAATGGGTGACCCTGTGATGCCGGCACCGCGCTGGTGATCAGCCTGGTGCTGCGGACGGCCGCGGGTCCGCGGGCGGGGCCCGGGTCCCGCGGCCGGTCCGCTACCGGTAGCGGATGTGCAGGTGGTTGTCGTGGTTGGCGTAGCTCGTGGTCAGCCCTTCCGAGATCAGCTGCGGGTCGTTGAAGAAGATGAGCTGGACGTGGCCGGGGGCCTTGGCCCTGATCTCCTGCACGAGCCTGCGGGTGGCCGCGCGGTCGTAGGTGCTCGACTGCCAGGTGATGCGCCCCGCGGTGCACTGCGCGGAGTCGGTGCGGGCGGGCCATACGTCGATGTCCATCCCGACTTCGTGGCTGCCGTGGCCGGGGATGTCCCCGCCGTGCTCGAAGCCCGCGTCACCGACCGGCAGTCTGCCGTTTCCGGTGGCGGCGAAGGAGGCGGCGGCGGCCTCCAGCTGGCCGACGGCGCCGGCTGTCGCCCAGTGGGCGCCCGCGTTGCCGTCGGGGCTCTGCGCGCACATCGTGCTTCCGCCGAAGTCGATGTTCTCGTAGTGCCACAGCAGGTTCTGCCAGGTGGCCGGTCCGACGATGCCGTCCGCGCCGATCCCGGCGTGGGACTGGAAGGTGCGGACGGCGGCGCCGGTGGCGGGACCGAAGGCCCCGTCGGCCGCGAGGCCGGCGCCCCGCTTGGCGTTGAGGAGCGACTGGAGTGCCGTCACCGCCGGCCCGGAGTCCCCCTGTCGGACGGTGAGGGCTAGCGCCCCCCAGGTGGCGGGCCCGACGGCCCCGTCCGCGGTCAGGCCCCTGGACTGCTGGAAACTCACCACGGCGCTCCGGGTGCCCGTTCCGAAGGCGCCGTCCACCGCCACGGGGTGGCCGTGCGCGGCGAGCAGGTGCTGCAGCGCGACCACGTCGGAGCCCCGGCTGCCGCTACTGCTCAGCGGGAACGCTGCCTGCGGGAAGGCCTGCGCGGGGACGCCCGCTCCGAGGAGCAGGCCGGCCAGCGCGGCGGCCAGGGTGATGATGCGTGCGACTCGCCTCATGGTTCCTGCCTCGCTCTCGTCTTCACTCGCCTGGTCATTTCCCGGCCTGGAGGGCGCCCCAGGTGGCGGGTCCGACGATGCCGTCCGCGCCCAGACCGCGCGAGGACTGGTAGTCGCGTGCGGCCTGGGCGGTGCCCGACCCGAAGACGCCGTCGATGGACACCGTCCGGCCGAGTGCGGCGGTCAGGGCACGCTGGAGCCGGGTGACGGCCTCTCCTGTCGATCCGTTCTGGACGGTCGGGGTGGATCCGCGGGACAGCAGGGCCGTCCAGGTCTTCGCGCCGACCACGCCGTCAGCCGTGAGCCCCTTGCCGGCCTGGAAGTTCCGGGCGGCAGCGGTCGTATCGGGTCCGAAGATCCCGTCGGGTGTTCCCGGGTCGAATCCGGCGGCCTTGAGCAGGCACTGCGCGGCCTTGACCCGGTCTCCTGTCGAGCCGTTCTGGACGGTGGTGTACGAGGCGAAGTCGAGGTTCGCCCCGGTGCAGGTGGGTGTGGGCGTGGAGCCGTTTCCGACGTCCAGGTAGTCGCGGTCGATGTTGATCGAGTAGCCGCCGTAGGACTCGGTGACCTCGCCCGCGTACTGGTGGATCCGCTGATGGTCGGACCAGGAGGTGGACGGCACGTAGGAACCGGTGTTGGTGTCGGCGGCGCCGTTCCACCACGCGTAGAAGAGGTGGTCGACCCGGGTGTAGGCGCTGTTGCCGTACTCGGCCGCGGCGTCCTTGATGCCGGAGGCGGCGCTGGAGTAGAAGCCCGACAGATAGCCGCTGCTGTGCAGCCGTTCGGTCCATCCGGACAGGTACGACAGCACGGACGCCTTGCAGGCGGCTGTGGAGGTGTACGCCTCGATGTCGCTGTAGATGGCGCTGCCCGCCGGGATGCCGAGGCCCGCAGCGGCGGTGATGGCCCCGGCCGCCGCGGTGACGCCCTGGGACTTGGCCGTGGCCGGATCGGTGGACATCTTCAGCGAGTAGCTGGTGCACGGTGCCTGACGGCCGACGTCGATGGGGAACAGGCGCCATCCGTTGCTGGTCTGGCTGGTCACCCAGCTCGCCGTCAGATTCGGCTGGGCGCAGCCGCGGAACGAGCCGCTGATGTAGACGCCGACCGCGCTGTACGGCGAGCTCGCCTGCCAGGCGTTCATGGCGGCCTGCGAGGGCGCGGCGCAGGCGTCGAAGCCCTTGCCCAGGTAGGTGCCGGGTTGCGGTCCTGCCGCGGCCGTCGGGTTGACGTCGGCGCGCTGGGCCGTGTGGGGCAGCGCGGTGCGCTCGGCGCCCTGGGTGAGCTCGGCGGAGGCGAGGACGTCGCGTACGAGGTTCTCGGTCTGCGGTGTGTGGGCGGCGGTCACGAGGACGCCCGCGTCCTCGACGGCGATCCGGATGGTGCCGTCGCTGGACGTGGTGGACGGCGCGGTGGCCTCGCCCGGCTGGGTCCGCGCGGTCGCCGCGGTCGTCTGTCCGGCGGAGCGGGCGGTGATGGGCTCCACGACGATGCCCGCCGAACGGCCGACGACTCCGGCGGGGCAGTCGTTCTGCTCGGCGGGCTCGCCCAGATAGACGGCGGGTCTGTCGAACCGGAGGCAGGCGCGCGGGTTCTCGGCCAGATCGACCACCTGCCAATCGGCGGGTACCTGGATGCGGTAGCCGTGGTAGGTGACGCTCCGCGGGCTCTCGGACGAAGACCCCGCCAGGGCGGGGGCCGGGGTGGCGAACGCGCCGATGCCGGCAAGCGCTGCCAGCAGTGCTGTTCCGGCGCGGGCGCGCCAGGGGATCCAGGACGACATCGGTTCACTCCTGCTCGGATGCGGGGGGAGGGTGGGGGAGCGCGGCACGGCGGGTCTGCTCCGGTCCGGCCACGAGCGGCGCCCGCCCATGGCCGAGTCCGACGGGCCGCCCACCCTGTGGAAGGTGCCGGGCCCACTGCCGTGCGGTAGGTGCAGCTGTGCCTGCCGGACGCCGCGGCTGGGCGCGGCCCAGGAGCGGCTGGTGCGTCCGTCCATGTGGGTGTGGTCGTCGACATGCCCGGCCATCCGGGGCCGGAGCCGGGTCATGTCGGCGCCCGGCATGGCTTCGGGCAGGGTGTGGCCGCAACCGCCGCACTCGTCGGCCGGAGCCGGTCCGGGCGGTGGCCGGCACCCTGCCTGTCGATGTAGCCATGGCCATGACATGTCTCGGGGTGAGCTGGATCGTACGCGTCGGCACGGCGCCTCCGTGGTGGGTCCTTCCTGATCTACCCGTAGAGGGCTGAGGTGAGTCTGGCGCCCTCATTCATGGCGTGTCCACACCATCACCATCTGCCACAGGATCAGACCTCCGGCACAACAGGCTCACCGCTGCGCAGAGTTGCGGTCATCCGCAGTGACGCGGTCTCCGGCGCAGGCCGGGAGGACGGGGCCGGGGCCCAGCACGCCGTGCGCCCACAGTGCCGGTGGCAGCCCGCGGCACCAGCCGAGCGGCGCTCGGCGAACTGCGCGCCACCGCGATCCTGCCGCGCGCAACGGAGCTCCCCGGCCGCGTCGTACGACGAGTCCAACGGCCGGGTCACACGGTTCGATCCGGGCAGCAGGGTGCTCCCGCTCAGCTCTCGACTTCGCTCTTGTCGCCGCCCCAGAGTGTGTGGAAGACGCCGTCGCGGTCGACGCGGCGGTAGGTGTGGGCGCCGAAGTAGTCGCGCTGGCCCTGGGTGAGGGCGGCGGGGAGGCGTTCGGCGCGCAGGGAGTCGTAGTAGGCGAGGGTCGCGGCGAAGGCGGGGGTGGGGACGCCCTGGGTGACGGCGGTGGCGATCACCGAGCGCCAGTCGTCCTGTGCCGCGGCGATCTCCTCGGCGAAGCTCTTGTCGGAGAGGAGGCTCGGCAGCTGGGGCTGTGCCTCGTAGGCGCTGGTGATCCTGTCGAGGAACGCGGCCCGGATGATGCATCCGCCGCGCCAGATCGCGGCGACCTTGCCGAGGTCGACGCTCCAGTCGTACTCCTCGCTGCCGGCCGCGATCTCGTGGAAGCCCTGGGTGTACGAGACGATCTTCGAGGCGTACAGCGCCTGCTCGACCTGGTCGGCGAAGGCCGCCGCCTCGTCCGTGGCGAGCTTGCGGGCGGTCGGTCCCGCGAGGTGGCGGGAGGCCTCGCGGAGGTCTGCGTGGCCGGAGACCGAGCGGGCGAACACCGCCTCGGCGATGCCGGAGACCGGAACACCCAGGTCGAGCGCGATCTGCACCGTCCAGCGGCCGGTGCCCTTCTGCTCCGCCTGGTCGACCACCACGTCCACGAAGGGCTTGCCGGTCGCCGCGTCGACATGCGAGAGCACGTCCGCGGTGATCTCGATGAGGTAGGAGTCAAGCCGCCCGGTGTTCCAGGTGCGGAAGATGCCCGCGATCTCCTCGGCGGAGTATCCGGCCACGTCACGGAGCAGCTGGTAGGCCTCGCCGATGAGCTGCATGTCGGCGTACTCGATGCCGTTGTGCACCATTTTCACGTAGTGGCCCGCTCCGTCCGGGCCGATGTGCGTGACGCACGGCGCCCCGTCCTTGGCCTTCGCCGAGATCTTCTCCAGCATCGGCCCCAGGGACTCGTACGACTCCTTGCTGCCGCCCGGCATGATGCTCGGGCCGTTGAGCGCGCCCTCCTCACCGCCGGAGACACCGGTGCCGACGAAGTGGATGCCCTGCTCGCGCAGTTCCTTCTCGCGTCGGCGGGTGTCCGCGAAGTGTGCGTTGCCGCCGTCGATGATCATGTCGCCGGACTCCAGCAGAGGCGCGAACTCCGTGATCACCGCGTCCGTGGCCTCCCCGGCCTTCACCATGACGACCAGACGACGCGGCCTCTCCAGGGCGGCCACGAAGTCCTCGGCGCTCTCCGTCGCGATGAAATCACCCTCGTCGCCGAAGTGTTCGACGAGCTCGTGGGTGCGGGCGGCGGTTCGGTTGTGCAGAGCGACGGTGTATCCGTTGCGTGCGAAGTTCCGGGCCAGGTTGCGGCCCATGACGGCAAGCCCTGTGACACCGATCTGCGCTGTGCTGCTCATTGTGACCCTGCCTGCTTCCGGTCTCGTCGTGTTCGGCACTCCGGCCGACCGCCGTGCTGGAACGGGCTACCGAGCTTACGGCGCGCGGCCGGCCGCGGCCCGGGAGCCCGCCAGGGTGTCGCCACCGTGCCCCGGATGGTCGCCCCGCACAGGTCAGCGGCCGGCCGCCCGAAGGGCGCGATCCGCGTGGCATCGAGGCCGGAATTCACCGGTGCGGAGTGCGTGATCCACCGGCCGGGAGGAAGCGATCCAACGGCCGGCGGCGCGCGGTGCCCCGGTGCGCGAGCACCGGGGCACCGCACCGGTCAGCGTGCCTGTTCGGCAGGGGCGGCGGGCCGGCCGACGGCGGTGTCGACGAGGAATCCGCCGGACTGGTGGCGCCAGAGCTTGGCGTACGCACCGTCGCTGAGCAGCAGTTCCTGGTGCGTTCCCTGCTCGGCGATGCGGCCGTGGTCCAGGACGATCAGGTGGTCCATGGCCGCGACCGTGCTCAGACGGTGGGCGACGACCAGCGCGGTCCTGCCCTCCATCAGCTGCCACAACGCCTGCTGGACGAGCGTCTCGCTCTCGGAGTCCAGCGCGCTGGTCGCCTCGTCCAGGAGCAGGACCGGAGCGTCGCGCAGGATCGCCCTGGCGAGGGCGACCCGCTGGCGCTGCCCGCCCGAGAGCTTCACGCCCCGTTCACCGACCATGGTGTCGAAGCCTGCGGGAAGGCCGTCGGCGAACTCGGTGACGTGTGCGGCGTCGGCGGCCGCACGGACCTCCGCCTCGGTGGCGTCGGGCCGGGCGAAGAGGATGTTCTCGCGCAGCGTCCGGTGGAACATCGCCGGTTCCTGGGGAACGTACGCGATGAGGCTCCGCAGGTCCGACTGGCGCAGCCGGCTGATGTCCTGACCGCCGATCAGGATGCGGCCCGACTGGACGTCGGCCATCCGCAGCAGGAGCCGGGTCAGTGTGGTCTTCCCGCCGCCCGACCGCCCGACGAGACCGATTCTCGATCCGCTCGGCACATCCAGTTCCAGGCCCTCGAAGATCGGGTCGGCGCCGTCGTGGGCGAAGGTGACGTGGTCGAAGCGGACGTCCGCCGTCTTCGTGAGCAGGGGCTCCGGCACCGGGGGATCGACCACGGTCGGTTCCGTGAGGAGCAGTTCGGTGAACTGCGCGGCCTCCGTCATCGAGCTTTCGAGGCGGCGGTAGATCTGGTTGAACTCGAACATGATGCGGGTCGAGCCGGTGTAGTAGGTGAAGGCGACGACGATCGCCTCCACATTGCCGCCGCCGGCACCGATTCCGACGGCGAGCAGCAGGCCGAGCGCGTTGGTGAGCACCGACATCGGTGCGACGAAGGTGTCGATGCGGAGATTGCCGTAGTCCCACGAACGCAGCGTCAGCCGGCGCGACTCCGCGACCCGTGCCCGGTGCTCGGCGGCCTCACGCTCCTCGGCGGCGAACGCGCGCACGGTGTCCATGTTCATCAGCGCGTCGGAGACATGGCCCGACACCCGGGCGATCGCCTCCTCCCGCCGGTTGACCAGCTTCTGACGGCGCCGGATGAGCGGCGTGGCGCATACCGCGGTCAGTGTGATCATCGTCAGCAGGCCGACCACCAGGAGGGGGTCGTAGCTCCAGAGGATCACCGTGCCGAACAGCAGCGGGCCCACACTGCCGACGATGTTGAACGTGAGGGTGTCGACGAACTCCTCGAAGCGCGAGGCGAAACTCAGCACCCGCTTGGTCAGCGATCCGGCGAAGTTGTCCTGGAAGAACGCGGCGTCCTTGGCGAACAGGTCGTCCATGCCGGTGACATACAGGTGCTCGATGCCCCGTGCGTCCACGCGGTTGAGGCAGTGCAGGCCGACGCGCCACATCGTCTCGGCCAGCAGCAGGACACCGGCGAAGAGGGCGACGTACGGGAACGCCTCACTGACGCTCAGTGTCCCGTCCTCGGCGATCCGGCCGACGAGCTTGGCGACCACGAGCGGTGCGACGTACGTGATTCCGATGTTGCCCAGCGCCGGGAGCGCGAGGGCAGGGACGGACAGTCTGCGCTGGCGGGTCAGTTCCCGCAGGTAGTGGCGGAGAGCGAGCCGGACCGGGCCTCTGCCCGGTCCGGTGCCCTGGGACTGCTGCGATTCCATGCCGACCTCATGTCGTGTCGCGGGCAGTTGTTCCGGGCCTCGGCCGCGGCGGGAGTCATCCCTGAGAAAGGCGTGTCACCGCGCCGGGCGGAAGCGCTCGCGGCGCGTCCGCGGTAAGAGATCCGGGGGAGATGAGTCTCCCCTCGCCGGGCAGTCGGAGTCCAAAGGTTTTCGGGGGCACGGGCAGCACAGCGGCTCGTTCCGGCCGGTGCGTCCGGGCACCCTCGCACCACGGGCGCACGCACGTCTCAGAGGCGCGGGACGTGACGGGCGGGAGCGCGCTCCGGGGCGCGGCCGGGCGGATGGTACGCGCGTATGTCCTGATGCGCATGATCTGCGCCTGGTGCGGGGCGGGCCCGCATCCGTGCGGATGCGGGCGCCGGGAAGGAGGGGGCGGCCAGGCCGCGCGACCGGGGCGGAACAGCGCCCCGGCGGTGCCGGCTCCTACCCGAACAGGTCCTCCTCCTCGGGGATCACATGCATCGCCGCCTCCTCGGCGGAGGCCGCGGCCCCGTCGACGCCGACGTCCTGGGCGGTGAGGGTGGAGGGCACATGGCCGTCGCCCCCCTGAGTGAGCCGCCCGGCGCGGTCCGTGCCCACCTCGGTGTCGTACGGCTCGCCCTCGCCGCCCGGCAGATCGCCGATCCAGTCGTCGGAGGCACCCGGAGTCTCGGGAACCTCTCTGGTCAGGCGGGTGTCGAGGGACTCGCCCGTGTGCTGCTCCGACGCGGTGGTCCCCTCGTCATCGACGGCCCAGGGCCGGTCGGGCGGGGAGTAACCCTCCTCCAGCACGTCGGTGACACCTGTGGTGTCGAGAGTGTCCTCCACGTCCAGCAGGTCAGCGGGGTCGGAGGCCTCCGGCTCCTGCGGCTGGTAGACGTCGTCCCCCCGGTCGCTGTCGCTGTCAGTCATGGCGAGTCCCTTCCTCCGGGTCCCCCTGTACGTCATTCCACTCCGGTCCGGCGAGGGACGCAACGGAAGGCGGTTCCCCGCGGCAGTGACACTGTTTTAGATGACAATGAAAACGATTATCGATAGCGTGTGTGCGGGCGGGCCGCCACCGCCGCAGGGGGTGACTTCTGCCTGCCCGCATTCCCAACGGCACTGTGAGAAGGGGGAACCAGTGGCTCATCTGCTGGTTGTCGAGAGCTGGGTCGGGTCGATGAGCAGGCTGCTGCCGAAGGCGCTGGGGGAGGGAGGGCACGACTTCACCTTCCTCACCCGCGACCTGCGGCACTACCTCCGCTCGGCGCCGGAGGGCACGGATCATCCGCTGCTCACCGCGCGTAATATCATCACGGCGCCCACCAATGACGTCGAAGCCCTGCTTCCGCAGGTGGAGCGGCTGCACGGCGCCCTCGGATTCGACGGGGTGGTCACTTCCTGTGACTACTATCTGCCGACGGCGGCCCGGATCGCCGCCCGTCTGGGCCTGCCCGGCCCCGCGCCCGAGGCCATGGAGAACGCCTGCCGCAAGGACGCGACCCGCCGTGTCCTCGCGGACGCCGGTGTCCCGGGACCCCGGTTCGCTGTCTGCGCGGACGGTGCGGAGGCAGCGGTGGCCGCCCTCGGCCTCGGGTATCCGCTGGTCGTCAAGCCGGTGGACCTGTGTGCGGGCATGCTCGTGCGCCGGGTCGACGACGAACGGCAGCTGGCCGAGGCATGCAGGGCGCTGGCGGACTTCCCGTACAACGCCAGGGGGCAGCGGCGCGCGTCCCACATCCTGCTGGAGGAGTTCCTCCAGGGTCCCGAGGTCAGCGTCGAGACCGTGACCTTCCGAGGGGCCGTCACCGTCGTCGGCGTGACGGACAAGAGCCTCGGCGGGGCCACGGCCTTCGTCGAGACCGGCCACATGTTCCCGGCCGCCCTCGGCCCCGAAGACCTCGCCGCGGTGACCGCCACCGCGGTCGCCGCCGGCGCCGCGCTCGGGCTCGACGACGTCGTGGCGCACACCGAGATCAAGCTGACGGCCGAAGGGCCCCGGGTCGTGGAGGTCAACCCCCGGCCCGCGGGGAACCGCATCACCGAACTGATCCGCCATGTCACGGGGATCGACCTCGCGGCCGCCTGCGTCGATGTGGCGCTCGGCAGGGAACCCGCACTCCACCCCAGGGACACCGGACTGCGCAGCGCCGCCATCGGCTTCCTCGTCCCCGACACCGCGGGCACCCTCGCGTCCTTCGACGGCGCCGCCGCAGTGCGGGAGGCCGACGGCGTGCTGGAGGCCCAGTTCGCCGAGGCGGGCCGGGCCGTGGAGGCGGCGGACAGCAACAACGGCTACCTCGGGCACATCATGGCGGGCGACGCCGCGGAGTTCGGTGCCCGGCGCCGTGTCGAGACGCTGCTCTCGGGCGTACGACCCCGGCTGGTGCGCTCATGACGACATCTCCCCGCATCCTCGCCCCCTGCCTGGACACGCTCACCGGCCAGGCCCTGCGCGGCGAACTGGGCCCGGACCCACGCCACCGCCGCATCGCCGTCGCCTTCACGACGTCCCAGGCCGTACGGCACGACGGGCGGAGCGGCGGATACCGCAACGAGGTGCTCAGCCTCCGCCTCGACCGTGCCGTCGGCTCCTGCGCCGTCGAGCCGGGCGCCCTTCCCGGGGGCGCGGTCCAGGAGTGCGCCGGCGCGGACGTGGCGGCGCTGCTCGCCCATCCGCTCCTGCCCGTCCGTGTCGCGGCGCTGGACGCCTATCTGATGGACGTCCTGCCGCATGCCCCGGAACAGGGGGCCCGCCCGGCGCACATCCCCGCCGGGACCTCGCTGGAGCGCTCGCGGGCGCGGGCGGCCGTCGTCGTGGATCTGCTGGAACTGCCGCCCGGCAGCCGCGTCCTGGTCGTGGGAGTCGTGAACTCCCTCCTGGAAGAGCTTCGTTCACGCGGGCTCATCGGCATTCCCCGCGATCTGAAGGGCGGTACCACCGAATGGGGAGAACCCATCGGCACGGACGCCCTCGGGGACGTCGGCCGCTGCGACGCGGTGCTCGCCTCGGGCATGACGCTCGGCAACGGCACCTTCGAACCACTGCGCCGGAGCGCACAGGAGCACGGCAAGCCGCTGGTCATGTTCGCCCAGACCGGGAGCGCCGTCCTGCCCCGGCTCCTGGGCGCGGGAGTGGCGGCGGTGTGCGCGGAACCGTACCCCTTCTTCTGGCTCGACGGGGGTCCCGGCACGGTCCACTGCTACCGCGAAGGCCAGGGAGGCCCCGCATGACCACGGTCTCCCCGCCCGTCCTCGCCCCCAACCGCGAACTGCTCTCCCTCATCGGCCGGAGCCCGCTGGCCAGGATCACCACGGAACTGCCCCGGTCCCACCCCGGCTTCTGGGCCAAGCTCGAAGGGCACGCCGTCGGCGGCATGAAGGCCAGGGCAGCGGTGTCCATGCTCCTCGGTGCGGAGGAACGCGGCGAACTCCCGCCCGGCGCACCGGTGGTGGAGTCCACCTCCGGCACCCTCGGCATAGGCCTCGCCTTCGCCGGACAGGCGCTCGGGCATCCCGTCGTGCTCGTCGGGGACAGCGAACTGGAGCTGTCGATGCGGAAGCTGCTCCGGTCCTACGGCGCCCGCCTCGAGATCGTGGACCGCCCCGCGGCACACGGCGGCTGGCAGGGCGCTCGTCTGGAGCGGCTGCACGACCTGCTCGGCCGGCTGCCAGGCGCCTACTGGCCCGACCAGTACAACAACCCCGACAACACCGCCGGTTACGCCTCCCTCGCCGCCGAACTCGCCACCCAGCTCGACCACCTCGACATCCTCGTGTGCAGCGTCGGCACCGGCGGACACAGCGCCGGGATCGTCGGACCACTGCGCAGGCACTGGCCCGGACTGCGCCTCGTCGCCGTCGACTCCACCGGATCCACCATCTTCGGCCAGGCCCCCGGGCCCCGGCTGATGCGAGGGCTCGGCAGCAGCATCCATCCGCGCAACGTCGCCTACGACGCCTTCGACGAGGTCCACTGGATCGGCCCGGCCGAGGCCGCCGACGCCTGCCGCCGCCTGGCCCGGGGCAACTTCGTCAGCGGCGGCTGGAGCACCGGCGCGGTCGCACGCGTCGCCGCGTGGGCCGCCCGCACCCACCCCGGGCAGGCCGTCGCCACCGTCTTCCCCGACGGGCCGCACCGCTACCTCGGCACGGTCTACGACGACGACTTCATGACCGCCCACCGCCTGGACCCCGGCCTCGCCGCCGAGCACCCCGTCGACGTCCCGCACCCGCGCGCCGCACCGACCGGGGGATGGGCCAGGTGCACCACCGTCACCGACCCCCTGGCGGAAGGCATGGAGAAGAAGCCGTGAAACTCACCCAGCACACCGTGCGGCTCGTCCTCGCGGAGCCGCTGCGCATCTCCCGCTCGACCATGACCGCCCGCGACGCCGTACGCCTCACCGTCGAACACGACGGGCTCAGCGGCCATGGAGAAGCCGTCACCAGCGTCTTCTACGGCCTCGACACCCGGACGCTGCAACGCCTGGCCGCCCGAACCGCCGAGCACCTCACCCGCTTCGACGGACCGGAGACCGCGCTGCACGCCCTGCGCGTCGGTGAACTCGCCCCGCCGGACACCCCGGCCGCGATGACCGCCGCGACCGAGGCGGCCCTCCTCGACCTGGTGGGCAAGCGCACCGCCACCGCCGTCCACCGGTTCCTCGGTTCCCCCGTGCCGCCGAGGGCCGCCACGGCCCGCACCATCTCCCTGGTGTCGCCGGGCCGGGCGGCGGCCCAGGCCCGTGGCCTGGCCGGCGCGGGGTTCTCCGTCATCAAGGTCAAGGCGGGTGACCGGGACCCGGAGACCGACCTGGACCGGGTACGCGCCGTCCGGGCCGCGGCCCCCGCCGCCCGGCTCCTCCTCGACCCCAACGGGGCCTGGCCGGCGGCCCTGGCCCGCACACTCCTGCCCCGGTTCGCCGGACTCGGCGTCGAGGCGGTGGAGCAGCCCCTCGCCCCCGGCGATCCCGAGGCCCTCGCGCGGCTCGCCGCCCGCTCACCCGTCCCCGTCATCGCGGACGAGGACGCCGTCACGTACGAGGACGCGCGGCGGCTCGCCGGACGCGTCCACGGAATCAACGTCAAGCTCGCCAAATGCGGTGGCGTCCACGCCGCCCTGCGCATCGCGGCGCTGATCGAGGACAGTGGCACGGATCTGATGCTCGGCTGCCTCACCGCGAGCACGCTCGGCATCGCCCCCGCGGTCCACATCGCCGACCGCGCCCGCTGGACCGACCTCGACGGCCACCTCCTGCTGGCCCACGACCCCTGGACCGGCATCGGCGGCACCGACGGATTCGTGAGCACCACAGGGGAGCCCGGCCTCGGTGTCCGGCCCCGTGGCGAAGCCGGGGCCTGGAGCGAGGCCTCATGAGGACCTGGCACGAGATCCGGGGCTTCCCACTCGCCATCCGCCTGCTGCTGGTCAACCAGTTCGGCGTCAACACCGGCTTCTACCTGCTCATCCCCTACCTCGCCACCCACCTCGGCGACGACCTCGGCATGTCGGCGGCCGTCGTGGGCATCGTCCTCGGCGTACGCAACCTCAGCCAGCAGGGCCTCTTCCTCATAGGCGGGTCCGCCGCCGACCGGCTCGGGGCCCGGGGCGTCATCATCACCGGCTGCGCGATACGCACCGCCGGCTTCGCCCTCTTCGCGCTCGGCGACGGACTGCCCGTCCTGCTCGCCGCCTCCGTGCTCAGCGGAGTGGCCGGCGCCCTGTTCAACCCCGCCGTCCGCACCTACCTCGCCCTGGAGGCCGGGGAGCGCAAGGCCGAGGCGTTCGCCCTGTTCAACGTCTTCGCCACCACCGGGGCGCTCGTCGGCCCGCTCCTGGGGAGCGCCCTGCTGCTCGTCGACTTCCGCGCCTCCGCGCTCACCGCCGCCGGGATATTCGCCCTGCTCACCGTCGCCCAGGCCCTGGTCCTCCCCGCGCGCACCGTGACCCCGGCCAGCAGCCGTGTCACCGCCGACTGGCGGGAAGCCGTCGGCAACCGCGCCTTCCTCGCCTTCGCCCTGGCCATGGTCGGCATGTTCACCCTGGAGAACCAGCTCTATCTGCTGCTGCCCGACGGCGCCCGGCAGGCCACCGGCTGGGACGGCGCCGCAGGACTGGTCTTCCTCACGGGAACGATCGCGGGGATCACGCTCCAACTGCGGATCACCCGCACGCTGAAGGAGCGCGGTAACAGGGGCCGTTGGATCGCCGCCGGGCTCGTGCTCATGGGCCTCGCCTTCGTACCGCCGATGCTCGTCGCGGGCGACGGCACACCGCCGGACGGCACCCTGGACGCGGCCCTGCGCGTGCTGCCCGTGCTGGCCGGAGCGCTGCTGCTCCACCTCGGGGTGATGACCGCGCAGCCCTTCGTCATGGAACTGATCCCCGGCTTCGGCCGGCAGGCGCTGACCGGAACGTACTTCGGGATCTTCTACGCCGTCTCCGGCATCGCGGCGGCCGTCGGCAACACCGCCGTCGGATGGGCCATGGACGCCGCGCAGCGGGGTGGGGCGCACAGCGGCGCGACCGCACTGCTGCCCTGGGCCTGCTGCCTGCTGACCGGCCTCGTCTCGGCCGCCGCCGTCATCCGGCTGCAGCGCGCGGGCGGCCTTCCCGCGGCCGTGCCCGGACCCGTGGCGGTGACGGCGTGAAGCGGCGCACGGGCAACCTGCTCACCGACCGGCCGGAGCTGTACGAGGCGCGGTTCCCCGATCCCGAACGGCTCGCCGGACGCTGGGCCGAGGACTGCCTGCGGAGGTACGGGGCGGGGCCCGCCGTCCTGGACCTCGGTTGCGGGACCGGCCGCGACGCTGCTTTCCTCCACCACGCGGGGCGCCGGGTCACAGCCGCCGACCTGTCCGCCACCATGCTCGCCCACGCCCGCGCACACCACCCGGGCCCGGACCACGTACTGGCCGACCTCAGCCGGTTCGATTTCGGACAGGGCGTCTTCGACGCGGTGGTGTGCCTCGACAGCTCGCTGCTCTACTGCCACTCGAACGAGCAACTCGACGGCTTCCTCACCTCCTGCCACCGCACCCTCGCGCCCGGCGGTCTGCTGGTCGCGGAGATGCGCAACGGCGCCTACTTCCTGGGCCGGGCGGAACCTCCCGCCGAGCCGGCCGTCTCCCGCTTCACCCGGGACGGCACCACTTACCGCTCCACCACCGTCCTGCGCATCGACCGCGCCGCGCAGCTCCTGCGGCGCACCCGCCACTGGACCGCCGACGACGGCAGCCCGCCCGTCGAGGAGCACTCCGCGTGGCGGCTGCTCCTGCCCCAGGAACTGCGCCACTTCCTCACCGCCCACGGCTTCGACGTCCTCGGCCTGTACGACGGCCCCGGGCCACGCACCGAGCCCGCCTGGCGGCCGGGCGCCGAGCCCGGCACCGCCGCCGACGGCGACCGGCTCCACCTCGTCGCGAGGAAGCCGCACACGACACCAGCCCCACCCTCAGCCCGATCAGGAAAGCGAGTACGGCCATGACCGCATCCCACGACAGACACGAGAGCTTCCCCGCCCTGCGCAGGCGCGGCTTCCTCGCCGCCGCCGGGGGAGCGGCCGGAGCCGGGGCGCTCGCTCTCGCGGGATGTTCGGGACCCGGCGCCACCCAGGACCCGGCGGGCAAGGCCGACGGCGCTCCCCGGAGAGGCGGACGGCTCCGCGCCGCCTTCGCCGGAGGCGGCGCGAGCGAGACCCTCGACCCGCACCTGGGCAACCTCTTCGCCGACGCGGCCCGGGGCAAGGCGCTCTTCGACAAGCTCGCCGACTACGGCGCCGACCTGTCGGCCGAACCGCGCCTCGCCGAGACCTGGGAGCCGAACGCCGCGCTCGACCGGTGGAAGGTCACCCTGCGGCAGGCCGACTTCCACGACGGGAGGCCGGTGACCGCCGCCGACGTCCTGTACAGCTACCGCCGCATCGCCGACCCCGGCAAGGCCTACCGCGCCCGCGCATCCCTGGAGCCCATCGACCTGAAGGCGAGCCGCGCCACGGGCAAGCGCACCCTCGAATTCGTGCTCAAGCGCCCGACAGCCGAATTCCCCAACGTCATGGCCGCGTTCGGCACCCACATCGTCCAGGACGGTGCCACCTCCTTCGACAACGACCCGGTGGGAACGGGCCCCTTCCGGTTCGTCTCCTTCGCCCCCGGGCGCTCCACCGTCCTGCGGCGCCACGACGCCCACTGGGACGGCGCCCCCTATCTCGACGAGCTCGAATTCATCGTCGCCAACGAGGAATCCGCCCGTGTCAACGCCCTCCTCGGCGGCCAGATCGAGTACGCGCACGAGCTCAACCCCGCCACCGGACGGGCCCACGAGAAGGCCGGAGCGATCGAGATCGTACGGCTGCGGAACAGCGCCATGCAGGCCTTCGCCATGAAGACCGACCGGCCGCCCTTCGACGACCCCCTGGTCCGCGAGGCGTTCTTCCACATCGCGGGCCGCCAGGAACTCGTGGACGGCGCGCTGTCCGGCGCCGGCGAGGTGGGCAACGATCTCTTCGGCAAGGGATACGAGTACTACGCCGACGAACTCCCGCAGCGCGAACAGGACATCGACCGCGCACGCACCCTGCTCGCGCGGGCGGGCGCGGACGGTCTGAGGATCACCCTCGACACCTCGGCCGTCGCCGCCGGCTTCACCGAGGCCGCCGGCATCTTCCGGGACCAGGCGGCGCGCGCCGGAGTCACCGTCGAGGTCCGGATGGGCAGCAAGGACTCCTACTGGAAGGACATCCTCGACTCCGGCACGCTCTGCTGCTACCGGTCCGGGGCCATGCCGATCGAGTCGCACATCTCCCAGCGGCTGCTGACCGGATCCACCACCAACGCCACCCGATGGCAGGACAGGAAGTTCGACGCGCTGTACCAACAGGCCCAGTCCACGCGGGACAAGGCGGCGCGCGCCGCCCTCTACGGCCGGATGCAGCGACAGCTGCACGCCGAAGGAGGCTTCCTGGTCTGGGGATTCGGCGACTGGATACTCGGCACCGCCCGCGCCCTGCGCGGCGTCGCACGCGAAGCGCCCGCCAACACCCTGGACTGGGCCCGCTTCGACAAGGTCTGGCTGGCGTGAACGGACCGCGCTCCTGGATCGCCCGGCGGCTCCTCCTCGGAGTGGCGCAGACCGCGGCCGTCGTGCTGCTGGTCTTCGTGCTCACCGAGGCCCTCCCGGGCGACGCGGCCGTGGCCTTCGCGGGCGACCAGCCCGACCCCCGACGCATCGAGGCGGTCCGCGAGGCGATGGGACTCGACCGGCCCGCCCACGAGCGGCTGGCCGAGTGGGTCACGGGACTGCTCCACGGCGACCTCGGCACCTCGCTCACCTCCGGGCGGCCGGTGTCCGGCTTCCTCGCCGACGGCTTCGGCCCCACCCTGCTCCTCGCCACGGTCACCGTCCTGCTCCTGGTGCCCGTGGGGGTGGGCCTCGGAGTACTCGCCGCGCGTCACGAAGGGCGGTTCACCGACCGGCTGATCAGCTCCGCCACGCTCGGCGTCTACGCCGTCCCCGAATTCGCCCTCGGGGTACTGCTGGTGAGCGTCTTCGCCCTGCGGCTCGGCTGGCTCCCGCCCACCGCCGTCGGCTACGGCGACGGGCTGCTCGCGCACCCCGCCGTGCTCGTCCTGCCCGTCCTGGTCCTGCTCGCCCGGCCCGTCTGTTCGCTGGCCCGGCTGGTCAGGGCGGGCATGATCGAGGCGCTCGCCACCCCGTACGCGGCCCAGGCCCGGCGGTACGAGATCCCCGGCGCCCGCATCCGCTACGGGCACGCCCTGCCCAACGCCCTCGCACCCGCCACCCAGCAGCTCGCCCGCACCATCGACTGGCTGCTGTGCGGAGTCGTCGTCGTGGAGGCCCTGTACGTGATCCCCGGACTCGGCACCGTCCTCATGAACGCGGTCGCCGACCGCGACATCCCCGTCGTGCAAGGTCTCGCCGTCGTGTTCGGTCTCGCCACCGTCGTGCTCAACCTCGGCGCGGACCTCGTCACCCACCGGCTCGCACCCCGCTCGGCGGTGGCAGCGTGAACCGACTGCGGAGATACGGCCCCGGAGCGGCCGTCACCGCGCTCCCGCTGGCCCTCGCCCTCGCCGGACCGCTCCTGGCCGGTGACACCCCGGCCCGCGCCGCCTCCTTCACGCTCGGCGGGGGCCACTGGCTCGGCACCGACTTCGTCGGACGTGACGTCGTGCACCAGATACTGCTCGGCGGCCGGCCCGTGGTCCTGGTCGCCCTCGCCGCGACGGCCCTCGCGTATCTCGTCGCCCTGCCCCTCGGACTGATCAGCGCGCTCACCCACCGCAGATGGCTGGAGGAACTGCTGATGCGCCCGCTGGACGTGCTGCTCGCCGTTCCCTCGCTGCTCATGATCCTTCTGGTCGCCGCCGCGTTTCCGCCCGGTGCCGCCGGACTCGCGCTGCTGGTGGCCTTCGTCTCCGTACCGGACACGGCCCGGATCGTGCGCGCGGCGGCGGCCGAGGCGGCGTCCCGGCCGGCCGTGGAGGCGCTGCGGATGCAGGGCGAGAGCTGGTGGCGCCTGGCCGTCGGATACGTCGGCAGGTCCATCCTGCGCACCCTTGCCGCGGACGCGGGCATCCGGCTGACCGGAGTGCTCTATCTGGTCGCCACCGCGGCGTTCCTGGGCATCGGAGTCGCCCCGGACGCGGCCGACTGGGCGGTGATGGTCGACCGTAACCGCACCGGACTGCTCATCCAGCCCTGGGCGGTCGTCGTGCCCGCCCTGCTCATCATCGCGCTGACGACGGGCAGCAACCTGCTCGTCGACGCCGCCATGGAGAACCGCACCCCGCCCCGGAAGGGCCGCCGCCCATGAACCGCAAGCCCCCGCTCGCCACCGTCACCGGGCTGACCGTCGAGGTCGACGGGCAGGTGCTCGTCGACCGGGTCTCGCTCGACATCAGGCCCGGCACCGTCACCGCCCTGGTCGGCCCGTCCGGCAGCGGCAAGACCACCACCGGCCTGGCCCTGCTCGGCGAATATCCGGCGGGCGCCCGGGTCACCGGAGAGGTGACCGTGGACCGGGCCAGGACCGGCTACATCCCCCAGCACCCCGCGTCCGTGCTCAACCCCGCCCGCAGAGCCGGAACCCTCCTGCACGACATGGCCCGGCAGCAGGTCCGTGACCTGCCCCGCGCGCGGCGGCGTGGCGCCGCCGCGGAACGCGTCACCGACGCGCTCACCGAGGCCCAGCTCGACGACGGCGACGCCCTGATGCGCCGCTACCCGCACCAGCTGTCCGGCGGCCAGCAGCAACGCGCCGTCCTGGCACAGGCGCTGCTGCTCGGCGCCCGTATCGTCATCGCCGACGAGCCCACCACAGGGCAGGACGCCCTGACCAAGCGCCGCATCGTCGACGAACTGGCCGCCGTCGCCCGCAGGGGCATCGCCGTCCTGCTGCTCAGCCACGACCTCGACGTCGTACGCGAACTCGCCGACGAGGTCCTGGTGATGCGCGGCGGCAGAGTGGTGGAACAGGGCCCGGCGCACGTGGTCCTGGACACGCCCGCACACCCGTGGGCCGGGGAACTCCTCGCCGAGCCGCGGACCGTGCCGTACGCGGACCCCACGCGAACCGGCCACGAGGTGCTGACCGTCAGCGACCTGACGGCCCGTCACCGCAACGGCGGCGCCCGTGTCCCGGTGCTCCGGGTGGACCGGCTCACCCTGCGCGGCGGCGAATGCCTCGCCGTCGTCGGACGCTCGGGCAGCGGCAAGACCACCCTCGCCCGCTGCCTCGCCGGACTCCACCGCGACCACACCGGAGAGATCCGGCTGGACGGCACGACGCTGCCCCGCAGCCTGCGCGCCCGCGGCCGGGAACAGCTCGCGGCCGTGCAGTACGTGTTCCAGGACGCGCGGGCCGCCTTCGACGAACACCGGCCGGTACTCGACCAGGTGGCCCGCACCGCGGTACGTCTGCGCGGTGCGGGCCACGAGGAGGCGATGGCCGAGGCCCGGCATGCCCTCGCAGGGCTGGGCCTGGACGAGAGCCACGCCCGCAGGCTGCCCGCCCGGCTGTCCGGCGGCGAACTCCAGCGCGCGGCCCTCGCCAGGGCGCTCCTCGCCCGGCCCCGGGTGCTGGTCTGCGACGAGATCACCTCAGGACTGGACCCCCTCACCCGCCGCTCGCTGCTGGACCTGCTCGCGGCCCTGCTCCGCGGGAACGACGGGCTGAGCGTCGTACTGATCACACACGACCTCGACACCGCGGCCCCGGCGAACCGCATCGCGGTGCTGGACGGCGGCCGGATTGTCGAGGAGGGGCCGGCCGAACAGATCCTGACCGCCCCCGGGCACCCGTTCACGGTCTCCCTGCTCGGCGCCTCGACACGGTGGGGAGCCGCCGTACGCCCATGAACCCTGGCGCCCTACGGCACGGTGGCGACGACCGCGAACCGGTCGGCCCCGCTGTCGTAGGGCGCTCCGGCGAGGTCGCCGAGGACCTCGACGCCGGTGAACCCCGCACCGAGGAGCTCCTCCTCCAGCTCGCCCGGAGCGAAGTAGCGGATCCAGTTGCAGAACGTCCTGTGACGCCCGGCTTCGACGATCTCGTACTTGTCCAGCGACACCCGCTCGTCCTCGTACCTGAAGGTGTCATGGAAGCCGAAGTACGGCCGGGCGGACCAGAATCCGTCCATCAGGGAGGGCGCGTACACCGCCTGCTCGCGCACCGCGGCGAACGCCGGCGCGGCATCGACGTCGAAGACGAACGCACCCCCGGCGGCCAGGTGCTCCCGGACCGTGCGCAGCAGTGTCCGGCGGGCGTCAGGAGACAGGGCGGAGTAGTCGCGCATGACCATGATGACGAGGTCGTACGCGGCGTCCTCGTCCCGGTAGGCGAGGTAGTCCTGGTGCAGATAGCGGATCGCCAGACCCTCGCGGTGCGCGTCGGACACGGCGTGCCCGAGCGAGCGGGACGACACGTCCAGGCCGGTCACAGCGGCCCCGGCGCGCGCCAGCCGGGAGGTGTACAGGCCGGGCCCGCACCCGAAATCGGCGACGCGCCTGCCGCCGGCCAGGCCGAAGCGGTCGATGAGCCAGGCCACGACACGTTCGAGGTACTCCTCCCGGTAGGAGGAGAGGTCCAGCAGCGGATCGAGATGGGCGGCGAGCATGTGCGCCGAGATATGGGGGTCGGCCCACATCTCCGGAGTGGTCACCCGCGAGTAGAGCGGGGGACGGGCGACGATGGCCGAAAGTTCTGCGAACACGTGGATATACGTCCGTTGTTCTCGTGGGACGGGCGGGGGTGGGGCATGCCACGCACCTCTGGCCGGCGAGCCCTCGCCGGACTCGCCGGGGTGCGGGGTGATCGCCGATGGCGCCCGCCGCCGGATACGGCGTGGAGCGGGGCCCTGCCTGGTCGCGGACATGCCGCCGCGCACAGACCGGACGGCCGGCGGTGCCGTGACGGCATCGCTCGGGACCGGCGGTCTGCCGGGGCATGGGGACTTCGGGCTCACTGGCGCATGGCGAGACCGTAGGCCGGGTGCACGCCGTCCCGCAAACGGGTTTCCGCGCGGTGGCCCGCTCCCGGCCGACGCCGTCTCACTCGGGCCACGGCGAGTCGAGAATCGTGCGTACGAAGTCCCCGCGCTCGAAGCCGGGAACGTAGTGCTGGAGCACATCGGCCTTGACGTTGCCGAAGGTCGTCTCCGGCTTCGGGCTGATTCCGTCGGTGAAGGCGGCGAGAATGCGCCGCTTGAAGTCCGGGCGGGGATGGAGGGCGACGATCTCCGCGCGGTCGGCCTCGGAAATGTCCTCGTAGCCGATACCGAGCACGTCGTACTCCACACCGGCCGTCACGAGCGCCACCTCAGGTTCCATGAAGGCCGGGATGCCGGGGGTGGTGTGCAGGGCGATCGCTGTCCACACCCGCCGCACACTGTCCTCGGGCACCCCGTGGGACTGAAGGAAGCGGCGTGCCTCGTCCGCGCCGTCCACCTCGAAACGCCTGCCGCTGGAGCGGAAGCGCTCGCCGAGTCCGAGGTCGTGGAACATGGCCCCGATGTACAGAAGTTCCGGGTCGAAGGAGAGATCGCGCCGACGGCCCTGGAGTGCGCCGAAGAGGAAGACCCGGCGCGAGTGGTGATAGACGAGATCGTCCGTCGTGTCGCGCACCAGCTCGGTCGCCTCGACGGCGAGTCTCGTGTCCGGGACGCTCACGTCCGCTGCCTGGGACGGGCCGTTCGCCATGGGACACCGGGGCTTTCCGTGCGAGGGGTCGTTCGGGGCACTGCCAGGATCGGCGTACGCGGGTGCGGTGCTGGGGCGACAGGCCGTGAGGTCGCCCGACTGATTCACATCGGATGTGCGTCAATCGGCGCCGTTCAGGTGTTGGCCAGGTGCCGCCCGCCGGTGCGAGGGTGATGCCGGACCGGCAGGGGAGCGACGGGGGAGTGCGGATGAGCGTGTTCACGACGAAGGCAGGAGCGGTCGAGGGGCGGCCGGGTGAACGCGATTCCGGCATCACCGTGCTGCGCGGAATCCCTTACGCCGCACCGCCGTTCGGCGCCGACAGGTTCCGCGCCCCGCGCCCCGCCGCACCCTGGGACGGGGTGCGGACCTGCGCCGCGTACGGCCCGACCCCGCAGTCCGCACGGCTGCCCGGTGCTCCGGCCTGGTCCCCCGGCGACGAGGACGTGCTCAGCCTCAACGTCTGGACGCCGGGCGGCAGCGGCGACGCACTCCCCGTGCTCGTCTGGATCCACGGCGGTGCCTATGTCTTCGGCTCCTCCGCGCAACCGGACTTCGACGGTACGGTCCTGGCCGGCCGGGGCCTCGTGGTCGTCACGCTCAACTACCGTCTGGGATTCGAGGGGTTCGGTCATGTCCCGTCCGCCGGGGCCGACGGAGCCTGCCCGGACAACCGGGGCCTGCTCGACCAGATCGCCGCGCTCGAATGGGTGCGTGACAACATCGCCGCGTTCGGTGGCGACGCCGACCGTGTCACCGTGGCGGGCCAGTCCTCCGGGGCCACCTCGGTCGCCTGTCTGATGGCGATGGACGGGGCACGCGGACTGTTCCGTCGCGCCATCGTCCACAGCGCGGTGAACGCCTGCGCCTCGCCCGCCTCCGCCGCCCGCACCACGGGCGAGGTGGCGGCGGAGGCGGGGGTGCCCCCACGTACGCCGGGCTGGTGTCCACGTCCCCGAAGGCACTGGTCGATGCCTCCGACCGGGTCGCGGAGGTATATCGGCGCGACCCCGGGTCAGGGCAGCGCCACTACGATCCCGCGATCTACGGACCGGTGGCAGGAAGCGACACACTGCCCCTCGACCCACTCACCGCGTGCGCCGCGGGCGCCGCACGCGAGGTGGACCTGATGGTGTGCCACACGGCCGAGGAGTACTGGCTGCTGGATGCGGTGGGCAGCTGCGCGAAGATCACGACGGAGGAGCAACTCGCCGTCTTAGCCTCGGACTTCCAGCTCCCTGAGCCTCTGGTGGAGGCATACCGAGGACTGGCTCCGCAGGCGTCGGTGCACGACATCTTCCTCGCCCTGTACGGGGACCTGCTGTTCGGTGAGTACAGCAGCAGACTGGCCGAGGCCCATATGCGGGCAGGCGGCCGGACGCGCCTCGCGCGCTTCGTCCGGCGGCAGGACGGCCGTGGGGGGCCGGTCCGGGCGTGGCACTGCGCGGACATCCCGTTCGCGTTCGGCACCCTGGACGACCACAACGTCCACTTCCTCATCGGTGGACCGCCGGGTGCGGCCGACCACGAGCTGGCGTCGCGGATGACGCGCGCCTGGGCGGACTTCGCGGCCTCGGGGGACCCGGGCTGGCCGCAACTCACCCCCACCGGCGGCCCCGTGCGGATCTGGGACACCGCTGCGGAGGCTCCCGGCGGCCGGTGGGACGCGTTCCGGGAGCCATGGCGTACGACGGGACTGCCGCTGCTCACGCCCTGACATCGGGGGCGCCGTTGCCGGCGGTGACGGCTGCTGGACCGGCGGCCGTCACCGGCCGATCTGCCATCGGCCGCGCTTCCGTCGCAGTCATTGGCATGGACCTGCCCGTCGAACTGCTCTACAGTCCGTAGCGGCACTTCTGAGAGCGCTCTCAGACGGCTTTCGGATGCTTCCTGTTCCACCCCCACGATGCTGGAACAACAGAAGGGGCACTCCCTTGAGACACACGACGATGGTGCGGACCGGTCTCTCCGCACTGCTCATCATCGGCACCTGGGCGACCGCCGGGCTCACCCAGGCCTCCGCGGCGGACGCCACCTCCTCCACCGGACCCCAGGCTTCCGCCGGGCTCCTCACGGCCATGCAGCGGGACCTCGGGCTGACAAAGGATCAGGCGGCGGCCCGGATCACCGCAGAGAAGGCGGCGACGGCCCTGGAGGGCACCGCGCGGAACGCGGCCGGGACGTCGTTCGGCGGCTCCTGGTTCGACGCGGGCACCGGCAAGCTGACCGTGGCCGTCACGGACAGCGCCAAGGCCCGCGCCGTCCGTGCCACCGGCGCCGAGGCGCGCGTCGTCGACCACACGGCGCTGCAGCTCGACGCCGCGAAGGCCAAGCTCGACGCGCTCTCCGCGCCCGCAGGGGTCAGCAGTTGGCACGTCGACCCCCGTGCCAACAGCGTGGTCGTGAACGTCGTCGCCTCCGAGCAGGGTGACAACGATGTCCGCGCCTTCCTGGCCAAGGCGCGTGCACTCGGACCCGTCACGGTGAAGCAGACCACCGAGGCGCCGCAGACCTTCGCGGCGGGCACGGTCGGCGGCGACCCGTACTACACAGGCAACGTCCGGTGCTCCATAGGCTTCTCGGTGCACGGCGGCTTCGTCACGGCCGGCCACTGCGGCCAGGCGGGCGGAGCGGTGAGGGGCTGGGACGGCTCGGCCATCGGCAACTTCCAGGGGTCGTCCTTCCCCGAAAACGACTATGCCTGGGTGAACGTGGGCAGCGGCTGGTGGACCGTCCCGGTCGTCCTGGGCTGGGGCACCGTCTCGGACCAGCTGGTGCGCGGCTCCAACGAGGCCCCGATCGGCGCCTCGATCTGCCGCTCCGGCTCCACCACCCACTGGCACTGCGGCAACGTCCTGGCCAAGAACGAGACCGTGAACTACAGCCAGGGCGCCGTCCGTCAGATGACCAAGACCAGCGTGTGCGCCGAACCGGGCGACTCCGGCGGCTCGTTCATCAGCGGCGACCAGGCGCAGGGTGTCACCTCCGGCGGCTGGGGCAACTGCAGCAGCGGCGGCGAGACCTGGCACCAGCCCATCAACGAGATCCTCAACCGTTACGGGCTGACCCTCCACACCGCCTGACCCATGACCCCGCCGGGTCACGGTGACCCGGCGGAAAGCGACCGGTCTGCTGCGGCAGCAGGGTGGCCCCCTGTCGCAGCAGGCCCCGTCGCCTTTCCGGACGCCCCACCCGGCGAGCGCATGCGTGGGGCCCGGTCCGGCACCCTCGGAGCGCGCACTCTCCGGGTGGCTGTCAGGTATCGGAATCGGAGGCCTCCGGGACGCTCGGAGTGGGGTCGTGTGCGCCTTCGGCGGGCCCGGGGGCAGGCTCCGGGCGTGGTGCGCGGCGCCTGGGCCGACTGCTTCCCGGCACGCCCTCACCTGCCCGGTGACAGCTTCGCTGAAAAGGCTCTGACCTGGTGTTCTGTCGGCTTTCCCCTAGGCTCGGGAGGTCTGCCGGACGCCATGGGAGGGGTCTTCATGAGTGGGGAAACGACGGGGTACGACGCTGCCCGGACCGAGGAGCTGGAGGGGCGGGAAGGCATTCGGAAACGGCCCGGTATGTTTGTCGGATCGACCGGCGAACGCGGTCTGCACGAGATGGTGTTCCAGGTCCTCAGTTGGGCGGTGACTCACGTCTTGGCCGGCCACGGCGGCGGCTCCGTCGATGTCACGCTCACCCGCGACGGTGGCGTGCGGATCTCCGGCGACGGGCCCGTCACGGCTGCCCGTGACACCGGCGGCACCGGTCTCGAAACCCTGCTGACCAGCATGCCCACCGCGACCGAGGCCGGCGGCCGGCTCATCGTGAACCTGGGCCATGGCCGCATGGGTGGTGAACTCTTCGTGGCCAACGTCCTGTCGAGCCGGCTGACGGCCGAGGTGCGGTGCGGGGGGACCCGCCGCGTCCAGGCGTACGCGCGTGGTGTGGCGACTGCCCCGCCCGCAGCCATGGGGTCGGCGGCCGGCAGCGGGACCACCGTCACCTTCTGGCCCGACACCGAGATCTTCGAGACGACGCGGTGCTCGTTCGCCCTGCTGGCGGAGCGCTTCCGTCAGGTGGCTTCCCTCAACCGGGGCCTGGGACTGTCGCTGACCGACGAACGCCCGGAGGGCGGGGCCCGGGCGGTGAGCTTCCGGTTCCCCGACGGAGTGCGGGACTTCGTGGCAGCCCTCGACGTGGAGGCAGGGGCCGTCCTCCAGCCGGACGTCATCGGCTTCGAGCGCGAGGATTCGCGGATGGCGGGGACGATGGAGGTGGCCCTGCTGTGGAACGGCTCCCACCAGGAGCGGATACGCAGCTTCGCCAACAGCCGGGCCACGCGCCAGGGCGGCACGCATGTGGACGGCTTCAGGGACGGAGTGGCGGCAGTGGTCACCGCGTACGCGCGAGCGCAAGGGCTCCCCGACGCGGTCGGTGGTTTCTGGGCCGACCGGATCGGCGAGGGCCTCACGGCCGTGGTGTCGGTGAAACTGGATCACCCCGAATACCTCGGCGCCACATGCGAGTTGCTGGGCAACGCGGAGGTACGGGACTGCGTCGCGGAGGCCGTCCGGGAACACCTCGGCAACTGGCTCAGGGAACGTCCGACGCAAGCCGCGCAGGTCCTCGACCGAATCCTGCGGAACGTCCCCCAGGACTGAACGTCGGGCGGTCCGTGGGTCTTCGGCTCCCGGCTTGCCGGAGACCAGAGGGCCGGCGGCGCCGCTCCGGCCCCGAGTTCGTCACGCGCTCGCCGAGCGCCGTCCGGACGCCCGTTCCCGCAGGTCGAGGGGCGATGGGTGCCGGACGCGCAACTCCCCGTGTGCCGGGCACCGTTCACCAACTATTGACATGTTCTCAGCGGCGACGCAACACTGACACCGCTTCGGAGAGCGCTCTCCGAAAGTTTCGCGCACGATGCACCAGCCAGCTCCACTCTCCCCCCACCGTGCACCCGATGTGCACGGGACGCAGAGCGGTACGGAGGTCCGCATGGCCGAAAGAATCAGCAGAACCACCCTGGTGTCAGCCCTCGTCGTCGCCACAGCGCTCGCCCTGGTCGTCATGGGGCTCACGGCGATCACGGGTGCCGGTGCCCCGAAGGCCGGGGCCGCCCCGCAGGGCGCGGGAGCGCCGGCCGCCGTGTCGCACATGGCGCAGGGTCACGTCATGGCGGCGGCCGATCCCGTCCCCTCGGGCGACGACCCCGACGGAGACGGCTACATCCCGGCGAACCCTCCGGTCACCGGCGTTCAGCCGTCCACCGAGATACCGCCGCACCGGTACTTCCACGAGTTCCAGGCGAACTGCTCGGTCAACCACACCGGATCGGTCGACCCGATCGTCTATCCGGGGCAGACCGGGAAGTCGCACAACCACACGTTCATGGGGAACGACACCACCGACGAGAACAGCACCACCTCGTCGCTCGGCGCGGGCGGTACCGCGTGCAAGGCGCCCGGTGACCTGTCCGCCTACTGGATGCCGACGCTGTACAACGGCGACCAGGAAGTCCGCCCCGTCGGCCCGCAGACCATCTACTACAAAGCGGGGGTCACCGACTACCGCACCGTCCGGCCGTTCCCCAAGGGGCTGCGCTTCGTCGTCGGCAGCCCGACGCAGACGGCCGAGGAGTTCCGCGACCACCCGGGTACGGTCGAGGGCTACGAGTGCGGTGAGAGCTACCACAACTTCGAGTTCCCGGCGAGCTGCCCGACCAGTCAGGACACCCAGCTCAACCTGCGTATGCAGGCCCCTAGTTGCTGGGACGGGAGGAATCTCGACACCCCGGATCACCAGGCCCACATGGCCTATCCCGTCGTGATGGGCGCCAACCAGGACGTCTGCCCGGCAAGTCACCCCGTCGCTCTGCCGATGATCGAGTTCAAGATGGCGTGGCCGGTCAACGGTGACATGTCGCAGGTGAGGCTGGCCAGCGGCACGGGACACTCCTTCCACTACGACTTCTTCAACGCGTGGGACGACGCCACGCTCGACGCCATGGTCGGCCACTGCATCGTGGGCGGCCTCCAGTGCGACGCCCGGGGCTACGACCAGAACAACCCGGGCGAGGGTGCCGCCCTCGACGAGAACTACGAACTGCCCTGACCCGCCGCGCTCTCCCTCATGGGTGCTCCACGCCCATGAGGGAGAGCGCTCTCCGAAATCATCCCCCCACAAGGAGTTCCAGGACCATGAAACTGTCACGTCCCACACCCGCGGCCCTCGGCCGCAGACGTACGACGGCGAGGCTCGCCGTCGCCGCTCTCCTCGCCGCCGGAGCGGCAGCCCTGCCCGTGCCCGCCGCCCAGGCGGCCGGAACCGTGGTGAAGGTCGAGGGATCACAGGGCGCCTGGCGCCTCACCGTCGACGGCGCGCCGTACACGGTGAAGGGCCTGACCTGGGGCCCGGCCGTCGCCGACGCCGGACGGTACATGCCGGACGTCAGGTCGATGGGCGTCAACACCATCCGCACCTGGGGCACCGACGCCACGACCGCACCACTGCTGGACAGCGCGGCCGCCAACGGCATCAAGGTCATCGCCGGCTTCTGGCTCCAGCCGGGCGGCGGCCCGGGCAGCGGCGGGTGTGTCGACTACCTGACGGACACCACCTACAAGAACAACATGCTCGCCGAGTTCCCCAAGTGGGTGGACACCTACAAGAACCACCCCGGCGTCCTCATGTGGAACGTCGGCAACGAGTCCGTGCTCGGCCTGCAGAACTGCTACAGCGGCGATGCCCTGGAGCGGCAGCGCGACGCGTACACGACGTTCGTCAACGACATCACCAGGAAGATCCACGCCGTCGACCCCGACCACCCGGTCACTTCGACCGACGCCTGGACGGGGGCCTGGCCGTACTACAAGAAGAACGCGCCGGACCTCGATCTGTACGCCGTGAACTCCTACGGCGCCGTCTGCGACATCCGCAGGACCTGGGAGGACGGAGGCTTCGACAAGCCCTACATCGTGACCGAGGGCGGCCCGGCCGGTGAGTGGGAGGTGCCCGACGACGCCAACGGCGTACCGGACGAGCCCACCGACGTGGCGAAGGCCGAGGGCTACAGCAGGGCGTGGCAGTGCGTCACGGGCCACACCGGGGTGGCGCTCGGCGCGACGCTGTTCCACTACGGCACCGAGTACGACTTCGGCGGCGTCTGGTTCAACCTGCTCCCGGCGGGCCAGAAGCGGCTCTCGTACTACGCGGTGAAGAAGGCGTACGGCGCGGACACCTCGGGCGACAACACGCCGCCGGTGATCAGCGGGATGACCGTGGACAACGCCTCGGCCGTCCAGGCGGGCAAGCCCTTCACCGTGAAGGCCTCGGTCTCCGACCCCGACGGCGACCCGCTCACCCATCAGGTGCTGCTCGGCGGCAAGTACGTGGACGACAGCGGCCAGCTCGTCGACGCGCGGTTCACGGACAAGGGCGACGGCACCTTCGAGGTCACCGCCCCCGACCGTCTCGGCGTGTGGAAGGTCTACCTCAAGAGCACGGACGGCAAGGGCAATGTCGGCATCGAGACCAAGTCCTTCCGGGTCGTGCCGCCGGAGGTCGGCGGCACCAACCTGGCGGCGGGCAGGCCGGCCACCGCGTCCAGCTTCCAGCCGGACAGCGTCGGCTGCCCGTGCCCGGCGGGCAACGCCGTGGACGGTTCCTTCGACACCCGCTGGGCGAGCGCATGGGCCGACCAGCAGTGGATCCAGGTCGACCTGGGGGCCAGGACGGCTTTCGACCATGTGCAGCTCGCCTGGGAGGCCGCGTACGCCAAGGGGTACACCGTCCAGACCTCGGACGACGGGCAGAGCTGGAACACCGTCCGCACCGTCACCGACGGCAACGGCGGAATCGACGACCTCGACGTCTCGGGCGAGGCGCGCTACGTACGGGTGAACGCCACGGCACGCGGCACCGCCTGGGGCTACTCGCTCTACGAATTCGGGGTCTACCGGAGCTGACGGACCGCGGTCAGGACCTGCCGCACCGTCCCACTCCCCGCTGTCGGTGCGGCCGGAGAGCCCGCGGCGGGCCACGGACATCCGTGGCCCGCCGCGGCCTTCTGCCGTGCCGCGCGACATCCCGGCCGGGGCCCGTCAGCGGACCGAGGGCGCCGTCCCGCCGTCGTGGAGTTCCGCGGTGACCCGGAAGGCGGCGTCCTGCGGTGCGCGGACCGCCAGCGTCGTGCCGGCGGCGGCCCCGCGGACGGCACCCGCCACCTCGACGCGCCCCACGGAGCGGCTGCCCGCCGCTAGCACGTACCAGGCTCCGGCCGGTGACCTCCAGTGCGTGCCGGCGACGACGTGCTGGCCGAACCGGCTGCACAGGGCGGTGTTCCGGCGGTCGGCCACCACCTCGGCCGGTGCGGACGGGGAGCCGGCGGGCGGGGCGAACTGCACGAGGACCCGGCCCGGACCGCGCCAGGTGTCCGCCCGCGTGCACACCCAGTCGGCCGAGGATCGGGTGCCGGGCAGCGGCTGCACCGCGAACCGCCAGTTGTTGACCGCCCGCACCCCCGACCGCCGCAGGTCCCGCAGCGAACACGCCGTGCGGGCCCAGCCGGTCAGGGCCTCTGCACTCGTCGCCTCGCGCGGCTGACGGGCCGGTGCGCCGGAGCCGGGCGCCGGTGTGTGGGTGAGGTGCACCGGTGCGAGCTCGCCGAGATCGGTCAGGAGGAACGCGTGCTTCTCCACGATCTTCTCCGACGACCGCACCTGCATCGCGGGCCAGGACCCGCATGCGCCGCCCTCCGCGGGGCGGGGCACCGCCGCCGTGATTCCGTCACCGTCCGTCTCCAGAGGCCGCGCCGGGGTGCCGGGTGCCAGGAGGTCCCGCGTAGCCGGCTCCGTCACCCACGGCGCCAGGAGATACCGTGCCGCCGCGGCGGTGCGGCTGACGGTGAGCGCCGCCGCGGTGGTGACGTCCGCCTCGTCGGACCGGGCGAAGTCCAGGGCGGGGGAGGCCGCTCCGGAGAGCGGTTCGGCGTACCGGACGACGCGTACCCCGCCGTCGTGGAACAGCACGACGGCCTCACCGTCCACATCCCCCGCGAACAGCAGCTGAGGAGGCTGGGCGGGCGCAACGACCGCCGTGCCGGGGGTGGCGGTGACGGCGGTGCCCGGACCGGGGGCGGCCCAGCTTCCCAGGGCCCGTTCCAGGAGCTCACGGTCGCCGGTCCGGCCGCCGCGTGGCGGCCAGGCGCTGAAGTCCACGCGTGAGGTGTCCGCCCACTGCGCCGGAGACGTCCGCAGGAGCGCGGCGGGGTCGAGGGCCCCGCCCGGCACCGTCACGCGCCGGGCGCCCGCCGGCGACGGGGCCTCGCCGGAATCCGGTCCGGCAACCGTCAGGGCGAAGCCCCCCGCCACCGTGGCGAGCGCCAGGGCAGCCGCGCCCGCCCGTACCCGGTACCGGCGCCGGAGCAGGTCGCCGGGGCGCGTCTGCACCGTGCAGGGATCGAACTCGCCCGACCCCAGCATGCGCCGGACCTGCTCGTGATCGCTCCCGGCCACCCGCGCCGCGGCCCGCACGGCGGCACCAGGATCTGCCACGCCCGCCTCGGAGAGCAGCGCCCGGGCGGCATCCTGGGACAGCGACTCCAGCAGGCGCAGACCCAACGCCGCCCGGACGGGCGCCGGCACGTCCGCCAGGGCGCGGTCCAGTGCGAACTCGTCCATGCCGCCGGCACGCGGGAAGAGCCGCAGCCCCCGTACGACCGGCAGCGAAGGGCGCAGTGCCGCGGGCGGAGGGACCCGCCCGGGCCACCAGCGAGGCGTCCGCCCGTACGCCAGCGCGTGGCGCACGGCGCGCAGGCGGACCGCGGCGTAGGCAGGGGTGCGGGTGCCGTCCGCCACCCCGGACCCGGACCGCGGCCCGGGGACGCCTTCCGCACCCGGGCCCGGTGCGGGGCGCGCCCGGCCGCGCAGGGCGCGCTGCACGGCGGTGTGCGCCGCGAGCACCCTGCGGTGCCTTCCGAGGCCCGGCGGCAGGGTGAGATAGGCCAGCCGCACGAGGCGCGGATAGTGCTCTACCAGAGCTGCCTCGGCCTCCTTGACGCCGAGGTGCGCGCCGGGGCCGGGATGGCGGAGCGGCGGGGGATGGAGCGGCATGGGGTGGGTGCCTTCCGAGCCGTGGGCGGAGAACCGTCACACGGCAAACGAACCAATCGTGTGACGGTCACATCGGCCCCGTCGCTCGTACCCCTCGCGGGTCGGACCGTCGCTCCGCCAGGAGCGGGCATCGCGCCTACAGGGGACCCTCCGGGCCCTCCTCGCCCGCGCTCAGCTCCTCGGCCCGCAGCGCCAGATCCTGGAGCACATCGGCCGAACTCACGTCCTCCTGGCCGGAGTCGTGGACCTGGGCGAGCGCGATGAAGGCCAGTGTGAAGGCTCCGACCAACTGCTCGACCGCTCCGCCGACCTCGCGCCCCACCAGGACGGCCATCTCCTCGACGGTGGCGTCGGAGGGAATGGCGATATGCGGCATCGTCTCGTTGAGGAGAGTGGTCACCATGTTCCCGCCCGCGTCGATGTCGCCCCCGCCCGTGTCCTCCTCGGCATGGCGCTGCATCTCGCCGGCCTCCGTGAGGATGCCGATCACTCGCTTGAGGACTTCGCTCTGCTCCATACGGTGAGCATATGTGCCCCGGACGCCCGCACCCGGCCGCCGGCCTGCGGTGAGCCGAACGGCGGAGCGCCCCCGGACGCCGGCGGGTGGGGCCGCCGGGCCGGGGGCTCGGGCCGTCGCCCGGGGAAGGGGCTCAGGCCGTCGTGCGGGGCCTGTCGCCCGAGACTCCGCGGATCAGCTCCGCATAGCGCCGTCCGCTGCTCTTGACCGTGCGGCGCTGGGTCGCGTAGTCGACGTGGACGAGACCGAAGCGCTTGTCGTAGCCGTACGCCCACTCGAAGTTGTCGAGCAGCGACCACGCGAAGTAGCCGGCCAGCGGCGCACCCCCGCGGACCGCGCGGGCGCAGGCGGACAGGTGCTCCTCCAGATAGCGGGTGCGCTCCGGATCGTGCACCGAGCCGTCGGCCCGCACGGTGTCCTCGTAGGCGGAGCCGTTCTCGGTGACGTAGATCCGCCGGGCGCCGTACTCGTCCGTGAGGCGCAGCAGCAACTGCTCCAGGCCGTCGGCGTGGACCTCCCAGTCCATGGCGGTGTGCCGCGCGCCGGGCGGCTGGACCTGCCTGGCTTTCGGCACGGGCCCGTCCGGGTCCGCGGTGACGATCTGGCGGAAGTAGTAGTTCAGGCCCAGCCAGTCGAGGGGCGCGGCGATGGTCTCCAGGTCGCCCGGCCGCTGGGGGAGTTCGACGCCGTACAGGTCGAGCATGTCCTGCGGGTAGCCGCGGCCGTGTATCGGGTCGAGCCACCAGCGGTTGATGTGGCCGTCGGCGCGGACGGCGGCGGCGAGGTCCTCCGCACTGTCGCTCGCGGGCTCGATCGGGCTGAGGTTGTTGACGATGCCGACACGGGCGTCCGGGGACTGCGCGCGGATCGCCCGGACAGCCAGGCCGTGGCCGAGGTGGAGGTGGTACGAGGCGTGGACGGCGGCCGTCAGATCGGTCAGGCCCGGCGCCATCCGGCCCTCCAGGTGCCCGATCCAGGCCGAGCAGAGCGGCTCGTTGAGCGTGGCCCAGTCCTTCACCCGGTCGCCGAGGCGACCGACGACGACGGAGGCGTACTCCGCGAAGTGCTCCGCCGTCTCGCGGACGGTCCAGCCGCCGCGGTCCTGGAGTGCCTGCGGCAGGTCCCAGTGGTACAGCGTGGCGAACGGCGTGATCCCGGCCTCCAGGAGGCCGTCGGTCAGCCGGTCGTAGAAGTCGAGACCGGGCTTGTTCACCGGGCCGTCGCCGCCGGGCACCACGCGCGGCCAGGCCACCGAGAAGCGGTAGGCGTTCGCACCGAGCTCCTTGACCAGGCCGATGTCCTCGGGGGCCCGGTGGTAGTGGTCGCAGGCCACGTCCCCCGTGTCACCGTTGTCGATGGCGCCCGGGGTGTGCGAGAAGGTGTCCCAGATCGAGGGCGAGCGGCCGTCCTCCGCCACCGCTCCCTCGATCTGGTACGCGGCGGTGGCGACGCCCCAGGTGAAGTCGGCCGGGAGACCGGTGAGGTCGTTCACTGACTGCCTTTCGTGGTGGGTCACTTGACGGCTCCGGCGGTGAGGCCGGCGACGAGGTAGCGCTGCAGGAGCAGGAATCCCGCGACGACCGGCACGCTGACGACCAGCGAGGCCGCCATGACCTGGTTCCAGTAGACGTCGTTCTGGGTGGCGTAGCCCTGAAGGCCGACCGCCAGGGTGCGGGTGGTGTCGTTCGTCATCACGGAGGCGAACATGACCTCGCCCCACGCCGTCATGAACGCGTACACCGACACGGCGACGATCCCGGGCACCGCGGCCGGCACGACGATCCGGAACAGGGCACGGACCGGGCCGCAGCCGTCGACCATCGCGGCCTCGTCGAGATCCCTCGGGATGGAGTCGAAGTAGCCGATCAGCATCCAGATGGAGAAGGGGAGCGAGAACGTCAGATACGTGAGGATCAGCCCGCCCCGCGAGCCGTACAGGGCCAGGCCGGTGCTGTTGCCGATGTTGACGAAGATGAGGAACAGCGGGAGGAGGAAGAGGATCCCCGGGAACATCTGTGTGGACAGGACCGTGACGGTGAAGACCCGCTTGCCCCGGAAGCTGTAGCGGCTCACGGCATAGGCCGAGAACACCGCGATGACCACCGAGAAGACCGTCGCGGCACCGGCGACCACCAGCGAGTTCACGAAGTACCTCGCCAGCGGGACGGTCTCCCAGATGTCGAAGTACGGCCTCACGGTCAGCTTGTCAGGTATCCACCGGAACTTCCCCGACACGTCCTGGAGCGGCTTCAGCGAGCTGCTGACCATCACGTAGACCGGCAGCAGGACGAAGCCCGCAAGCAGGGTCAGGACGACCCTGCGGGTCCAGAGGAAGGACCGCGGCGCGGCCATGGGGGACCGGGGGCTAGGCACGGGAACCCTTCCTTCCGCGGGAGGTGAAGAACAGATAGACGGCCGTCACGACCAGGAGGAAGAGCAGCAGGAGCACCGACATCGCGGAGCCGGTGCCGAAGTTCCAGGTGACGAACGACGACTGGTAGATGTGGATCGAGATGAGATCCGCGTTCTCGGGAGCCGCCTTCCCGAACAGCACGTACGGGGTGTTGAAGTCGTTGAACGTCCACAGGAAGAGGACGAGCACCAGCACCTGGTTGACGGGCCGCAGCGAGGGCAGGGTGATCCTGCGGATCTGCTGCCAGATGCCCGCGCCGTCGATCGACGCGGCCTCGTACAGCTCGCGCGGGATGTTCTGCAGCGCGGCCATCAGCATCAGGAAGGCGAACGGCCAGCCCTTCCATACCGAGACGATGATCAGCGCGTAGATGCTGTTGTCACCGATCAGCCAGAACGACGGCTGGTCGGTCAGGCCCAGCTGGTCGTGCAGGACGTGGTTCACCAGTCCGTTGTCCCGCTGGAACATGAACGCCCAGGTGATGACCGCCGCGTAGACCGGCAGGGCGTACGGGACGAGGAACACGGCCCGCAGCAGGCCGCGGCCCCGGAAGTTCTCCTGGAGCATGATCGCCGCGGCGACCCCGAGCAGCCAGGCGAGACCGACGGCGAAGAAGGTGAAGACGCAGGTGACGAAGAAGGAGCGGAGCAGGGCCTCACCGATCGGGGCGTCGAAGTCGACGGCGATCCTGTAGTTGTCGAGGCCGGTCCATGGTGCCGCGCCCCAGTCCCTGATGAAGAACTGGGTGAGCTGGCGGAAGCTCATCACGATGCCGACGATCATCGGGATCAGATGGATGAGGAGTTCGAGCAGGACGGCCGGGAGGAGCAGGAGATAGGGCAGTCCGCCGCGGCGGATCCGGTCGGGGACGCGCGGCAGTCCGCGCCGCGCGTTCCCGCTGCCCCGGCTCGTACCCCTGGCCGGCGTGCCGGCTTCGGGGTCCGTGGTGACGGTGGCGGTCATGAAGGGTGCCTCACTGCTGCATGGTCTGCTGGGCCTTTTCCAGGCGCGCCTTGACCGACTCGGTGGTGACGGGCGTGCCTGCCGCGGCGTCCGCGAACAGCTCCTTCACCGCGGTGCCCACGGCCGTCTCGAACTGCGACTCGTTCGGCACCTGGGGGAGCGGTGCGGCGCTGGTGGCGAGTGTGTCGCGCAGGACCTTCAGCTCGGGGGCTGCGAAGGCGGGGTCGGACTGGGCGGCCTTGACGGGCGGGATCGACCCGTAGGTCTTGCAGAGGATCTTCTGCTCCTCGTCGCTCGTCATGAACTTCACGAACTTCTTGGCGCCGTCGATGTTCTTGGTGTTCCTGAACACCGCCATGTTGATCCCGGCCACCATGGAGTTGGTCTGCTTGCCCGCGCCCGGCGCGCCGGCGGGAACGGGGACGGGAGCCACACCCCAGTCCTCCGGCTTCATGCCCTGCGCGGAGAAGGTGGTGGCGGCGGCCTGCCAGAGCACCATCGCCGTCCGGCCCTTGGCGAAGTCCGTCAGCGACTGGTTCTGGGCGTACTCAGCGTTGCCCGGAGCGATGATCTTGTCCTTGGCCATGAGGTCGACGTACTGCTTCACGGCGGCGACGGCACCGTCCGACGTGAAGTCGGCCTTGCCCGCATCGTCGAAGAAGTCGGCGCCGTGCTGCTGTCCCAGGACGAAGGTCTGGTGGATGTTGTTGGAGAGGTTGGAACCCTCGGCGCCGAGGGCCCACTTGCCGTCCTTGGTGAGCTTCCTGCCGTCCGCGACGAGCTGGTCCCAGGTGGCGGGCGGTGTGGTGATGCCCGCGTCGGCGAACATCTTCTTGTTGTAGTAGAGGGCGTACGCGAGGGAGTAGAGCGGCACCGCCGCGGGCGGCTCGCCCTCCTTGCCGGCCGAGGCCACCGCCGATTCGATGAAGCGGTCCCGGCCGCCGATCGCCTCGAAGTTCTTGTCGTCCCAGGGGAGCAGCGCGCCGGTGGCCTGCAGCGACGCCGACCAGGTGTTGCCGATGTTCAGTACGTCCGGGCCCTGACCCGACGTGGCGGCGGCGAGGATGCGGTTCAGCAGGTCGGCCCAGGGCACGACCTCCAGCTTCACCTTGATCCCGGTCTCCTTCTCGAACTTCTTCAGCTCGGGGGTGAGGATCTTCTTGTCGGCCTCGATGTTCGGGCCCTGGTTGGACGCCCAGTAGGTCAGGGTCTTGGGTGACTCGTTGCTGCCGCCGTCCGACGACGTGCCGCCGCCGCAGCCGGTCACTCCGGCGGCTACGGACATGGCGAGGGTGATGGCTGCTGCGGCTCTGAGGTGACGCATGAAAGGTGGCCCCTTTCCGGGGAGGGCGCGGTTCGGGATCCGAACGCCCCTTCGCTCTTAATTTAAGATGTGATTTAAGAGCTGAAGAAAGTGCGCGTCAAGGGCTGGGGCCGGGGTATGTTGCCGGAAGGAAGGGAGCAACATGGCTGAACGCAGCAGACGGACCGTGCGTGACCTGCGACGGGGCAACCGGGCGCGGGTATTGCAACGGTTGTATTTCGACGGTCCGTTGAGCCGTCAGGAGCTCGGGCCCGCCACGGGGCTGAGCTCGGGATCCATCAGCAACGTGGTCGCCGAGCTCGTCTCGGAAGGGCTCGTGGAGGAGGCGGGCATCGTCGACTCCGACGGCGGACGCCCCCGCACGCTGCTGCGGATCGCCTCGGGCGGCGGACTGTTCGTGGGCGTCGACATCGGGGAGACCCGGGTGCGCGTCGAACTGTTCGACCTCTCACTGACGGAGCTCGCCCGCACCGACCGCCTGCTGGCACAGCACGGATACGACGTCGAGCGCATCGTCAGCCATGTCCGTTCGGGCGTCCTGGACGTCCTGCGCGACGCGGGCGCCGACCCCCGCACGCTGCTCGGCGTCGGCATCGGGGTGCCCGGCATCATCGAACGCGACGCACCGGAGGCGGCCGGCGGTCCGGGCGCGGTCGTGCACGGGCAGACCATCGGATGGAGCGCCGTGCCCTTCGAACGGCTGCTCCGCGCCGCGGTGGACGTGCCGCCCGAGGTGCCGTTCTTCATCGACAACGGCGCGAAGACGCTGGGCCAGGCCGAGATGTGGTTCGGCGGCGGGCGGGGCGCCGGATCGGCGGCCGTCGCCCTGATCGGCTCCGGCGTGGGCGCGAGCGTCAACCGGGGGGACATCCTCGACGAGGACCTCTCCGACGCCGCGCTGGAGTGGGGCCACACGACCGTGCAGCTGCGGGGCCGCCGCTGCCGCTGCGGCTCCATCGGCTGCCTGGAGGCCTACGCCGGAGCGGAAGCGATGCGCGAGCGCTGGCAGGAAGCGGGCGGCCCGCTGCCGCCGGACGCCGACGACGAGAACGCCCTCGCCGCACTGCTCGCGGCCGCCTACCCGGGCCCCGGGGGCGGAGCCCCGGACCCGGTCGCCGTCTCCATCCTGGACGAGACGGCCGAGTGCCTGGGTGCGGCCCTGGCCGACCTGGTCAACCTCTTCCTGCCCGAACGCATCCTGCTCGGCGGCTGGGCGGGGCTGCTCATCGGCCCCCATCTGCTCCCGGACATCCGCCGGTACGCCCAGGAGTACGCCCTGCGGCACGCGGCGGCCCGGACCACGATCGACCTGGGGCACCTGGGCCCGGACGCGGTCACGGTCGGCGCCGCGACCCTGCCCCTGGCCGACTTCCTGGCCCGCGGCGGCTCCCGTCCCGCACCGAAGCCTCTCCCGGAGAGCGCAGCGGCCCCGGAGCGCACGGTGGCGACGGGACGCGGGCGCGGAGCGGCGGGCTGAGGGGAGGCCGGCAGGGTGCGCGCGGGGCCGAGCGGAATGGCGTACGACCATGCCCGGCGACCAGTGATCAGCGACCGGAGCCTGGTGCCCGGCGACCGGTGCCCGACTCCTGTACGGCCGCGCCGGCCCCCGGTGCGCTACGCGGAGTCCCGCACGACCAGCACGGGTTCGAAGATCACCGAGGTCACCGGCCGGTCCGGCGCGGCCAGTCGGTCCAGCAGCAGTCCGGCCATCTCCGCCGCCATGTCCTCCACCGGCTGGCGCACCGTCGTGAGCGGTGGCCGGCAGGTCGAGGCGGCGCTGCTGTCGTCGAAGCCGACCACCGCCACGTCGTCGGGCACCCGTCTGCCGTGTTCCCTCAGCACATGGCAGGCTCCCATGGCCATCAGGTCGTTCCCCGCGAACACCCCGTCCAGGTCCGGATGTTCGGCGAGCAGCCGCTCCATGGCGGCCTCGCCGCTCTCCTGGGTGAAGCGGCCCTCGGCCACCGGGACGCCGGAGTGCCCGTGCCGCGTCAGCGTGTCCCGGAAGCCGGCGAGCCTCTCCTGCCCCGCCGGCAGGTCCAGCGGCCCGCAGATGGTGACGATCCGCCGGCAGCCGCGCGCCAGCAGATGCTCGGCGGCCAGCCGGGCGCCGTCCCGGTGCGCCAGATCGACGTAACTGATCCGGGCGGGCTTCGCGGGGCGCGCGTACAGCACGGCGGGCAGCCCGGCATCAGTGATCAGCGCGGGCAGCGGGTCCTGCGCGTGCGTCGAGACGATCAGCGCCCCGTCGGCGCTGCCCTGCCTGAGGTAGTCCACCACCTCGTCACGGGCCCGCGAGCTCTCGGCGAACATCAGCACCGGGTGCATGCCGCGCGGGCGCAGATAGTCGACGATCCCCGTCACCACGCGGCCGAAGAACGGATCGGCGAACACCCGGGCGGTGAAGGACCCTTCCGCCGCGGTTTCCGCGTCCTCCTCCGAGACCCCCGCGCCCGACACCACCAGCGCGATGGCGTCCGCACGCCGGGTCACCAGGGAACGGGCCGCGCGGTTCGGCGCGTAACCGGTGACAGTGACCGCCTGCCGTACGGCCTTCTGGATCGCCGGGTCGACGTTGCGCACGCCGTTGACGACCCGGGAGACCGTGGCGCGTGAGACACCGGCCGCCCTCGCCACGTCCTCCAGGGTGGGGGCCGCGCCGGCCGGTCGCTGAGCATCCGTCATGGGCGCATTTATAGCATCAGCGGGCGACCCGAATAGAGCGCTCTCCCAAGTCCGCGTGAGCGGGCCCCACGAGCCGCTTGCCGACGCCCCCGGGGGTCGTGCGCCGGGGCGTATGGGCGGCGGGAGCTGATTGTTCACTTGTCACCACCCTCTGTATGCCCATACGTTGGCCGCTTGCGACGTGTCCTACAGCCAGTGGGGGAGCCGAATCATGGCCGCGAACGGACGGCACCGCAGATATCAGCCCAGCCGGATCAACCGTGCTTCGCTCACGGTGACGGCGGGGGGTGCGGGCATCGCCCTCCCGCTCCTCACCGCCGCCTCGGCGGGCGCCGCATCGACCGATGTGTGGGAGAAGGTCGCCGCCTGTGAGTCGACCGGGAACTGGCACATCAACACGGGCAACGGCTATTACGGGGGCCTTCAGTTCACCGGGTCGACCTGGGCCGCGTACGGCGGCACGGCGTACGCCGCGCGGGCCGACCTGGCGACCAAGGACCAGCAGATAGCCGTCGCCGAGAAGGTGCTCGACGGGCAGGGCCCCGGTGCCTGGCCGACCTGCTCCGTGCGGGCGGGTCTGAAGCAGGGTGGAGACGCACCCGACATCGCCCCCCAGCAGAAGCGCCAGACAGCGGCCGGTACCGGGAAGGGCAAGACGCCGCAGTCCGGTTCCCCCAAGAAGACCGCCCGTGACGCCGGGGCGGCGAAGGCCTCACCGACCACCGTGCCGGGCAAGCGCGAGTCGTACACCGTGGCGCACGGCGACTCGCTCTCCGGCATCGCGTCCGCCGAGCGGGTGCGGGGCGGCTGGCAGCGGCTGTACGCCGCCAACCGCTCCGTCGTGGGCGCCGACCCCGATCTCATCCTCCCGGGGCAGCGGCTGACCCTGGACGTGGCGGGGAAGCCCGTGACCTCGGCGCCGAAGCCCACGGCCACGGCGCCGAGGCAGAAGACCGCCCAGCAGGCGGCGCCGAAAACCGCGGCGCCGAAAACCGCGGCGCCGAAGACGGCCGCCCCGAAGACCGCCGCGCCCAAGCAGGCCGCGAAGCCCGCCGCCCAGAGTGAGAAGAAGACGGCGAAGTCCCGCGCCGGCCTCACCGCCCCCGTCTCGGCCCGTACGGGAACGCCGTACCACCAGGCGGGATCATGGTCCAGCGGCTACCACACCGGCGTCGACTTCCCCGTCCCCACCGGCACATCGGTGAAGGCCGTGGCGTCCGGAAAGGTCGTCTCCGCCGGCTGGGCGGGCGCGTACGGCTACGAGGTCGTCATCCGGCACAGCGACGGCAGGTACAGCCAGTACGCGCATCTCTCCTCGCTCCATGTGCGCGAGGGCCAGCAGGTCGGCAGTGGCCAGCGCATCGCGCGCTCCGGCTCCACGGGGAACAGCACCGGCCCGCACCTGCACTTCGAGATCCGCACCGGCCCCGGCTACGGCTCCGACATCGACCCGCTCGCCTACCTCAGGGCCGGTGGCGTCAGCGTCTGAGCGGTCCGCGTCCGGAGGATCCAGCCACGGACGACGCCCGGACTCAGTCGGAGGCGATCAGTAAGTCACACCGTCGCGACGGACCGGCGACGGGCGGCTCGGTGCGGGACGCGGGACGCCCGGCGCCGAACTCGACCCGCCCGCCGCCATGGTCCAGCGGCATCGTCAGCGGCAGCGAGAGCGCCGTCGGCGCGGGAAAGGGGTCCGGCAGGGCCGCGCCCGGCGCGACGGCGGGTTTCGACGGCTCGGGAAGCTTCACCTCGGGCGCCACCGGACGGTCCTCGTCCTCGGCCGAATCGTCGGTGGTGCCCTCCGACGTGGGCGCCCCGGCCTCCGAGGGCTCCGGCACGGATCGCTCGGTCGCCACCCGCTCCATGGTCAGGAGCACCAGACCGGTCGCCGCCAGGGCGCCGCAGGCGAGCGCGAGCAGGGTTCCCGTCAGGCCGTGGCGGAACTGCTCCCCGAACATGGTGATGCCCACGGCGGCGGCGACCACCGGGTTGACCACCGTGACCGTCGCCAGCGGTGCCGTGAGCCCCGCGCCCCGGTAGGCGGCCTGGGAGAGCAGAAGACCCGCCGCCGCGAGCGCGGCGATCACCAGCAGCGTCGGCAGCCCCGAACCCACAACGCCGGAGGTCCACTCCACCGCGACGGTCTTGGTGAACACCGACGCCATGCCGAAGGCGACGCCGGCGCCGGTGGCCAGCACCACGCTGCGCAGCATCGGCCGGTGCAGTCCCTTGGCGACGACGAGCACCGCCGCCACGGCACCGAAGGTCCCCGTCGCCAGGGTCAGCTGCTCGGAGCCCGCCAGTGTGTGCGATCCGGCGCTCCCCGTTAGAGCCAGCAGCCCGGCCAGCCCCACCGTGGCCATGACGGCGCCGCGCCAGGCCGTACGCCCCGCCCTGCGCCGTACGAAGACCGCCGCCATCGGCAGCGCGAAGACGATCGTCAGAGCACCCAGCGGCTGCACGAGGCTGAGCGGTCCGTACGCCAGAGCCACCACGTGGAGCAGCGCCCCGACGCCGTTGAGCCCGACGGCCACCCACCAGACGCCGTTGCGCAGCGGCGCGTACGGGCGGCTCCCCGCGGCCGACGCCACGCGCTCCTGGACGATCGCGCCGGCCGCGTAGGCGACGGCGGAGATCAGTGACAGCAGCACGGAAAGCGCGAGGGAACTCATGTACACCACGATGTCTCGTCGGAGCGGCCGCGTCGTCGTCCCTGAGGCGGCGATTCGGCGTACTGCTCCAGTTGTACGTACCTCACTCCTGGGTCCTCCTCTCGACGGTAGTCCTCCTCGCCCGCGGGCTCAGAAGTTCGACCTGGAGGTGACGCCGTGCCGCCGTGCGGCTGCGGAACGTGTACGGAAAGGCGTGAACCGGCCCATTTCTCCGGGCCGGGAGCCGACGAGGGGCGGCTCAGGTGCTGAGCTGGAATTCGGCCCGGATGCGCTTGCCGACGGGCACCCGCTCGGCCGTCAGCCGGTCGCAGAGCGCGACGACGATCTCCATGCCGTGACCGCCCAGACGGGCCGGGTCGGGGGAGTAGAGCACCGGGAGTGCCGTGCTGCTGTCGTAGACCGTGACACTGATGCGCCGTGCGTCGCCTTCGAGCTCCAGCAGATAGGGGCCGTGGCTGTAACGGTCGGCGTTGGTGACGAGCTCGCTGACCGCCAGCATGAGGTCGCTGCGGGTGTGCTCACCGAGAACGGCCAGCCACTCCGCCGTGAGCCGCGCGAGGAAACGGTCGGCCAGGGCGCGAGCCTGCGCGATGCATCCGGGCTCGCCGTCGAACACCTCCGCGGCGAGCAGAACCTCGGTGGACGGAGACCCCTGACAGGGGTCCTCCGGCCGTGAGGTGGCCTGTTCGTTCATGTGCTCCAGCCAGGGCGCGCAGGGGAGGTCGTCAACCTCTTCTCGCCGTTCGTCTACCCGCGTCGAGAGATCTCACTCCGGGAGATGTCTCGAGATCTTACGCGCGTGGCGGCAGCCGGACCACGCTCACGAAGAAGTCGTCGATCTGACGCACGGCGCCGATGAACTGTTCGAGGTCGACCGGCTTGGTGACATAGGCGTTGGCGTGCAGTTTGTAGCTGCGCAGGATGTCCTCCTCCGCCGAGGACGTGGTGAGGACCACCACCGGGATCAGCGCCAGTTCCGGGTCGGTCTTGATCTTCTCGAGCACCTGCCTGCCGTCGTACCGGGGCAGATTCAGGTCGAGAAGCACCAGATCGGGGCGCGGCGCGTCGGGGTATTCGCCCTGGCGGTACAGGAAGTCCAGCGCCTCCTGGCCGTCGCGCACCACATGCAGGGTGTTGCGGATCTTGTTGTCCTCGAAGGCCTCACGGGTCATCAGCTCGTCGCCGGGATCGTCTTCCACGAGCAGGACTTCGATGGGCTTCACGGCGTCGTTCAAGAGGGGTCTCCCGACCGGGGGGTGAGCGGGGCGGGGGCGAGCAGCTCCGCCGTGGTGTGCGTGGGTGCTTCGGGAAGCACCGGCAGGGTGAAGTGTATGAGTGTGCCCTCGGTGCGTTCCGGGTCCAGCCAGATCCGGCCACCGTGGAACTCGATGATCTTGCGGCAGAGGGAGAGCCCGATGCCCGTTCCCTCGTACTCGTCGCGGGCGTGCAGGCGCTGGAAGATGATGAAGACCTTGTCGGCGAACTCCGGCGCGATCCCGATGCCGTTGTCGGCGACCGTCAGATGCCAGTTCTCGCCCTCCCGGACACAGCCGACCGTGATCCGGCACGGCTCGTCGGGCCTGCGGAACTTCACCGCGTTGCCGATGAGGTTCTGCCAGACCATGGTCAGCGACGTCGCGTCACCGAGCAGCTCGGGGAGCGGTTCCTCGCGCACGACCGTCGCCCCGGACTCCTCGACGGCCAGAGTGAGGTTGGACAGCGCCCGGTCCAGGGCTCCGTCGAGGTCCACGGGCTTCCAGCTCTGCTGCACCCGGCCCACCCGGGAGAAGGTCAGCAGGTCGTTGATGAGCACCTGCATCCGCTTCGCACCGTCGACCGCGAAATTGATGTACTGCCGCCCCCGGTCGTCCAGCTGTGTGCCGTAGCGCTTCTCGAGGAGCTGGCAGAAGGAGGCCACCTTCCGGAGCGGCTCCTGGAGGTCGTGCGAGGCCACGTACGCGAACTGCTCCAGCTCGGAGTTGGACCGGCGCAGCTCCGTGGTCTGTTCCGCCAGCAGCGTCTCGCGGTCCTGCGACTCGGCCAGCTCCGCGACCAGACGCCGGCGCATGTCCTCGGCCGCCGCGGCCACCGCTCTGACGTCCGAGGGGCCGCGGACCGCGATCCTGGCGGTGAAGGCGCCCGACCTGACCCTGTCCGAGGCCGCGGTCAGCGCGCTCAGCGGACGGCCGACCACGCGCCGCAGCAGCAGGCTGAGCGAGACGACGGACAGCACGAAGCCGATCAGCAGCGCGATGAGCACCCGGTCGCGCGTGGCGCGTGCGTCGTCGAGCTCGGCGCGGGCCTTGTCACGCGCGTCGTCGAGATGGCTCTGCTGCGTGGTGTAGAGGAGGCGCAGCGCGTCGAAATCCTGCTTGCTCCGGAGGATCGGGGCCGAGGACGCGGCGGTCGGCCCGCTCTCCCGCACCGTGGCGATCAGCGGCTCGGCCCGCAGTGCGCGCCACTGCTCGGCGGCCCTCGCGATCCGCTCCAGGTCCTCGGCGTACGGCTGCTCGTCCCCCACCAGGGCGCGCACCCGGTCCAGCCGCTCCGCCTCGTTCCGCACGCCCGCCTCGTAGGGCTCCAGGAACGTGCTGTCACCGGTCAGCGCGTAACCCCGGACGCCGGTCTCCTGGTCCAGGAGCGAGTTCTGCAGCTGGAAGGAGGAGGAGCGGGCGGGCTGGATACGGTCCACCAGGTCCGTGGTCCGGTCGGAGATGCGGGACAGCACCAGGCCGCCCGCCACGAGGCATCCGCAGACCACCAGCACGAAACCGGCGAGGATCAGATGGACCCAGTTCTGCACCGACAGCCGGGCTATGGGGCCCGGGCGCGCGTCCGCGGGTTCCTGTGTACTCATGAGCCGTTCCTCCAGCCGAGATGGAGTACGGCGACGTCGTCGGCCAGCCCGCCGTAAGGGGACGCGCTCTCGGTGGCCTCGGCCACCAGGGCGTCCACGAAGGCGCGCGGCGCCAGTTCCCCGTACTTCCGTGCCATGGCGAGCAGCCCGTCCTCTCCCAGCCGGGAGCTGGGCCCCGTACGCCCCTCGAACAGACCGTCCGTGAACAGGACCAGCTCGTTGCCCGGAACGAGCTCCAGCTCGGTGAGCGTCCAGCGGCCCATGCCCGGCAGCAGCCCGAGGGCCATCCCGGTGTCGGGCTCCACCCAGCCGACGTCCGTGCCGCGCCGCATGAGCAGTCCCGGATGCCCGGCCCGCGCGACGAGCACCCGGTCCCCGCCCGGAGGGAAGACGAGGGTGGTCACGGTGGCGAACACATGGGGATCGGACCGCTCGGCGACGAGTATCTCCTCCAGAAGACCGATCTTCTCCAGCTGCGACACCCCGGTCAGTACGGCCGTACGCCAGGCCACCCGGAGACACACCCCCAGCGCCGCCTCCGCCGCACCGTGCCCCGAGACATCACCGATCACCGCGTGCACCGCACCGTCGGCCGTCTGCACCACGTCGTAGAAGTCGCCGCTCAGCAGCCCGTGGGCGCGCCCCGCCTCGTAGCGGGCAGCCACGTCGAAGCTGTCGTCGAGCAGCAGCGGAATGGGCAGCAGCGCGCGCTCCAGACGGGCGTTCTCCTGGGCGATCAGGCGGCTGGTCCGGATGGCCGCCGCCGACCGCTCGGTGTGCTTGCGCTGGAGGGCGTAACGGACCGCGCGGCCCAGCACCTCGGGATCGATCCGGCCCTTGACCAGATAGTCCTGGGCTCCCTGCGCCACCGCGGACAGTCCGGTCTCGGACTCGTCCAGACCGGTCAGCACGATGACGGCGGCATCCGGCGCGGACTCCACGAGCTGGCCGACGGCCTCCAGGCCGTTCACATCGGGCAGATGCAGATCCAGCAGCACACAGACGGGAGTGCGGCATCCCAGCAGGAACCGCCGGGCCTCCGCCATCGTCTTGCACCAGGTGAGGGGAGCGTCCAGCTCGCTGTCCGTGAGCATCTCCTCGACGAGGAGAGCATCGCCCGAGTCGTCCTCGACCAGGAGAAGGGTCGCACCGACAGCCCAGACGGACGCGTCGGCAGCTGCGAGGACACCCTGCTGCTCCGGGATCCCGGTGGGCTCCTTCACGCGCGCAGAGGTGTCCAACGGCAACTCGGTCACTCTCCACCCCCTCCGACAGACGGCACGGGGTGCCCGTGGCCGTTTCGGCAGGAAGCATATGCGACCGATGCCCGGCACTCGGCCGGGCATCGGTGATTCGACGGATGAGTCAGGCGGTCACGCTTCGACGCACATGCCCGTGCGCAGCCGCTGCACGATCCTGCTCAGCAGCCGGGACACATGCATCTGGGAAACGCCCAGCTCGGCACCGATCTGAGCCTGCGTCATCTCCTGGCCGAACCGCATCCGGACGATCTTCCGCTCCCGGTCGTCCAGCTGCCGCAGCAGGGGGGCCAGGGCGTGCAGATTCTCGACAGTCTCCATCGCGGGGTCGTCCTCGCCCAGCAGATCGGCGTAGGCGCGCTGGTCGCCGCCCGATTCGCTGTCGGCGCTCGGGGTGTCCAGCGAGCCCGCCGAGTAGCCGTTGGCCGCGACGAGACCCTCGATGATCTCCTCCTCGGGGAGATCCAGGTGCTCCGCGAGCTCCGCGACCGTCGGGTCGCGGTCGAGCTTCGCCGACAGCAGCTCCTTGGCCTTGGCCAGTTCGACCCGCAGCTCCTGCAGCCGTCGCGGCACGTGCACGGACCACGTGGTGTCACGGAAGAAGCGCTTGATCTCGCCGACGATGTACGGCACCGCGAAGGTGGCGAACTCGACCTCGCGCGACAGGTCGAACCGGTCGATCGCCTTGATCAGGCCGATCGTCCCCACCTGGATGATGTCCTCGGCGTCGTCACCGCCACGGTTGCGGAACCGCGAGGCGGCGAAGCGGACCAGTGAGAGATTCATCTCGATCAGGGTGTTGCGCGCGTACTGGTACTCGTGCGTCCCCTCCTCCAGGACCTGGAGCCGGTCGAAGAACAGCTTCGACATCGTCCGGGCGTCCTGCGGGGCCACCTTGCCGGCGTCCTCGATCCATGGCAGCGCGCCCGCGTCCGAACCCGTCTCCGCCTCGTCGCACCGCGTCTCCGCCGTACCGATCGCTTCGTTGGTTCGCACTGACATGGCCGTCATGGTGTCGCCCTCCCTGGGATGTGCTGTGGTGACCAGCGCATGCCCCGCTATCCGGAAGTAATGCCACCGAATTCCAGGAATTTTCGCGGAGGGCGTCAGACGGGACCGGACAACGCAGCCGATTGTGCCGATCTGTTGCGATGGAGACCGATATCTCACCGCATCCCCTGTCCGAGCGGACCGGGCGTCACCGGCGCCCGGGACACCGGCAGTACCGCCCGGCGGGTGTGCGGAGAGGGCTGCCCCACTCGAACTGAGCTACGTCCGATTCATGGCAGACTTGACCGGGGCATTCGGCCCGTGCGCGCCTGCCCTCGCCGGCCCCGGCCGGACCACTCCCCACCGAAGCCCGCCGGCGGCATGAGTGACGAGTGACAGAGGAACGGCAATGACGGTGACAGAGGACAGCCCGGAGTTCGCTCCCGGTATCGACGAGTTCGGTCCCGGTATCGACCCGGAGCGGCTGGCCGTCTGCCTGAGCGTGCTCGACGAGCTGAACGGCATCGAGGTCGACCACCCGGACGCCATCGCCGTGCGCCGGGCCACGGCCGGCATCTACCGCACCGTGAAGCAGCGTCGGCGCCAGGAGCGCCGCGCCGCCAAGACCGCGCACGACAAGGCCGTCACCGAAGCCACGGCGACCGGCTCCGCCGAGCGCATCGACGACGAGACGCAGGGCGTCCTCCCGTCCTCCTCGGCGACTGCCGAGATCGCGGGCGTGCTCCAGCGACCCAGGTCCTGCTACATCTGCAAGACCCGGTACGTCGAGGTGGACGCCTTCTACCACCAGCTCTGCCAGCAGTGCGCCAAGGAGAACCGCGAGCGGCGTGACGCGCGCACCGACCTCACCGGGCGCCGTGCCCTGCTCACCGGCGGCCGGGCCAAGATCGGCATGTACATCGCGCTGCGGCTGCTGCGCGACGGCGCGCACACCACCATCACCACCCGCTTCCCCAACGACGCGATCCGCCGCTTCAAGGCGATGCCGGACAGCGACGACTGGATCCACCGCCTGAAGATCGTCGGCATCGACCTGCGCGACCCCGCCCAGGTCGTCGCCCTCGCCGACTCGGTCGCGGCGGAGGGCCCGCTGGACATCCTGATCAACAACGCCGCGCAGACGGTCCGCCGCTCCCCGCAGGCCTACAGCGAGCTGCTCGGCGCCGAGTCCGCCCCGCTGCCCGCCGGCGAGCTCCCCGCCGCCGAGGTGATCGGTACGTTCGGCAGCGGCACCGTCGACCGCGTGGCCGCGCTGCCCGCCGCCCGTAAGGAGGGGGAGGGTCTGAGCGCGCAGGACGTCACGGACCTCGCCCTGGTCACCGGATCCGCCTCGCCGGCCCGTATCGCCGCGGGCACAGCGATCGACGCCGGCGGGCTCGTCCCGGACCTGCACGACACGAACAGCTGGATCCAAACCGTCGACGAGGTCGAGCCGATCGAGCTCCTGGAGGTCCAGCTCTGCAACTCCACGGCGCCGTTCATCCTGATCAGCCGGCTCCGCCCGGCGATGTCGAGGGCCGTGTCCGGGCGGGCCTACGTGGTCAACGTCTCCGCGATGGAGGGCGTTTTCAGCCGTGGCTACAAGGGCGCGGGACACCCGCACACCAATATGGCCAAGGCCGCGCTGAACATGCTGACCCGTACCAGCGCCCAGGAGATGTTCGAGAAGGACCGCATCCTCATGACGGCCGTCGACACGGGCTGGATCACCGACGAGCGTCCCCACCCGGACAAGATCCGCCTCGCCGAGGAGGGATTTCACGCCCCGCTCGACCTGGTCGACGGCGCGGCCCGGGTCTACGACCCGATCGTGCGCGGTGAGGCGGGCGAGGACCTGTACGGCTGCTTCCTGAAGGACTACGCGCCCGCGGGCTGGTGACCTGCGCGTCCCTGGCGCGATTGCGGCCCCTCGGGTACCTCGTGCGACTTCGACGCGTCCAGCACCTCTCGTATCGTCCGCACCTTCCGCACCTCCTGTCACCTGCGTAAACAGGTGACACGGCGGCGGCCCTCTGATTCAGGGGCCGCCGCTGTTCTGTTGGCTGAAAGTGACCTAGGCCACACGTTCTGTCGAGCGCGATGACGCTCATTTGGTTAGTCTGAGGTGAACGGACGCCACCAAGGGATCCACGAAGCTTCCTCGGCCGTCCCGGGACAGGTCTGTAAGCAGTCCGCCGTCCCGCCCCGTACCCGGCGCCACCGCGACCGAACTGTTTCTGCCCCTGCCCCGCAGAGGGCGGTCGACACGGTTCTCACAGCCGCGACGTCGCCACCGCCCGGGGTTACGCGACACAAAGGAGTCCGCGGTGACACCTGAAATGACCAAGGCCGAGACGCGCCCGGCCGAATTGACCGGAGAGCGGGCCCGCCGGCCGGAGAAGCTCCGGAACATCGAGGTCTGGGCCAGGTCGGCCCCGATCAGGCTGGCCGGCTACGAGGACGATCTGGCCGAGCCGCACATCCTGCCCGGCATCGACTGACGGCCCCGCCGCACAGCGCCTCGGCTCCGGCCCCCCGTTCATGGACGGGGGGCCCGAGCTTTTCCCGCACCGGTGCCCCGGCGCGGGACGGCGGTACGCGGCGCCGGGCCCGTGTGCCTCCTACTCCGGTGCCCGCCGGCCGGGCCGGAGCGGAACCGGCCGGGCCACGGGCCGCATGAAGTCGCGTACGTAGGTCCGGTGCCACCAGCAGCCGGTGGCCCGTAGTTCCCGCCAGTCCGTGAAGCGGTAGTGGAAGACCCTGGCCCGGATGTGGGCGGGCGGGCCGCCGGGGAACGGGTCGTGGCCCAGCAGCCGCAGGGTGTCCCGATCGCCCCGCAGCAGCCTCTCCACGAACGGTTCGAACCAGGAGCGGGCGTACGCGGGGGAGAGGGCCGCGAACCACATCAGCCAGTCCAGCCGCAGGTGGTACGGGGCGAACTGGCGCGGCAGCCTGCGCGGATCACCCGGCTTGCCCCGGAAGCCGTACTCCAGCCAGCGGGTCCCTTCGTGGATCACCGGCTCGTCGGTGCCCTCGACCACCACCTCCAGCCGCATCCTGCTGATGCTCCCGAAGGCCCCGTACGTATTGACCAGGTGCAGCGGGTCGAAGGACCTGTTCATCACCTGGCGGCGGGAGACGAGATTGCGCGCCGGACGGTAGCTGAGGGCCAGGACGAGCGCGGTGACCGCGATGACCACGACTTCGTACCAGAGCGGCGGCGCGGACTGCGCGGGCGGCGCTCCGGCGATCAGCGACCAGTCGACGGCGGACAGGGCGAGGGTGATGGTCAGCCAGTTCAGCCACGCGAAGTTCCCGGACAGGACCAGCCACAGCTGGGTGACCACCATCAGCCCGGCGGCGACGCTCGCCACCGGCTGCGGCGTGAACAGCAGGAACGGCACCACCAGCTGCGTGACATGGTTGGCGGCCACCTCGACCCGGTGCACGGGCCTGGGCAGCCGGTGGAAGAACCAGCTCAGCGGTCCCGGCATCGGCTGGGTCTCGTGGTGGAAGTCCAGGCAGGTCAGCCGCCGCCAGCACTCGTCCCCCCGGATCTTGATGAGCCCGGCGCCGAACTCCACCCTGAAGAGCAGCCAGCGCAGCAGCCACAGCACCAGCACCGGGGCGGCCGTGTCCGCGTTGCCGAGGAACACGGCGAGGAAGCCCGTCTCCAGCAGGAGCGACTCCCAGCCGAAGCCGTACCAGACCTGGCCGACCTGGACGATCGACAGGTACAGCGCCCAGGGCACCGCCCACAGCGCCATGGCCGCCCACAGTGGCAGGAGGCCGTCCAGTCCCGCCAGGAGGGCGAGCGAGACGGCGGCGCCCGCCCACGCGACCAGCGCGAAGAAGCGGTCCGAGTAGTGCAGCCTGAACAGCCCCGGCGCCGCCCGCCACGGGGTGTACCGCAGCAGCTCGGGCACGGGGAGCATGCCCCGGGAGCCGATCAGTGCCCGGAACTGGAGCGCCGCGCCGACGAACGCGGCCAGGTAGACGACGGCGAGCGTCCGCTGGAAGATCAGCCTGCTCAGCCAGTAGCCGTCCGCGGTGAACCACTGCATCGCTTCCAGTATCCGGCCCGCCGGGCCCTCAGGCAGCCGTCGTGATCCTCCGCAGCACGGCTGTGAGCCGGCGCGCGTACCACCGCTGGGCCACCGGCACGAGAGGTCCGGCGAGCCGGGCGTACCAGCAGGCGGGGCGGGAGAACGCCGTGACCGTGAACCACACCGTCCCGTCGTCCGCCAGCTCCACCACGAAGCTCTCCTCGCCGCACTCCGGGTGTCCCCGCCCGGTGCCGTACGCGAATCCGGTGCGGTCCTTCTCGTACGCCGTCCAGACGATCTCGCAGGGGGCGGCGATCCTGAGCCGCCCGATGCCCGCCGACACCTCGACGGTGACCCCCTCGGCCGCCCGGTCGGCGGAGGCTTCCACCCCGGCTCCGGCGGCGCGGTGCATGCGCCACTCGGTGACGGCGGCGCCCGTCGCCTCGAATCCGGCCCGGCCCCGGCCGATGGCGGCACGGTGGTGCAGATGGTTGTAGCCGCCGGGGAGCGGTCCGAGCCGGGTGGCTCCGACCTCCGGGTACGTCAGGGTGCTCATGCGGTCCCGCCTTCCGAGTGGGTGAGGTCCTGGAGCCGGCGCAGTGCGAGCAGCGCGCAGAGCGCGAAGCCCAGCGCGTTGCCGAGCCCGTGCGTGGCGGCCATCCAGGTGAGGGTGGGGTGAGGCAGCCCGGTCGCCTCGCCGAGCGCCCAGCTCAGTGCGAGAACCATGGTCACCACGAGTACGGCCGCCGAGACGGCGAGCAGGATCCGGGTGGCGCGGTCGCTTCCGGGGACCTGGACGGCGCGCCAGGTCAGGAGGGCGACCGTCCACATCCCGGCCGTGAGGACGACCGCCCCGGCCAGCTCGGCCCAGTCCCCGATGAAGTAGCCGGCCAGCACGAGCAGGGTGCCGAGCGGCACGCTCAGGGCGGCGAGCCGGCCTCCCGGACCGTCCTGGGCGCGGCAGACGAGACCGGCGACCAGGGCGGCGGCGAACCCCGCGAAGTGGAAGTGGGGCACGGTCAGGGCCAGGATGCCGAGCCCGAACCCGAACAGTTCGTGTCCGGAGCGCTCGGCGACCAGCGCCACGGCGGCGACCGAGGGAGTGACCAGCGCGGTGAGCACCGCGGCCTCCGCCGGGCGCACGGTGCGGGTCCGGGCGAGGCGCAGGGGGGCATGGGCGGCCAGGGCCAGGGTCCCCAGCGCGTAGCAGAGGGCGAGTGCCGTCGCGGCACCGCCGCGCGGAAGCCACAGGGAGACGGCGCCGGGCACCGCGAAGAGCGGCCAGAGGCGGCGTACCCGGTCGAGGACGGGATCGCCGACGAGCCGCAGCCCCATCGGGACGATCACCAGCATGCCCAGCATCACAATCAGCCCGACCAGTACGGACACCGTGCCCACCCCCGTCTCCCGACGTGTCGCGACGAACGAGTTGAACGTGTTCAACTCGTCTCGCGCCGAGCATAGAGGGTGAGTTGAACGCGTTCAAGCCGCCCGGTTCGGTCGAGGAATCGGACAAATAATGGCAGAGTGGCGCACATGGATGATCGGGTAGCGGGTGCCCTGTCACTCCCGGACGACTGGCCCGCCCACCCGGACCTCAGCCTCGCCCTGAACCGAATGGGCAGCTTCGACTGGGATCTGGACAGCGGCCTCATGCACATGGACGAGGCCGCCCTCGACGTGTTCGACCTGCGCCCCGACGAATACGACGGCCGGCCCGCGGCGCTCGCCCAGCGGGTGCCCGCGGACGAGGGGATCCGCCTCGACGACATGGTCTCCCAGGCGCTGAAGAGCGGCCACAACAACTACGGCGCGTACTTCCGCAGGACGCAGCGGGACGGCAGCATGCGCTGGACGCACACCCAGGGGTTCATCCGCCGCGACGGCGCGGGCAGGCCCCGCCGCATCATCGGGATCATCCGCGACGCCACCCAGGAGCTGGCCGAGTCCACCGCCCGCCGCACCGTCGACGAGGAACGGCGGCGCCGCACCAGCCTGGTCGAGGGCACCACGGCCGCCCTGGCGCACGCGCGCACGGTGAAGGACGTCACCGAGGTGCTGAAGAGCTCCCGGGGCCTCGCCCATCTCGGTGCCACCAGCCTCGTCATGGGCCTGCTGGAGTCCGGGCGCATCCATCTCGTCGCCGACGGACCCGAGGGGGCCTTCGTCCAGGGCACCCGCTACACGAGGGTCGACGAGCCCTACCCGATGAGCGAGGTGATCCGCACGCTCGCGCCCCGCTTCATCGAGAGCGCGGAGGACTTCGCGGCCTCGTACCCCATCCTGTGGCCCCACATCAGCCACCTCGGCATCACCGCCGCCGCCTACATGCCGCTGATCGCCCAGGCCCGCCCGATCGGCGCGCTCGGGCTGCTCTACGGCAACAAGGCGGGCTTCACCAGCGACGAACGGAACCTCCTGGTGGCCCTGGGGAGTTCGATCGCGCAGAGCCTCCAGCGGGCCATGCTCTACGAGCAGGAGCACGATCTCGCCGAAGGGCTCCAGCAGGCGATGCTGCCCCGCCGGATTCCCGAGGTGCCCGGCGCCCAGGTCGCCGTCCGCTACCGCTCGGCGAAGCTCGGCCGGGACATCGGCGGCGACTGGTACGACATCATCGCGCTGCCCGGCGGCCGGGTCGGCGCGGTCATCGGCGACGTACAGGGACACGACACCCACGCGGCGGCCGTCATGGGCCAGCTCAGGATCGTGCTGCGGGCGTACGCGGCCGAGGGGCACAGCCCGGCCACGGTCATGGCCAGAGCCTCCGTCTTCCTGCACGAGCTCGACACCGACCGCTTCGCGACCTGCACCTACGCCGAGGCCGACCTGACCACCGGAGTGGTGCAGCTGGTCAGGGCGGGTCACGTCGATCCGGCCCTGCGCGACGTCGACGGGAGCTGCCGCAAACTGCCCGTCGACGGCGGCATGCCGCTGGGCCTCTCGGCGGAGTTCGGACACCTCGAATATCCGGTCAGCACCGTCGACCTGGACCCAGGCCAGACGCTGATCCTCTACACCGACGGCATGGTGGAGCTGCCGGGCACCGACCTCGACGACGGCCTGCGGCTGCTGGCCTCGACCGTGCGCGACGGGCCCGAGGACCTCCAGAAGCTGGCCGAGCGGCTCTGCGAGGTCGTCGACGAGCGCGGCGGCGAGGACGACATGGCCGTACTGCTGCTGCGCCGCAACGCCGCCCACGCCCCGCACCCGGGCGGTCGGCTCCAGCAGCACGTCGCGCAGAACGACCCGGAGGCGCTGACCTCCGCCCGCCACATGATCAGGGCGGCGGTGCGCGCCTGGGGGGCCAGGGAGCGGGCCGACGAGGTCGAACTCGCCGCCGACGAGCTGATCACCAACGCCCTGATGCACACCGACGGCGGAGCCATCGTCACCATCCGGGTGCTCACGGGGCCCGACCGGCGTCTGCGGGTCGATGTCGAGGACCGCTCCAGCGCGCTGCCGCGCCGCAGGGAGGCCGGGGAGTCCGGCGTCTCGGGCCGCGGGCTCATGCTTGTCGACCGACTGGCCGATGTCTGGGGTGTGGAATCCCGGGGGACCGGCAAGTGCGTGTGGTGTGAGTTCTTCATCGCGGAGCACCGGTAGCGGTCCGGACCGGTAGCGCCGCTTTCGAGACGGCGCGAGACTGTAACAGTACGTAACATGTCCATGCTTGACCGTAACCGGCGCGGAGGGATTGACTTCGATCCCGCCGTTCCGTTGTCGATGACGCGAGGCCCCGTTGAGTACCGAGCTTCTGGCACCTCTTGATCTGGCTTTCTGGCACCTCGAATCCGATGCCCATCCGATGCACCTCGGCGCGCTCGCCGTCTTCGAACCGGCTCCCGGCGTGACCTCGCACGAACTGCTCGACCTGCTCGGGGCCCGTGCCGCCGCCATTCCCCGGCTGCGGATGCGGGTGCGCGACGTCCTGCTGCCCGTGGGCGGCGCGGCATGGTTCACCGACAAGGACTTCGACGTCCACCGGCACGTCAAGCGGGTCGTGCTCGCCGAGGGCGACTTCATGGCGGAGGCGACCCGGCTCGCCGGAGAACTCATGGAGCAGCCGCTCGGGCGGGGGCTGCCGCCCTGGCAGATGTACCTCCTCGACAGCGCGGACGGCGGCCCGTTCGCCGTGCTCGTGAAGCTGCACCACGCCCTCGCCGACGGAATGCGGGCCGTCGCCATCGGCGCCGGCATCTTCGACCAGATCGCCTCCGCGGGCGCCGGCCGGGGCCAGGCGCGCCGGCGGACGCCCGTGCCGCCCCGCTCCTGGCTGCCCGGGCCCTACGAGGCGGCCGGCATGGCCCTCGACCGGCTCGGTGACGTCGGCAGGGCGCTGGGGGTCGGCGCCTCCGTCGTGCGCGCGAGCCGCCTCGACCTGCGCGCCGGCACGGCCCTGACCGCGCGCTCCAGCGGCACCCGCCGGCTGGCCACCGCCGAGCTCGACGCCGAGGCGGTGCAGCGCATCCGGCGTACCGAGGGCGGCACGGCCAACGACGTCCTGCTCGCCGTGGTCGCCGGGGCCCTGCGCCGCTGGATGCTCGAACGCGGCGAGTCGCTCCCCGGCGCCGATCCGCGCGCCCTCGTCCCCGTGTCCCGGCGCAGGCCCGGTGGCGCCGCCACCGGCAACAAGCTCTCCGGCTACCTCCTCGGGCTCCCCGTCGGCGAGCCCGACGCCCGCGAACGGCTCCGCCTGGTGCGCACGGGCATGGACCGCAACAAGGCGGCCGGGCCGCTGCGCGGCGCCGGAGCCGTCGCCGTGCTGGCGGACCAGCTGCCCGCGCTGGCCCACCGGTTCGGAGCACCGCTGGCGGGGAACGCGGCCCGGATGCTCTTCGACATCCTGGTCACCAGCGTGCCCCTGCCGCGCTCCGCGCTCTCCCTCGGCGGCTGCCCGCTGCGCGCCGTCTACCCCATGGCGCCGCTGGCCCGCGGGCAGTCCCTGGCCGTGGCCCTTTCCACGTACGGCGGGCGCGTACAGGTCGGACTGGTGGCCGATGGCAAGGCTTTGCCCGATCTGGACCAGCTGGCCCTCGCGGTCCACGAAGAACTCCACGAGCTGCACGCACTCCTGCCCACGGTCCCCGCTCCGGCGTGACGGCCAATCACCCGGAGAGTGTTGACGGGCCCGATTGATCCGATGAATAGTCCTGTACGGAACAGTACAGACCATCAGGACGACCGTCGGGAGCGGCAGGGGCATGCGGCGCATCAGGCTCGGACACAGCGCGGTCGAGATCACCGAACTCTCCTTCGGGGCCGCGGCCATCGGCAACCTCTTCGCCGAGGTCGATCCCGGGCAGGCGGCCGCAGCCGTGGACGCCGCGTGGGACGAGGGCGTGCGCCACTTCGACACCGCACCGCACTACGGGCTCGGTCTCTCCGAACGCCGCCTCGGCGAGGCGCTGCGCCACCGGCCCCGGGACGAGTACACCGTGTCCACGAAGGCCGGACGCCTGCTCGACCCCCTTGCTCCCGTGGAGTCGGCCGCCCGGCACGGGCTCTCCGACGGATTCGCCGTACCGCACACCCACCGCCGCCGCTGGGACTTCAGCGCCGACGGCATCCGCCGCAGCGTCGAGGAGAGCCTCGTCCGCCTCGGCCTCGACCGTGTCGACGTCGTCTATCTCCACGACCCCGACGAGCACGGCGAAGCGGCCTTCCGCGAGGGCTATCCGGCGCTGGAGAAGCTGCGCGCCGAAGGCATGGTCGGGGCCATCGGCGCGGGCATGAACCAGACGGCCATGCTCACCCGCTTCCTCCGCGAGACCGATGTCGACGCCGTCCTGTGCGCCGGCCGCTTCACCCTCCTCGACCGGAGCGCCCTCGACGCACTCCTGCCGGAGGCCGCCGCCCGGGGCCGCAGCGTCGTCGTCGGAGGAGTCTTCAACTCCGGGCTGCTCGCGGACCCACGCCCCGGCGCGACCTACGACTACGCGGAGGCACCCCCGGACCTCCTCGACCGCGCCCTGCGCATCCGGGCCGTCGCCGAAGGACACGGCGTCCCGCTGCGCGCGGCCGCCCTGCACTACCCGCTCCGCCACCCCGCCGTCGCCGGGGTCCTCGTCGGCACCCGCTCCCCGGAGGAGGTGCGGGACGCGGCCGCCCGGCTCCGCACGCCCGTCCCGGACGCGCTCTGGGACGACCTGCGGTCCGAAGGGCTCCTGTGACATGACACAGCGGCTGCCCGTCATCGACGCCCACCACCATGTGTGGGACCTCGCCGTGCGCGACCAGGAATGGATCACCGGCGAGGAACTCGCCCCCATCCGCCGCACCTTCACCCTCGCCGACCTCGAACCCGAGGCCCGTGCCGCCGGAGTGGTCGCCACCGTCCTCGTCCAGACCGTCACCGTCGCCGAGGAGACCCCCGAATTCCTCGCGCTCGCCGACGGCAGCGCCCTCGTCGCGGGCGTCGTCGGCTGGACCGACCTGACCGCGCCGGACGTCGCGGACACCCTCGCCGCGCTCCGCGCACTGCCCGGCGGCGACCGGCTCGTCGGAATCCGCCACCAGGTCCAGGGCGAACCCGATCCCGAGTGGCTCCTGCGCCCCGACGTGCGGCGGGGGCTGCGGGCCGTCGCCGACGCCGGTCTCGTCTACGACCTGATCGTCCGGCCGCACCAGCTGCCCGCCGCCGTCCGCGCCGCCGCACTGCTGCCAGGACTCACCTTCGTACTCGATCACGCGGGCAAACCACCGGTGGCGAGCGGGAGCACGCACCCCTGGGCCGACGGACTGCGGGCGCTCGCCGCGCTGCCCAACACCGTCTGCAAACTCTCCGGTCTGGTCACCGAGGCGGACCACCGCTCCTGGACCGTCGACGACCTGCGGCCGTACGCCGAGACGGTCATCGAGGCCTTCGGGCCCGACCGGCTGATGTTCGGCTCGGACTGGCCGGTGTGCGGGCTGGCCGCCCCGTACGCCGACGTCCTGGGCGCGGCACGCGAGCTGACCGGCCGGCTGACCGAGGACGAACGCCGCCGCGTCCTCGCGGCCACCGCGCGGCGCGTCTACGGTCTGCGGGGACCCGCCGTCTGAACACCCGTGCCGCGCGTCCGCCCGGCCCGTGCGGCAGTCTGGAGGCATGCCCGAACTGCCGGAAGTCGAAGCCCTGCGGGACTTCCTCGACGACCACCTGGTCGGCAAGGAGATCGCCCGCGTCCTGCCGCTCGCGATCAGTGTCCTCAAGACGTACGACCCACCGCTCACCGATCTGGAGGGCACCGTGGTCACCTCCGTCGCGCGGCACGGCAAGTTCCTCGACATCACCGCCGGGCGGCTCCATCTGCTCATCCACCTCGCACGGGCCGGCTGGCTGCAGTGGAAGGACAGCTTTCCCGCGACCACCCCTCGGCCGGGCAAGGGGCCGCTCGCCCTGCGGACGGTCCTCGCCGGAGGCGACGGCTTCGATCTGACCGAGATGGGCACCACCAAGCGCCTCGCCGTCCATCTGGTCACTGATCCGGCGGACGTTCCGGGGGTGGCGCGCCTCGGCCCCGATCCGCTCGCCGACTCCTTCGACCGGGACGCCTTCGCCATGCTGCTCGGCGGGGAGCGCAGACAGATCAAGGGCGCACTGCGCGACCAGTCGCTGATCGCCGGCATCGGAAACGCCTACAGCGACGAGATCCTGCACGTCGCGAAGATGTCGCCCTTCAAGCTCACCACCGCCCTCGGCGACAACGACATCACCCACCTGTACAACGCCATGCGCACCACGCTCCAGGGCGCCGTCGAACGCTCGAAGGGCGTCGCGGCCGGCCGGCTCAAGGCGGAGAAGAAGAGCAGCATGCGGGTCCACGGCCGCACCGGGCAGCCCTGCCCGGTGTGCGGCGACACCGTGCTGGAGGTGTCGTTCGCCGACTCCTCGCTCCAGTACTGCCCCACCTGCCAGACCGGGGGCAAGCCGCTCGCCGACCGGCGGATGTCGCGGCTGCTGAAGTAGCGGCCCCGCTCAGCACCGCCACGGGAACACCCGGTGAGCGCTCCCGGGCGGCAGGAGACGGGCGTACGCAGACAGATGATCCACCACCTCGCCGAACTCGCGCACCCGCACCACGCACACGGAACACTCCGACAGATGCCGTTCGAAACGGCATGCGTCGGCCTGCCCGAGAACCCCGAGCGCATAAGCTCCGGCATCGACGTGAGGTTCGATCGCACGCATGCACCCAGGTACGCGACGAACCGCGGAATCACTCACGCCATCACCCCGGGAATGCACCTAAACTCCGGCCTCATGCTGCGCGTACTCGCCGTCGACGACGAAGAACCCGCCCTGGAGGAACTCCTCTACCTCCTGCGGGCCGATCCCCGTATCCGCAGCGCCGAGGGAGCGACCGGCGCCACGGAGGCGCTGCGCCGGATCGGCGGTGCCGTCGACGCGGAGCCCGACGACCCCTCGGCCATCGACGTCGTGTTCCTGGACATCCACATGGCGGGGCTGACCGGACTGGACGTCGCCCAGCTGCTGGCCGGCTTCGCGGCACCCCCGCTCATCGTCTTCGTCACCGCCCACGAGGGCTTCGCCGTGCACGCCTTCGACCTCAAGGCCGTCGATTACGTGCTCAAGCCGGTGCGCCGCGAGCGCCTGGCCGAAGCCGTACGCCGCGTCGCCGAGCAGGTCGGCGAACGCTCCGCGTCCGTCCACGACGCCGCGGCCGACCAGGTCGCCGTCGAACTGGGCGGAGTGATCCGCTTCGTGCCCGTGGACGACATCGCGTACGCCGAGGCGCAGGGCGACTACGCCCGGCTGCACACCGCGACCGGCAGCCATCTCGTCCGCGTCCCGCTCACCACCCTGGAGGAGCGCTGGCGCTCCCGGGGATTCGTGCGCATCCACCGCCGCCATCTCGTCGCGCTGAACCGGATCGACGAACTCCGGCTCGACGCCGGCAGCATGAGCGTGCGCATCGGGGAGGCGGAGCTGGCCGTGAGCCGCCGCCACACCCGCGCCCTGCGCGATCTCCTGATGCGGCAGACCGGCCGCTGACCTGGCCCTACCGGGGAAGACCCCTTCCCAGCCGGGCCCCGCGCCGCCTACACTCCGGGCCCATGTCCGCAGAGAGCACGCCCCGGCGCGAAGTGGTCACGGGCGAGCCCCGGCGGGTGCGTCCCCTGCCCCGCTACCGTGCCCAGTCGGAGATCGACGAGCAGACCGCGCTCGGCGGCGCGTACGTACGCTCACTGATGCGCAGCCAGCTCCGTGCGGGGCTCACCACCTTCGCCGTGCTCGCACTCGTCGCGGGCACCCTGCCGCTGGTCTTCGAGGCGCTGCACAGCAACACGGTCGTCTGGGCGGTGCTCGGCTTCGCCACCTACCCGCCGCTCACGCTGGCGGCCTGGTGGTACGTCCGCCGCGCCGAGCGCAACGAGCGCGACTTCGCCCGGCTCGTGGAAGGCCTCCCGTCACCGTGAGCCTCCCCGGCCACCCGGCAGCGGTGGCGGCGGTCGCCCTCGTCGTCATCGCCACCGTCCTCGTCGGCGGCTTCGGGCTGCGGATATCCCGCACCACCTCCGACTTCTACGTCGCCTCGCGCACCGTGCGGCCCCGGCTCAACGCCGCGGCCATCAGCGGCGAGTACCTCTCCGCCGCGTCCTTCCTCGGTATCGCGGGCCTCGTCCTCGTGCACGGCCCCGACATGCTCTGGTACCCGGTCGGCTACACCGCCGGATACCTCGTGCTGCTGGTGTTCGTCGCCGCCCCGCTGCGCCGCTCGGGGGCGTACACCCTGCCCGACTTCGCGGAGGGGCGCCTCGAATCACGGCAGGTGCGCCGGCTGGTCAGCGTGTTCGTCGTCGGCGCCGGCTGGGTGTACCTCGTGCCGCAGCTCCAGGGAGCCGGCCTCACGCTGAAGATCCTCACCGGCGCGCCGGGCTGGCTCGGCGACGTGCTCGTCGCCTCCGTCGTGGTGGTCGCCGTCGCGGCGGGCGGCATGCGCTCGATCACCTTCGTCCAGGTGTTCCAGTACTGGCTGAAGCTCACCGCGCTGCTGGTGCCCGCGATCTTCCTGGTCCTGGCCTGGCAGGGCGACGGGCGCCCCCGCGTCAGCTTCGACGAGCAGATCTCCGTCTTCCGCGCCGACCACCCGCTCTACGCGACGTACGGACTGATCGTGGCGACCTTCCTGGGCACGATGGGCCTGCCCCATGTCGTGGTCCGCTTCTACACGAGCCCCAACGGCCGCGACGCCCGCCGCACCACCGTCGCCGTACTCGCCCTGATCGGCCTGTTCTACCTGCTGCCGCCGGTGTACGGGGCCCTGGGACGGCTGTACGCGCCCGAGCTCATCCACGGCGGGGACGCGGACGCCGCCGTACTTCTGCTGCCGGCCCGGGTGATCGGCGGCCTCGGCGGCGATCTTCTGGGAGCGCTCCTCGCGGGCGGTGCCTTCGCCGCGTTCCTCTCGACGGCGTCCGGGCTCACCATGGCCGTCGCCGGAGTCATCACCCAGGACGTCCTGCCCTCGCGGGGCGTACGCCACTTCCGGCTGGCCACCGTCCTCGCCATCGCGGTGCCGCTGGCCGGCTCGCTGGTCGTCAGCCGGGTGCCCGTCGCCGACGCGGTCGGGATGGCGTTCGCCGTCTCCGCCTCGTCCTTCTGCCCGCTGCTCGTCCTCGGCATCTGGTGGCGAGGGCTCACCCCGCCGGGCGCGATCGCCGGGCTGCTCCTCGGCGGCGGCTCCGCGCTGCTGTCCGTGGCCATCACCGTCAGCGGCGCGGTACGCCCGCCCGGCTGGCCGCACGCCCTGCTGGCCTGGCCCGCCGTCTGGTCCGTGCCGGTCGGCTTCCTCGCCATGATCCTGGTCTCGCTGGCCACCCCGGGGCGGATACCTCCGGGCACCAACGCGGCCATGACCCGCTTCCACCTGCCGGAGGCGCTGACCTCGGGGCGGGGACGATGACCGGGGCCGGGATCGCCGCCATCGCCGTGCTCGCCCTGCTGCTCTTCGGCACCGGCTTCCTCCTCGGCCGCACCGCCCGCCCCGTACGCACCAGCGATGTGGGCACACCCGTCGAACACGCCACGTTCGAGACCCTGCACACCGCCTCCCTCGCCGCGCCTCCGCTGCGTGCCGGGCTGACCGAGGAGAGCGCGCGCCGGTCGGCACGAGGGCTGCGCTCGCTGCTCGGAACCGACGCCCTCTGCCTCACCGACCGTGAGCGGGTGCTGGTCTGGGACGGCGAGGGCGACCACCACGGCAAGGACGTGATGCACCAGGTCGAGGGCCTCCTGGCCAGCGGCAGGGACACCGCGTTCCACAGCGACTGCGGCGACCTCGACTGCCCGCTGCGCTGGGCCGTCGCCGTGCCGCTGACGGTCGACCACCGGGTGCTCGGCACGCTCGTCGCCTACGCCCCACGGGAGTCGGCGGTGCTGGCCAGGGCGGCGGGGGAGGTGGCCCGCTGGGTCTGCGTACAGCTGGAACTGGCCGAACTCGACCGCTCCCGCACCCAGCTCATCGAGGCCGAGATCAAGGCGCTGCGCGCCCAGATCTCCCCCCACTTCATCTTCAACTCACTGGCGGCCATCGCCTCGTTCGTCCGGACGGACCCGGAGCGTGCGCGTGAACTGCTTCTGGAATTCGCCGACTTCACCCGCTACTCGTTCCGCAGGCACGGCGAGTTCACCACGCTGGCCGACGAACTGCACTCCATCGACCAGTATCTGGCCCTGGTACGGGCCCGCTTCGGTGAGCGGCTCTCGGTGACGCTCCAGGTCGCCCCGGAAGTGCTGCCCGTCGCGCTCCCGTTCCTCTGCCTCCAGCCCCTGGTCGAGAACGCCGTCAAGCACGGCCTGGAGGGCGCCGTCACCCTGGCTCCCCGGGAGCCCGGCTCCGTGCGCGCGGGAGAGGCCCCGATCCGCATCACGATCAGTGCCCTGGACGCGGGCGCGGAGGCCGAGGTCGTCATCGAGGACGACGGCGCCGGGATGGAGCCCGAGCGCCTGAGGCAGATCCTGCGCGGCGAGGGCGGTGCCTCCACCGGCATCGGCCTGCTCAACGTCGACGAACGGCTGCGCCAGGTGTACGGCGACGACTACGGGCTCGTCATCGAGACAGGCGTCGGAGCGGGCATGAGGATCACGCTGCGACTGCCCAAGTACCGTGCGGGCGTGCACGGTTCCTGACGGATGCGGCCGATGTGCCCGGTGCGGGGCGGAGCCGGCTCAGTACAGATGGACCGCCAGATGCCCCAGCGGCAGGCCCAGCTGCCACGCCGGGGTCCACACCTGCGCCTCGCCCTCCTCCTCGTCGCCCAGCGGCTCCCACGGCTGCGGGCCGATCGCGTCGAGGTCCGCCGCCAGCAGCTCGGTCTCCTCCAGCCACCGCCAGGCGGCCCGCGCCAGCGCGAGGTCGGGAGCGTCGGGCCCGGCCGGGGCGGTCGGCCGCTCCAGGGCCTCCAGCCGTGCGCAGACCCACCGTCTCCAGGGCGCCCCGTACGCCGTGAGGAGGCGCAGCTCGTCCACCCGGGCGGCGGGCAGCTCGTCGGCCACCGCCCCGTCGGAGAGGAAGATCGTCAGGGCCAGCGCATCGCGCCCCGCGCGGTACTCCAGGGTCGTCGGCTCCATCAGGTCGCCGGTCGCCAGTACTTCGTCGGCGATGTACTCGGAGTACATCCACGCCATCGGGACCAGCAGCCCGTCCCCGCCGGTTCCCTCGTGATGTTCGGGACGCATCCCGTCTCGCCTCTTCTCTCGACTCGGCACCGGGCTACACGCAGCATTGAACCGGGGGCGCGCGCCCCGCGTGGGCAGAAGGGCAGGATCCGTCGGGAGATTCGAGGTGCGATGAGCGTCGACCGCGGTGACGACCCGCACGTGCGGCAGTTGCTGGGTGCGTATGTGCTCGACGCCCTGGACGCGGACGAGAGCGGTCTCGTCGCAGGGCATCTCCAGCGGTGCGGGGCATGTGCCGCCGCCTACATGGAGGTGGCGGACGCGGTGTCCCTGCTCGCGCTGCTGAGCGCGGACGACCTGCTGGAATAGCCCGGCAGGTTGCGCGAGAGCAGCCTCAGGGCGTAGTAGGAACGGGACTTGACGGTCCCGGCGGGTATGCCCAGGGCCCGCGCGGTCTCGCCGACGCTGAGCCCTCGGAAGTAGATCTGCACGAGCACCGCCCGGTGCTCGGGGCTGAGCGTCCTGACGGCCTCGCGCACATCGAGGGCGTGGACGGCCGAGTCCGCGGTGTCCTCGTGGGCCGGGGCGCTCTCCAGGACCACGTCACTGACCTCCGCCGGACGGGCCTGGCGCGACCTGCGCGCGTCGATGGCCAGGCGCCGGGCGACGGTGAAGAGCCACGGCCGCATCGAGTCGTACGGGGCGTCGAACGCCTCCGGGTGGAGCCAGGCGCGCACCAGCGTCTCCTGGAGCAGGTCCTCGGCCCGCTGCCGGTCGCCGAACGTCAGACCCAGCAGGAAGTGGAACAGCGCGGGTCCGTGGTCGCGCTGGAGTTCCGCGAGGGTCCGCTCATCGGTTGTCGCAGTGGTCATCGTGAACGTCCTTTCCCGAAGAGGCCTCTGACGCCTCGCTCCCGCCTGGCGTATACGAACGCATCGAGGCGCGGGGGAACAGGCGGTGCACCGAGGCGTGCGTTGAGCGGTCGCACGGAGCGGCGAGTGGTGCGGTGAACGGTCGAGGGACATCGATACGGCCGATTCAGGTACTTGGGCGTCTTTGTCCTTGACTCGCCAGTATGAATATATGTGTAGTCGGATGGCCGAAATCATCCGAACTGGGAGTCGTGCCGATGACGCAGCGCATCCGACCGGGCGCGGCGATCGCCGTCGCCGGTCTGCTCGCCACCGCAACAGCCTGTACCGGCCATTCGTCCACGCCCCCCGGATTCGCCGGGCGGCAGCTCTCCGCCGAGCAGGGAGCGCACGGGGCGGGCGCCGGGGAGGCGAAGGACGGGCGCACCTTCACCCTGCTGGCGTCGGGCGACATCCTGCCCCACGCACCGGTCATCGACCGCGCGGCGGCGGACGCCGAAGGCAAGGGGTACGACTTCCGTCCGATGCTCAAGGGCGCGGCCCCGGCCGTGTCGGGCGCGGACCTGGCGATCTGCCACATGGAGACGGTGTACGGGCAGGAGGGCGGCCCCTACACGGGCTATCCGTCCTTCAAGTCGCCGCCGGAGGTGGCGACGGCCTTGCGGGCCACCGGCTTCGACTCCTGCTCGACGGCCTCCAACCACAGCCTGGACGACGGCGCCTCCGGCATCGCCCGCACCCTCGACGCGCTGGACCGCGCGGGCGTCGCGCACGCCGGCTCGGCCCGCACCGCCGAGGAGGCGTCCCGTCCCACCCTGCTCAAGGCAGGCAAGGGCAAGGACGCGGCCCAGGTCGCCCACCTCGCCTACACCTACGGAACCAACGACCTGCCGCTGCCTGCGGGACAGCCCTGGGCGGTCAACCTGATCGACAGGGACCGCATCGTCGCGGACGCCAGGGCCGCCCGTGAGGCGGGAGCCGACGTGGTCGTGGTCTCCCTGCACTGGGGCACCGAATGGCAGGACGCACCCGACGACGTACAGCTTCGGCTGGGCCGCGAACTCACCGCTTCGGGCGACGGCGAACGCCCCGACATCGACCTGATCCTCGGCACCCACGCCCATGTCCCGCAGGCGTACGAGAAGGTCAACGGCACCTGGATCGTCTACGGCATGGGCAACCAGATCGCCGGCTCCATGATCAACCACGACGGGGCCAGGGACCCACGGGCGAGCGAGAGCTCGATGGGCCGCTTCACCTTCGCCCCGCCCGCGAAACCCGGGCAGCGCTGGACGGTGAAGAAGGCCGAATTCCTACCGCAGTGGTTCGACACGGAGAAGGGCCGCGTCATCGGCCTCGGCTCCACCGCGGGGGACGGCGACGGCCGCCTGCGCGAGATCCGCGACCGCGTCGGCGCGGTCGTGCTCAGCCGTGGCGCCGCCCAGGACGGCCTGACCGCAGGCAAGTGACGGCGACGGGGCGGCAGTCGGGCCGGGGCCCCAGGCGGCGGCCACAGGGCTCCGGCGGGACGACTGCGGGCGGGTCGGGCGCCGGGCCACGGCACCACGGCGGGCGGGGCGGCGGGAGGGCTACGGTACGACTGCGGGCGGCGCGGTGGAAGGGCTACGGCACGACGGTGACCGGCCAGCGTCCCGCCTTCACCAGCCGGACCGCCACCGAACCGACGAAGCGGTGCCCGGCGGACTCCGAGGCGCCCACCACCACGGCGTCGGCCTTCAGCTCGTCTGCCGCTGTCACGAGCCCGTTGTACGGATCACCGTGGAACGTGTGGAACTCCCAGCGGACGTTCCATATGTCCTTGAGCCGCTCCGTCGCCGTCCGGATCTCGCTCACCAGACCCTCGGCCACCTCCCCGGTCGTATCGGCGACCGGGGCTCCCAGAGCGACGCCCGCCGACATCACCGGCTGCACGTAGACCAGGGCGAGCATCGCGTTCTGGCGACGGGCGAGGCCTGCCGCGTACGCCGCTGCCCGCATCGAGGACTCCGAGCCGTCGATGCCCGCGACGATCACCTTGGGGCCGTCGGTGCCGCGCTCGAACCGGTGGTGTTGCTGGTCAGTCACGGCCATGAGGGTAGCCGCTCCTGTGGGCCGCCCCCCTGGCGGCCTCCCCGCCGCCGTCGATCTCCCCGCCGGATCGGCGGCGGCACTCGTTCCATCGGGTGCAAAACGCCCCCTCCGCGGTGTCGGCGGCGGGTGCGGGCGGAAGCCTGTGCGAGCAGTTGGTCATGAAGCATGATCAGATTCCGATGGACCGACGCACCCTGCTGAGACTCGGCCTCGCGCTGGGTGCCGCCGCCACCGTGCACATGATCGCGGCGGATCCGGCCGGCACGCCCGCGCGCCCCGGCGGTGAGCCGCCGGCGCCGGCGGCCGGGCCCCAGGCCCGGGCTCAGGCCGGCCCCGGCTCCTACAGGCTGCGTCCCATGACCTCGACGACCCCGCCCCGCTTCAGCCCCGCCCCGCCCCCCGTCCGCACCAGGCCCTTCGAAGAACTCCCCGAACTGGGCGACGACGCCATGGTGCTCACCTTCGACGACGGACCCGACCCGCGGTACACGCCGGACATCCTGGCGACGCTGCGTGAGTACGACGTCCGGGCGATGTTCTTCGTCTGCGGTGAGATGGCGGCGGACAACCGCGACCTGCTGCGCGAGATGGCGGACGACGGGCACGTGGTCGGGAACCACTCCTGGTCGCATCCCTTGATCCCGAAGCTGTCCCGGGGCCGGATCCGCGACGAACTGGGCAGCACCAGCGAGGTGATCGAGAAGACGCTGGGTTCCCCGCCGCTCTGGTACAGGGCCCCGTACGGCGCCTGGAACCGCAATTCCTTCGAGATCGGTGCCGCGATGGGCATGGAGCCGATGGCCTGGACCGTCGACACCCTCGACTGGACCACGCCGGGCACCGACTCCATCGTCCGCCGGGTGAAGAAGGGCGCGGCGCCCGGCGTCGTGGTGCTGTCGCACGACGCGGGCGGTGACCGTTCCCAGAGCGTGGCCGCCCTGCGGCGGTATCTGCCCGCGCTCATCGAGAAGGGCTACCGCCCGACCGTGCCGTTCCGCGGCTGACGCCGCGCGAGGGCTGTCCCGTAATCCCTGGTGGATCAGCCCTCAGGTGTTCGTACGGGCTATCTCGTCTCGATCAGCCGGGCGAAGACCACGACGTTGCCGTCGTAGCCGTTGGCCTTGGAGTAGCCCCCGCCGCAGGTGATGACCCGCAGTTCGGCGTGGCCCGTGTCGCCGTACACCAGGGGGCCGGGGAAGTCGTTCTTGGAGAAGACCTCTACCCCGTAGATCTCGAACACGGCGGTCCGGTTGTCGTAGCGGGACACCTCGATCTGCTGGCCCTTGGTCAGGGAGCCCAGTCCGTAGAAGACCGCGGGGCCGGACAGGTTGTCCACGTGGCCGACCACCACGGCGGTGCCGCGCTGGCCGGGGGCGATGCCGTTCTGGTACCAGCCGGCGAGGTTCGGGTCCTCGGCGGGCGGCGCCTCGATCCAGCCGGCCGGGTCCAGGTTCACGTCGATGATGGGCGCGTCGACCTGGATCGACGGGATCTGGACGCGCGACGCGGGGGCGTACGCGAGCGGCTGCACCGGCTCCGCGTCGGCCGGCGCGGAGACCGCCATGTCGCGGGGGCCGGCCACCGAGGCCGCGGCGGCCGGCTGCGGCGGCCCGGGGGAGGTCTCCACGCCGTTGCGCATGAGCGCGAGCCCCGTGAGCATCACCAGGGCGATCGCGCCCCACGGTGTGCGTCTGCTCCGCTGCGCGCCCCACTGGTCCCGGCCCATGGTTCTCCCTTCGTCGCGACACCGCCACGCTAGGCGCGGCTCCGGGCGGCGGCGATCAGGGAAGAGCGAACGGGTGGCGGCCGACCGGGCGCCGAGGGCGCCGAGTTCTCTTCGGAGTAATGAGCGGATAAAAGTTCTGACGGTCCGTGACCTGCGGGTCCGTCAGATTTCCGGATCGCCTCACGGCGTGTCGGCTCACCGGGGTGGAGCAGTCCCGAAGTGCGATAATTGGCATATCTGGTGAGGGTTCGTCATGGGATGCGTACTCGTCGAATGATCCCGGGGAACAGGACTCCGGGGGCGCTTCCCGCTGGAGGTTCAACGATGCGTGCTTCACGCACTCTCGCGGTGACCGCGACCGCGTTCGCGGCGGTCGGCCTCGCTGCGCCGCTCGCGGTCGCCGGTGGCGGCCCGGGCAGCAACCCGAGCAACGTCCCGACCAATGTCACCGTCAACCCGTCCTCGGTCCACCAGGGCGCCACGATGCAGGTCAGCGCAGAGGGCTGCGGCCGCTCCGGCGGCAAGGTGTGGTCGAACGCGTTCCCGACGGTGAACCTCTCGCCGGGCCGGGTCGGCTACGCCACGGCGCACATCAGGGACGACGCGACGCCCGGGCAGTACAGCCTGTCCGTGCGGTGCAACGACAGCGACAACAACTTCGGTGGCGGCAACGGAGGTGACGGCGGCCAGGGCGGCAACGGTGGCGACCGCGGCCAGGGTGGCGACCGGGGCCAGGGCGGCCAGGGCGGCAACGGCGGCAACGGCGGCCAGGGTGGTAACGGCGGCCAGGGCGGCAACGGCGGTCAGGGTGGCAACGGCGGTCAGGGTGGCAACGGCGGCAACGGCGACCCGGTCGCCACGGCCCGCTTCACCGTGCTCCCCTCCCGCGGTGCGCAGGGCGGCCTCGGCGGTTCGATGGGTCCCAGCTCCGTCGAGATGCAGGTCGGTGGCGGCCTCGTCGCTGCCGCTGCCGTCGGGGGCGCAGTCTTCGTCGTCCGTCGCCGGATGAGCAATGCGGCGATCTGACGCGTCCAGCCTTCCGTCCGGCCCGATACGCCCGTCGCCCCGAGTCCTGTGGATCAGGACCCGGGGCGACTGTCGTGTGCCGGAACGTGGTGGCCGGCTCAGTGCTGACGGCTGGTGCGCCTCTTGCGCAGGGCGTAGAAGGCTCCGGCCGCCGCGACCGTCACGAGTGCTGAACCCGCCGCGATCTCCGCGGGGTCCATGGTGTCCACGCTGCCGCCGAGGCCACCCAGCACACCGCTGGGGGAAGCCGTGGAGCTGGTGGTGGGCGCGGTGGTGGGCGTGGCCGTGGGCGAACTGGTGGCAGCGCTGGTGATGGTCAGGTTCGCCGACCGGGTGGTGGTGCCGCAGCGGAAGGTGACCTCGTAGACGGCACCGCGCCTGGCGTCCGAGTCGACGGTGGCCGTGGCCGACCTGCCGCTCGGGATGGTGGTGGTATCGAACACGCCCGAGAACGCGGTCGCGTCGGTGGTGCACCCCATGGCGCCGAGGGTGACCTGTCCTCCCGGCGCGACCGTCGACGGGGTGATGGTCGGCGTGAACGAGGTGGACGTGCCGCCGTCGGGCGCGAGGGCCGATGCGGTGGGGGCCATCAGAAGGCAGGCGGTGGCGCCCAGCAGGGCGACGGGTGCGACACGTATCGCGCGCATGGTGAATCCTCCGGGTCCCGAGGCGCAGCCGCGGAACGGATTTCCGCTAGGGGTAGGACATGCACCTCGATGACCGAAACGCTAGAAGTGCCGCATATCACCCGCGATCGGGGTCAGGCGAATGGGGCAGCCATGTCCCCCGGCCGGCGCACCGGCCGGGGGAGGGGCGAGGGTCCGTGGCTGTGCCCCCTACCCCCCTGCGGCGTTCGGGAAGAGATCGACGAACGGGGCCGTCGTCGCCGAGATGCCCCGGCCGAAGGGCGCGTCGAAGTCCCAGATCAGGAAGAGCAGGAACGCGATCAGCACGCTGAAGAGACCCGCCAGCAGCAGTTCGCGGAACGTTCTGCGGATCTGGAGCGTGAAGATCAGCCCGACCGTGACCACCGCGCCCGTGATCAGTCCGAACCAGACCACCCCGGGCATCGTCGCGCCCGCGTTCTGCCCGCGCGACCCGCGTGCGTCGTCGACGGCGGCCACCTGGTCCACCAGCGGCTGGTAGGCCTGCCCCTCGTGGTCCGTCTTCGGTACGTACTGCGTGACGTCGGTCCGCACCTTGTCGAGCAGCCTGGTGCCCTCCTCGGTGAGGCTGCCGTGATCCGTCATCGACCTCCACTCCTCGCCCACGACATGGGCCACGTACGCGTCGACGTCAGCGCGGATCCGGTCGCGGACCTCGACGGGGTAGACGGCCGACCGCGCGCTCACCTCGTGCAGTGCCTGCGCCTCCAGGCGTACGGACTCCTGGGCGGCGCTGCGCCCCTCCCAGACGCCCGCGATGGCGAGGCCGAGCACGATCGCGTACACCACGCCGATCATCATCGTCATGTACTCGATGACGTCGGGTGTCTCGGAGGGATCGTCGTCCTCGGCGATCCGGCGGTTGCTGAGGACGGCGATCGTCAGGACGACGGCACATGCCGACGCCATGGCAATGGTGAGTACAAGCCATTCGGACATGGGTTCCCTTCATCGGTCAGCGGGAGGAGCGGGGCCGCAGCACGGCCACGGCGAACACGGCGGGCGCGGTGATCAGAAGGGTGAGGGAGACCAGGGACGGCCCCGACCGGGGCGCCTTGCGGGGCGGTTTCCGATAGGTCGGGAGCGCCACGGGTGACGGGGCGGGTGGAGTGGGACGCGCCGTGGTCCGGGTCGGCGAGGGTTCCGGTTCGGGTGGTGCGGGGGCGGGCGGTGGAGGAGGAGGCGGGGTGGAGGGCGGTGGAGGCGGTGGGGGTGGAGGCGGTGGCGGGGGTGGCGGAGGCGGGGGAGGTGGCGGTGGAGGTGGTGGCGGCTCCGGCTCCGGTTCGGGCTCGGCGATGACCGCACCGCACCGCCCCTCGCCTGCCACGGCGACGGACGAACCGCCGTCCCCCTGCCCGATGGAGGCGACCGCGCAGTCGTCACCGCCCGCCGCCGGAAGAGGGACGGCGAGCAGCAGGAGCAGGGTGGCGGCCGTAAGCCGCCAGATGCGTGATCCGTACACGCCGGGGAGCATGTTCCCCTCGGCCGCCGGACACGCGGACGGCGGAGCTGATTCCCCTGATGGTGGGGACATTGTGCGATTCGCGTTTGCGCCCGTCGAAACTTTCTCGGCGCCACGCTGAACATCCGGACCCATGCCGCCCGTACCTAGGGCCGACAGCGACGCGGGCCCGCGTCACGAACGGCAGCAGGACGACGGGAGTCGACATGAATACCTGGCGGAACGCCTCGCTCGCGGTGACGGCGCTGGCCCTGGTGGCACTGACGACGGCGTGCGGTCAGGAGAAGGGCACCGCGTCCCCCAACGGTCAGGCCGTGGGCAACGCGGCCCCCGCGCAACAGCCGGCCGACAGCGGCTACGGCTCGGACGGCGGCTACGGGTCCGGTGCGAGCACCGCTCCGAAGGAGGCCGGGCAGCTCGCGGTGTGGGACAGCAAGGAGCTGGGCAAGGTGCTCACCGACGGCGAGGGCTTCACCCTCTACCGCTTCGACAAGGACACCGCGGACCCACCCGCGTCGAATTGCGAGGGCGACTGCGCGAAGACCTGGCCCGTCGTGTCCGCGGCGAACGCGACGGCCGCCGCGGGAACCGACGCCTCACTTCTCTCCAAGGTGACCAGGGACGACGGTACGGAACAGCTGACCGTCGGGGGCTGGCCGGTCTACCGCTATGCCCAGGACACCGAACCAGGGGAAGCCAAGGGGCAGGGCGTCGGCGGGACATGGTTCGCCGCCGCTCCGGACGGAAGGAAAGCGGCGGCGAACGCGGACGTGCCCCCGGTCGGCGGGCAGGCCGAAGCCGCCGGACTTTCGGTCCGCAAGGATCCGGAACTCGGAGACATCGTCGTCGACAAGCGCGGCATGACGGTTTACCGCTTCAAGAAGGACTCGGCCTGGCCGATGAAGTCGGCGTGCACGGGAGACTGTCTCAAGAAGTGGCCCGTCGTCAGCCCCGTGCAGAAGAATGACGTCGAGGGCGTCACCACGAAGGGATTTGTCACCTTCAGCCGGCCCGACGGCATCAAGCAGCAGTCGCTCGACTGCTGGCCCCTCTACACCTTCTCCGGCGACACCCGGCCGGGAGACACCAACGGCCAAGGTGTCGGGGGGACATGGTACGCGGTCACACCCGACGCGAAGCTTGCCGGAGCCTCCGAGTAGCGCCGGGAAACGCCCACGGTACCGGTCCGTCGCCGCATGTTCACACGCAGCGACGGGCCTGCCGCGCATGCCTCCGGTGTGTGACCAATAACGGATCTCTAATTTCCGTTTCCACTCGCTCTCCTGGCGGTCGATCAGTAGCCTCTGGTCAACACTGACCATGAACATGGCCGGACCGCCGTGGCGACTTGTTGGAGACATCGATGGAGCGTCCCGCCTGGGCACCGAAGGGCATCGACATCTCGATGCCGAGTGTGTCTCGTATGTATGACTTCTATCTGGGCGGATCGCACAATTTCGAGGTGGACCGGGAAGCGGCCCGCAAGGCCATGGAGTTCATGCCGGGCCTGCCGAAGGTCATGCAGGCCAATCGGGCCTTTATGCGGCGGGCGGTGCAGTACGCCACCGCTTCGGGCGTCAATCAGTTCCTGGACATAGGCTCCGGCATACCGACCTTCGGCAATGTCCACGAAGTCGCCCAGGCCGCCGATCCGGAGGCCAGGATCGCCTACGTCGACCACGACCCGGTCGCGGTCGCACACAGTCAGGCGGTCCTCGAAGGAAACGAACGGGCCGTCATCGCCGCCGCGGACCTCCGCAAGCCGCGGGAGATCCTGGACCACCCCGAGATCACGGGCCTCCTCGACCTGGACAAGCCGGTGGCGCTGCTCCTGGTGGCGGTGCTCCACTTCATCGAGGACGCGGACGATCCGTACGGGGCGGTCGCCGAACTCCGCGAGGCGCTCGCCCCCGGCAGCCTGCTGATCCTGACCCACGCCTCCTACGAGGGCATTCCGCTTCCCGAGGAGGAGGCGGGCGGGACGGTCGGCGTCTACCGCGACATCCGCAGCCCGCTGATCATGCGTTCCCGCGCGGAGATCAGCCGCTTCTTCGAGGGGTACGAGATGGTCGAGCCCGGCCTCGTCGCGATGCCCGAGTGGCGTCCCGAGTCCCCGGAGACGCTCGCGCAGGAGGACCCCTTCACCTACTCGGGCTTCGCCGGGGTTGGGCGCACGGCGTGAGCATTCCCGCCCAGTCGTCCGGCGCGCCGGACGCGGAACCCGACGGTCCCGAGGGCCGGCTCCGGAGATTCGCCACCATCTGGAGCCGGGCGATCTTCCCCTCCACGGCCACCTCCATGACCCGCCCCGAGTTCGAGGAACACCTGCTCCCGCTGGCCCGCGAACTCAGTACCATCCTGCACGCCCGGGTCTTCGACGCGGCGCCCGCGCACCGCGTCGGCGCCGCGCTCGTCGCGGCACACTGCACCGATCCCGACGCCCTGAGCTCCACGCTCGGCGTCGTCGATTCCTATCTGGTGCTCTACTGCGGCGGCAACGGACCGGTGGAGCTGCCGACCGAGGACAGCAGGGCCCGCTGCGCGCGGATCCAGCACTCGCTCGCCGGGGGATTCACCCAGGCGCTGCGCGAGCGGACACTCGCCGAGCAGGAGGCCATCGCCCGCTCGGCGCTGACCGCCCGTTCGAACGCGGAGCAGGCGCTGCACGCGACCGAGGCGCGCTTCCGCGCGGTGTTCAAGGACGCCGCCATCGGGATCGGGATCGCCGACCTCGACGGCAACATCCTGGAGATCAACGACACCCTCACCCGGATGTTCGGCGGTCTGGAGCACCACGTCCGCAGCCACAAGGTGAACGAGTGGGTCCACCCCGAGGACTCACCGAACGTCTGGAAGTACTACGACGAGCTGGTACGCGGCGACCGCGAGCACTACAGCGTCGAGAAGCCGTACTACCGCAACGACGGCACCGTGCTCTGGACCAACCTCACCGTGTCGCTGCTGCGGGATTCCGAGGGCCGGCCCGAATACCAGCTGGCGCTCATGGAGGACACCACCGAGCGGCGGCTGCTCAACCTGCGCCTGCGCTACGAGGCCACCCACGACGCGCTCACGGGCCTGCCCAACAGGACGCTGTTCTTCGAGCGCCTGGAGAAGGCCCTCGCGCCGAGGGACGGCATGCGCTTCGGGCTCTGCTACCTCGACCTGGACGGCTTCAAGGCGATCAACGACAGCCTGGGCCACGCGGCGGGGGACAGGCTCCTGGTGGAGGTCGCCGACCGGCTGCAGAGCTGCGCCACCGCCCCCGGCGAGATGGTCGCCAGACTCGGGGGGGACGAGTTCGTGGCCCTGACGACCGGGCCCGGCACCCAGGAGGAGGTCCACGAACTGGCCGGACGCATCCTCTCGGCGCTCGCCACCCCGGTGCGCCTCGACGGCCGGGAGCTGACCGTACGCGGATCGGTCGGCGTCGTCGAAGGGCCCTCGGGTGAGCGCACCGCCGCCGAGGTGCTGCGCAGCGCCGACATCACGATGTACCGGGCGAAGGCGGCGGGCGGGAACCGCTTCGCCCTCGCCGACGCCGAGGCCGACGCCCGCGCCATCACCCGCCACGGGCTGACCACGGCGCTGCCCGCGGCGCTGGACCGGGGCGAGTTCTTCATCGAGTACCAGCCGCTCGTGCACCTCGGCGACGGCAGCGTGCACGGCGCGGAGGCGCTGGTGCGCTGGTGCCACCCGCAGCACGGCGTGCTCGGCCCCGACCGGTTCATCCCCCTCGCGGAGCACACCGGGCTGATCGTGCCGCTCGGCCGCTGGGTGCTGGAGGAGTCCGTACGGCAGGCGAACTTCTGGCAGGAACGTCACACCGACGGCGGTCCGCTGCGGATCAACGTCAACCTCTCGCCGACCCAGCTGCACCACCCGAACCTCGTCGCGGAGACCGTGGACGTGCTGGAGCGCTCCGGGCTGGAACCGGGCGCCCTCTGCCTGGAGGTCACCGAGTCCGCGCTGATCGGCGCCGACGACGATCTGCTGAAGCCGCTGCGTCAGCTGGCCGAGATGGGCGTCGACATCGCGCTCGACGACTTCGGCACCGGCTACTCGAACCTGGCGAACCTGCGCCGTCTGCCGGTGAGCGTGCTCAAGCTGGACCGTTCCTTCACCCAGGGCATGCAGCACCACCCGGCCGACCCGGTCGACCTGAAGATCGTCGAGGGCATCGTCTCGCTCGCCCACAGCCTGGACCTGGCGGTCACGGTGGAGGGCGTGGAGACAGGGGCCCAGGCCGAGCAGCTGAGGCAGCTCGGCTGCGACACCGCCCAGGGCTGGTACTACGCCCGGCCCGGCGCCCCGGACCGCATCCACGCGCTGGTCCTGGCGGACGCGGTCTGACGGCTCGTGCCCTCAGCCGCCGGTTCCTCCGGCGGCCGGGGGCACGACCTCGGGCCCCGCCCCCAGAAGCATCCGCTGCAGTTCCCGCGCGGCGCGCGGCGGTTCGACGTCGCTGCGGTGCGCGAGCGCGATCGTACGGCGAAGTCCCGGCGAGGCCAGCGGAGTCGTGCGCAGATCCTGACCGGCCCGTACGGCGACCATGCGGGGCACCACGGCGATTCCGAGGCCCGCCCGCACAAAGCCGAGGACGGCGTCCATCTCGCCGCCCTCCACCGTGAACGACGGCTCGAAGCCCTCCGCGCGGCACGCGGCGACGGTCAGCTCCCGCAGGTCGTAGCCGTGCCGGAACATCACCAGCGGCTCGTTCTCCAGATCGGCGACGCGCACGGAGCCCTTGCGCCCGGGAGCGGGCCGCGATGCCGACGACACCACCACCAGGTCCTCGTGCAGCAGCTCCACGGTGGTCAGGGCAGGGGAGGCCGCGGGCAGCGGCAGCACCAGCAGCGCGAGGTCCAGCGCGCCCCGGGCGAGCTGCCGCACGAGGTCGTGGGAGCCGCCCTCCTCGATCAGGAGCTGGATGCCCGGGTGCGCGCCGTGGAAGGCGCGCAGCACGTCGGGCAGCAGGCCGGTGCAGACGCTCGGGGTGGCGCCGAGCCTGATCCGGCCCCGGCGCAGCTGCACCAGCTCCTGCACCTCGTGCCGCGCGGTGTCGGCGTCCGCCAGGATTCTGCGGGCCAGCGGCAGCAGTGCCTCACCCGCGTCGGTCAGCGCGATGTTGCCGCGCGCCCGGCTGAAGAGCTCGGCCCCCAGCTCGTTCTCCAGGGCCTTGATCTGCTGGGAGAGGGAGGGCTGCGACACATGCACCTCCTCGGCGGCCCGGGTGAAGTGCCTGGCCTCGGCCACGGCCACGAAGTAGGCGAGCTGCTGGAAGTGCATGGAGCCGAGGATAGCCGACTCCATAGCGACTGCCTATGGAGATGACTCGTTTCATGTCTTGGACTGATGGTGCCCCTCGCCTCTAGCGTCGTGTCCATGGCATTGGCAACGCGGACGGACCGACGGCCGTCCATGACGCGTACGCTCTGGGACTCGTCCGTCGGCAAGAAGACGATCATGGCCGTGAGCGGCCTGATCATGCTCGGTTATCTGGTGGTCCACATGCTGGGCAACCTGAAGATCTTCTTCGGATCAGACGAGTTCAACCACTACGCGCACTGGCTCAGGACCATCGGCGAGCCCTTCCTGCACTACGAGTGGGCGCTGTGGATCATCCGTGTGGTGCTCGTCGCGGCGGTGGTCCTGCACGCCGTCTCCGCGTACCAGCTGAGCCGCCGTGACCTCAGGGCGCGCCCGACGGCGTACGTCCACAGGAAGGCCCGCTCCAGCTACGCCACCCGCACCATGCGCTACGGCGGCATCATCCTCGCGCTGTTCATCGTCTGGCACATCCTGGACCTGACGACCGGCACCGTGCACACCGGCGGATTCCAGGCCGGCCACCCCTACCAGAACGTGCTGGACACCTTCTCGACCTGGTACGGCAACGTCATCTACATCGTCGCCGTGCTCGCCCTCGGCCTGCACGTCCAGCACGGGTTCTGGAGTGCGGCGCAGACCCTCGGCGTGGGCAGCGCGACCCGGGACCGCGTCTGCAAGACCCTCGCCAATGTCCTCGCAGTGGTGCTGACGGCCGGCTTCGTCTCCGTGCCCGTCGCCGTGATGACCGGAGTGGTGAGCTGACATGAGCGACTACACGAACTACCGCACCGGCGAGCCCGTCGTCGACACCAAGGCCCCCGAGGGTCCCGTCGCCGACCGCTGGGACACCCGCCGCTTCCAGGCGAAGCTCGTCAACCCCGCCAACCGCCGCAAGCACACCGTCATCGTCGTGGGCACCGGCCTGGCCGGCGGATCGGCCGGGGCGACGCTTGCCGAACAGGGCTACCACGTCGTCCAGTTCTGCTTCCAGGACTCGCCGAGGCGCGCGCACTCCGTCGCCGCCCAGGGCGGGATCAACGCGGCCAAGAACTACCGCAACGACGGCGACTCGGTCCACAGGCTCTTCTACGACACCGTCAAGGGCGGCGACTTCCGCGCCCGCGAGTCCAACGTCCACCGCCTGGCCGAGATCTCCGTGGAGATCATCGACCAGTGCGTCGCCCAGGGCGTCCCCTTCGCCCGGGAGTACGGCGGCCTCCTCGACAACCGCTCCTTCGGCGGCGTCCAGGTCTCCCGCACCTTCTACGCCCGCGGCCAGACGGGGCAGCAGCTCCTCCTCGGCGCCTACCAGGCGCTCTCCCGGCAGATCGCGGCCGGCAACGTCGAACTGCACTCCCGCACCGAGATGCTCGACCTGATCGTCGTCGACGGCAAGGCCCGCGGCATCGTGGCCCGCGACCTCGTCACCGGGAAGATCGACACGTACTTCGCCGACGCGGTCGTCCTGGCCAGCGGCGGCTACGGCAACGTCTTCTACCTGTCGACGAACGCCATGAACTCCAACGCCACCGCCATCTGGCGTGCGCACAGGCGTGGCGCGTACTTCGCCAACCCCTGCTTTACCCAGATCCACCCCACCTGCATCCCGCGCACCGGCGACCACCAGTCCAAGCTGACGCTGATGAGCGAGTCCCTGCGCAACGACGGGCGCATCTGGGTCCCGAAGGCCAAGGGCGACGACCGCCCCGCCAACGAGATCCCCGAGGACGAGCGGGACTACTACCTGGAACGCGTCTACCCCGCGTTCGGCAACCTCGTGCCGCGCGACATCGCCTCCCGCGCCGCGAAGAACGTCTGCGACGAGGGCCGCGGCGTCGGCCCCGGCGGACAGGGCGTCTACCTCGACTTCGCCGAGGCCATCGCGCGCATGGGCAGGAAGAAGGTCGAGGAGAAGTACGGCAACCTCTTCGACATGTACGCCCGCATCACCGCGGAGAACCCGTACGAGACGCCGATGCGCATCTACCCCGCCGTGCACTACACGATGGGCGGCCTCTGGGTCGACTACGACCTCCAGACCACGATCCCCGGCCTCTTCGCCATCGGTGAGGCCAACTTCTCCGACCACGGGGCCAACCGCCTCGGCGCCTCCGCGCTGATGCAGGGCCTCGCCGACGGCTACTTCGTCCTGCCGTCGACCATCAACGACTACCTCGCCCGCAACCCGCACACCGAGGCGGTCGACGCCGGACACCCGGCGGTCACCGAGGCCGTCGCCGAGACGGAGGACCGGCTCAACCTGCTCCTCGCGGTCGACGGCGACCGCACACCGGACTCCTTCCACCGCGAGATCGGTGAACTCATGTGGGAGTTCTGCGGGATGGCCCGCACCGAGGAAGGCCTCCGCAAGGCCCTCGACCGTCTCCCGCAGATCCGCGAGGAGTTCTGGCGCCGCATCAAGGTGCCCGGCACCGGGGAGCAGTTCAACCAGTCGCTGGAGAAGGCCAACCGCGTCGTCGACTACCTGGAGCTCGCCGAGCTCATGTGCCTCGACGCCCTGCACCGCGCGGAGTCCTGCGGAGGCCACTTCCGCGAGGAGTCGCAGACCCCGGACGGCGAAGCCGCCCGCAGGGACGAGGAGTTCTCGTACGCCGCCGCCTGGGAGTTCAGCGCCACCGGCGACGCCCCCGTCCTGCACAAGGAAGACCTCGTCTTCGAGTACGTCCACCCCACTCAGCGGAGCTACGCATGAAGCTCACCCTGCGCGTCTGGCGCCAGCAGAACGCCGAGGCGCCCGGCGCCATGGCCACCTACGAAGTCGACGGCATCTCGCAGGACATGTCGTTCCTGGAGATGCTCGACACCCTCAACGAGGAGCTCATCCTCAGCGGGGACGAGCCCGTCGCCTTCGACCACGACTGCCGCGAGGGCATCTGCGGCGCGTGCAGCCTCGTCATCAACGGCGACGCCCACGGCCCGGAGCGCACCACCACCTGCCAGCTCCACATGCGGTCCTTCGACGACGGCGACACGATCGACATCGAGCCGTGGCGCGCCTCGGCCTTCCCGGTCGTCAAGGACCTCGTCGTCGACCGCTCCTCATTCGACCGGATCATCCAGTCCGGCGGCTACATCTCCGCGCCCACCGGCACGGCGCCCGACGCACACGCCACGCCGGTGCCCAAGCCCGACGCCGACTCCGCCTTCGAGCACGCCGAGTGCATCGGCTGCGGCGCCTGCGTGGCCGCCTGCCCGAACGGCTCGGCGATGCTCTTCACCTCCGCCAAGATCAACCACCTCAACGTACTCCCGCAGGGCGCGCCCGAGCGCGAGACCCGGGTCCTCGACATGGTCGCCACCATGGACGACGAGGGCTTCGGCGGCTGCACCCTCACCGGCGAATGCGCCACGGCCTGCCCCAAGGGCATCCCGCTGCCGTCGATCACCGCGATGAACAAGGAATGGCTGCGCGCCACCCGCAAGGTACGCCGCTGACCACCCTCCCGCCGACGGGGAGTCAGTCCGACCGCAACGCCCTCGCCAGGTACGCGGCCGTACGGCTCCCCGCCGCGCGTGCCACCTCCCGCGGCGTACCGGTGGCGACGATCCGCCCGCCCCGGTCACCGCCGCCAGGACCCAGGTCGATGACCTGGTCCGCGCCCGCCACCACCGCCATGTCGTGCTCCACGACCACCACGGTGCCGCCCGCGTCCACCAGGCCGTGCAACTGCCGCATCAGCACCTCCACATCGGCCGGATGCAGCCCCGTCGTCGGCTCGTCCAGCAGATACAGCGTGTGGCCGCGCCTGGCGCGCTGCAGCTCCGTGGCCAGCTTGATCCGCTGCGCCTCACCGCCCGACAGCTCCGTTGCGGGCTGGCCCAGCCGCAGATAGCCGAGCCCCACGTCCAGCAGGGCCCGCAGACTGCGCTCCGCCGCCGGGGTCCCGGCGAGGAACCCCGAGGCGGCCTCCACCGTCAGGTCCAGCACCTCGGCGATCGTGAGACCGCGCAGGGTGACTTCCAGGGTCGCCGGGTTGTAGCGCGCCCCGTGGCAGTCCGGGCAGGGGGCGTACGTACTGGGCAGGAAGAGCAGCTCGACCGAGACGAATCCCTCGCCCTGGCAGGTCTCGCACCGCCCGCCCGCCACATTGAACGAGAACCGCCCCGCCCTGTACCCCCGGGCCCTGGCCGTCTCCGTCTGCGCGTACAGCTTCCGCACGACATCGAACAGCCCCGTGTACGTGGCCAGGTTGGACCGGGGTGTACGGCCGATGGGCCGCTGGTCGACCTGCACGAGCCGGTCCACCGCCTCCAGTCCCTGCGCCGACGCGCAGTCCCGGGCCACCGGCGCGGCCGGCTCCTCCGTGCTCTCGGCGGCGCGCCGGTCGGCCAGTACCCCCGCCAGGACCTGGCCGACGAGGGTCGACTTGCCCGACCCCGATACACCGGTCACCGCCGTCAGCACCCCGAGCGGGAACGCGGCGTCCACACCGCGCACATTGTGCAGATTCACCCCGCGCAGCGTGATCCACCCGGACGGGGTGCGAGGTTCGCGTACCGGCGCCGGGTCCTCGTCGAAGAGGAAGCGCCGGGTCGCGGAGCCGGTCACACCGGCGAGCTCCGCGGGAGGGCCGCTGTGCAGCACCCGGCCCCCGTGCTCTCCCGCCAGCGGACCCACGTCCACCAGCCAGTCGGCCTTCCGCACCACGTCCATCTGGTGCTCCACCACGAACACCGAGTTCCCCGCGTCCCTGAGCCTGCCGAGCACACCGAGCAGCGACTCCGTGTCGGCCGGGTGCAGTCCCGCCGACGGCTCGTCCAGCACGTAGACGACACCGAAGAGCCCCGACCGCAGCTGGGTCGCCAGCCGCAGCCGCTGCAGCTCGCCCGATGAGAGGGTCGGCGCCGTCCGGTCGAGGCCGAGATAGCCGAGCCCCAGCTCCGTGACCGTCTCGATCCGGGCCAGCAGATCCGCCGTCAGCACCCGCGCGGTGTCGCTCCCGCCCCCCGCCTCCAGCAGCACCTCGGTCAGCGAAGTGAGGGGGAGCGCGACGAGGTCCGCGATCGTGCGGCCGGCGAAGGTGACGGCCATGGCCTCCGGACGCAGCCGGCTGCCCGCGCACACCGGACACGGCGAACTGGTCAGGAAACGCTCGGCCTTGGCCCGCAGCGTGCGGCTCCTGGAGTCGGCGAAGGTGTGCATCACATAGCGCCGCGCGCTCATGTACGTACCCTGGTAGGGGCGTTGGATGCGGCCCGCGTCCCGCACCGGATGGACCGTCACCACCGGCTGCTCGTCGGTGAAGAGAATCCAGTCCCGGTCGCCCTGATCCAGCTCCCGCCACGGGCGCTCGATGTCGTACCCCAGGGCATCGAGCACATCGCGGAGGTTCTTGCCCTGCCAGGCGCCCGGCCAGGCGGCGATCGCGCCCTCCCTGACCGACAACGACGGGTCGGGTACGAGCAGTTCTTCCGAGGTGCCGTGGACGCGGCCCAGGCCGTGGCACTCGGGGCAGGCCCCGGCCGCCGTGTTCGGCGAGAACGCGTCGGAGTCCAGCCGCTCCGCCCCCGGCGGATAGTCGCCCGCGCGTGAGAACAGCATGCGCAGCGAGTTGGACAGCGTGGTGACCGTACCCACCGAGGAGCGCGCTCCCGGCGCCGACCGGCGTTGTTCGAGTGAGACCGCGGGCGGCAGGCCGGTGATCTCGCCGACATCGGGAGCCCCGACCTGGTGGATCAGCCGGCGGGCGTAGGGCGCGACCGACTCGAAGTAGCGCCGCTGGGCCTCCGCGTAGATCGTCCCGAAGGCCAGCGAGGACTTTCCCGAGCCCGAGACGCCCGTGAAGACGGCGAGCGTGTCGCGCGGGATGTCGACGTCCACATCGCGGAGATTGTGCTCGCGCGCGCCGCGCACCCGGACGTACGGATCAGAGGGAGTGGACATCGGTGGTGCGGCTCCGTCGCGTCGGTGTACATGGTTCTGCCGGTGATCCTCGCGCACCCGGGCGCGCGAGCGGACCACCGGCAGGGCGGGACCGGCGGAGCTACACCATCGGGTCCATGCCGCGGTCGCGCATCGAGCTCTCCTGCTCGCTCTGCTCCCGCAGGCGGCGGGCCTTGTCCTGGAGCCGCTGACGCTGCTCCGGATCGGTGGCGCGCTCGGCCGCCTCGTTCAGTTCCTGCGCCTTGGCACGCAGCTGCCGGACTCGGCCGCCTGACTCACCTGCAACGCTCATGATCACTCCTGGATCTGTGGGGGAGCGGACAGGCTCAGCGAATCAGCGCACCGGCCCGCATGCATCTCGAACGCCGTGCCGCTCGGGCGCGGCCGGCCGGGCCGCACGCGTCCGCCCCGGAGCCCGTTCGGACCTCTCGCCCGGCGCGCGTGGGAGCGAGGGTGTGGGGTAGTAGGTGCGGCGGTGCACCACCGCCGTCCGACAGTGAGGAGAGGCGTCATGCCCGCAGGATCGAGCCCGAAGCGCGAACGCCAGTACGAGCACATCAAGGAGAGCGCCGAACGGCGCGGCACGTCCACGAAGCGCGCCGAGGAGATCGCGGCGCGCACCGTCAACAAGGAGCGGGCCCGCTCCGGGGAGTCGCGCACCGCGAGCAAGGCCTCCCTCAGAGACCCCCAATCGGCCTCGGAGCGCGGAGGGCAGCGGTCGCACAGCGGGGCGCAGGGGCCGACGAAGGACCAGTTGTACGAGGAGGCCAAGAAGCGCAACGTCGAAGGCCGCTCGACGATGAACAAGGAGCAGTTGCGCAAGGCGCTCGGGCGCTGAGTGCCGGGCCCGCGGACGTTCCGGCGTGACGGCGGGCGCGGTCTTCCAGGGTGGGCGCCGTGAGTGACGACACCCGGCCGCTGGCCGTATTCGATCTGGACGGCACGCTCGCCGACAGCGGCCACCGGCAGCACTTCCTCGAAGGCCGGCGGCGCGACTGGGCGGGCTTCTTCTCCGCGGCGCCCGACGACCCTCCGCCGGCGGAGGGGGTGGACCTGGCCCTGGCGAGCGCCGAGGAGTGCGAGGTCGTCTATCTGACCGGCAGGCCCGAACGGTGCCGCAGGGACACCCTGGCCTGGCTGGAGCAGCAGGGTCTGCCGAAGGGCGCCCTCCACATGCGTCGCAACGACGACCGCCGTCCGGCCCGCCGCACCAAGCTGGAGATCCCTGCGACGGCTGAGCCGGACCCGTCAGGTGCGCGTGCTGGTCGACGACGACGAGCTGGTGTGCGACGAGGCGGAGCTGGCCGGTTACACGGTCGTCCGGGCCCGCTGGGCGGTCACCTCGCCGTCGCTGAAGGACGCGCAGGAGCGCGAGGGCCGCACCTGACCGCTGCCGGCGGCGGTGCCGCCCCCGTGACGGCGGCCGCACCTGACCCCTGCCTGCGGCCGTGCCGCCCCGAGGCGCCGGCCGTGGAGCCCCCTGATGACGGCGGTGAGCATCGTGGAAAAAGAGAAGGGCCTGGTCAGGCCTTCTCGTCGAGCCGGAAGCCGACCTTGAGCCCCACCTGGTAGTGGGCGACCCGGCCGTCCTCGATGTGGCCGCGGACCTCCGTCATCTCGAACCAGTCGAGATTGTGCAACGTTTCGGAGGCTCTGGCGACGCCGTTTCGGATCGCCGCGTCGAGGCCCTCCTCGGAGGTTCCTACGATCTCGGTGACCCGGTAGGTGTGATTGGACATCAAATGTCTCCTTTCGTGGTTCCACGGTGCCTCACTCCGGGGAGGAGCGCGAGGTATGCCGCCCGTGACGCGCGAGAGAGCCGGGCTTGACCTGCCCATTGGTCCATACCAAACTCCGACCCAACACGCCCGTGCGAGCGCCGCCCGCAGTCCCCCCACCCGGGTCCTGTCATTCCGTCGTGCCGTTTCGCAGAAGGTGACCCCGTGAAGATCCGCATACTGGCCGGAGCCCTCGCGCTCGTGTCCTCCGTCGCGCTGAGCGGCTGTGGCGTCCTCCCCGGCGCGGGCGCCGACCGCAGCACGGTGACGGTGTGGCTGATGAAGGGCAGCGCCTCCCAGAGCTTCCTGGACCGCTTCAAGGAGTCGTACGAGGCCGAGAACCCCTCGGTCGAACTGGAGTTCATCCTCCAGGAGTGGGGCGGTATCGGCCCCAAGGTGCTGAAGGCGCTCGAGGGCGACGACGCACCGGACATCATCGAGGTCGGCAACACCCAGGTCGCCCAGTACGCCGAGAGCGGCGAACTGCGCGACCTCACCCTGGAATCCATCCGCGACCTGGGCGGCGAGGACTGGCTGCCCGGACTCGCGCAGCCGGGCAAGGTCAACGGCGCGCAGTACGGAATTCCCTGGTACGCCGCCAACCGTGTCGTGATCTACAACAAGGACCTCTTCGCGCAGGCGGGCATCACCGAACTCCCCAGGACCCGCGAGGAGTGGGTGGAGATCAGTGAGCGGCTGAACACCGGGGGGCAGCAGGGCATCTATCTCGCCGGGCAGAACTGGTACGTGCTCGCCGGGTTCATCTGGGACGAGGGCGGCGAACTGGCCGAGGAAGGCGGCGGTGAGTGGCAGGGCGCCCTGGACTCGCCCGCCGCACTGCGGGGCATGGACTTCTACAAGACGCTCCAGGCCCACGGCGACGGCCCCAAGGACGCCGACGAGCAGACACCCCCGGAGACCGACGTGTTCGCCGAGGGCGACGTCGCCCAGATCATCTCCGTCCCCGGCAGCGCCGCGCTCATCGAGCAGCAGAACCCGGAACTCAAGGGGAAGCTCGGATACTTCCCGATCCCCGGCAAGAGCGCGGCGAAGCCCGGCTCGGTGTTCACCGGAGGATCGGACCTGATCGTGCCGGAGGGCGCCGACCAGCGCAGCGAAGGCATCGAGGTCGTCAAGGCGCTCGCCGGCGAGAAGTGGCAGACCGAGCTGGCCCGGGCCATGAGCTACGTGCCCAACAAGCCTGCCCTCGCGAGCGTGGTGGAGGGCCAGGAAGGGACCTCGGCCATGGCGCAGGGCGCAACCCAGGGCCGGGCCACCCCCAATTCGCCGTACTGGCCGGCCGTCGAGGCCGAGAACCCGATCAAGCCGTACATGACGGCGGTGCTGGAGGGCGGCGACCCGGCGGAGGAGGCCAGGAAGGCGTCGGAGCGCATCACCGCGAAGCTGATCAGCGGCTGACCGGACGCCGGGGCGCGAGGGGCGGGAAGACGGCCCGACCAGGGGCGGGGGCGAACCGGACCTCGGCGCCCCCGCGGGCGGCCGGTCCGCGGGCGGCGGGGTCGCAACCCGGGGGATTCAGCCGTCGCACATCCCCGCGCTTCGCGGCGGTCACGTCGATTCCAGCCGGTCACGGAAGAAGTAGGGGGCCGGCCATTCGCGCTCCGCGAAGGGCCCGGCAGCCGCCCCAGCTGATCCGTCCCCGGAGACCGCCATGACCGTGCTGCCCCTCGCCACACCCGCCCCCGCACCCGCTCCCCGCCGGCCCGCCGCGCCCGCCCCCTCGGGCTACCGCGTCTCCCTGGCCGCCGACGAGGACGACGTACGGGCCGCCCAGCGCCTGCGCCACCTGGTGTTCGCCGGAGAGCTCGGCGCCCGGCTGGAAACCACCGAACCGGGCCTGGACAGCGACGCCTTCGACGCCTACTGCGACCACCTGCTGGTGCGCGAGGAGGCCACGGGCGAGGTGGTCGCCACCTACCGGCTGCTGCCGCCCGCGGGCGCACGCGCGGCCGGCGGGCTCTACGCCGAGGGCGAGTTCGACCTCGGCCGGCTGCACCCGATCCGCGACGACCTCGTCGAGGTCGGCAGGTCCTGCGTCCACCCCGCCCACCGCGACGGCGCCGTCATCGCCCTGATCTGGGCCGGACTCGCCCGCTACATGGAGCGCACCGGCCACAACTGGCTCGCCGGCTGCTGCTCCGTGCCCCTCGCCGACGGGGGCGCCCTGGCCGCCAGGACCTGGGACACCGTACGGACCCACAACCTCGCGCCCGAGGAGTACTGGGTGGCCCCTCACCGCCTCTGGGACACCACGGGCCACCCCGGTGGCGGAGCCGGGGGCCGGGCAGGACTGCCGCCGCTGCTGCGCGGCTATCTGCGCCTCGGGGCCTGGGTGTGCGGAGCCCCCGCCCACGACCCGGACTTCGGAGTCGCCGACCTCTACGTCCTGCTCTCGATGCGGCGCACCGACCCGCGCTACCTGCGCCACTTCCTCTCCCTGGCACCGCTGCGATGAGCGCCTGGCTGCCCATCGCCCCCTGCACCCCGCGCGACTGCGCCGCGCACGAGGGCGCCAGGCGCGCACCGCTGGCCGCCGCCGCCCTGCTGCTCGCCGGGTGCGCCCTCACCCTGCTCGGGGTGGCGTGCGTGCCCGGGGTGCGGCTCCTCGCGCCCTCGCTCCGCGACCGGCTGGTACGGGGCTGGGCGTACGCGGTGGTGCGGGCCTTCGGCGTACGCCTACGCGTCACCGGGTGCCAGGTGGAGCCCGGCCGGCCGGCCACGGGCGAGCTCGTGGTCGCCAACCACGTCTCCTGGCTGGACATCCCGCTCGTGGCGGCCGTGCTCCCGGCCCGGATGGTCGCCAAGAGCGAGATACGGCACTGGCCGGTGTTCGGGCGGTTCGCGGCGCTCGGCGGAACGCTCTTCATCGAGCGGGACCGGCTGCGCGCCCTGCCGGGCGCGGTCCACGCCCTCGCCGGGGCGCTGGCCGCCGGATCGCGGGTGGCGGTCTTCCCGCAGGGGAGCACCTGGTGCGGCCGTGACGGGGGCGGCAGCTTCCGGCCTGCCGCCTTCCAGGCCGCGGTCGACGCGGGCGCCGCGGTGCGGCCGCTCCGCATCGCCTACCGGACGCCGGAGAGGGCCCCGGCGGGGGCCGCCGCCTTCGTGGGCGACGACCCGCTCGCCGCGTCGCTGTGGCGGGTGGTGACCGCCGCCGGGCTCACCGCCGAGATCCGCGTCCTGCCGCCGATCCCCGCGGGCGGTGAGCCCGACAGGCGCGCGCTGGCGCTGGCCGCTCAGTCCGCCGTGGCCAGCGACAGCGCGAACCGGCCCGCCGCGTCGGTCCACCACTGATCCAGCCGCAGTCCCGCGGTGGCCAGTTCCTGGCGCACCTTCTCCTCGCGGAACTTCGCCGAGACCTCCGTGCGCAGCTCCTCACCCTCCTCGAAGTGCACCACGAGATCCAGCTCACGGATCTTGACCGTCAGCGCCCGGCGGGCGCGCAGCCGCATCTCGATCCACTCGTTGTCCGGGTCCCAGAGAGCCACATGGTCGAACTCACCGGCCGGGAAGTCCGCCCCCAGCTCACGGTTCACCACCGTCAGCACGTTCTTGTTGAACGCGGCCGTCACCCCTGCCGCGTCGTCGTACGCGGTGACGAGCGTCGCCTCGTCCTTCACCAGGTCGGTGCCGAGCAGCAGCCCGTCCCCGGGCGCGAGCCGTGCCCGTACGGACTTCAGGAACGTCGCACGCTCGTCCGGGAGCAGATTGCCCAGCGTTCCGCCCAGGAACACCACCAGTCTCGGGCCGGGGCTGTCGGGCAGCTCCAGCACATGGGTGAAGTCCGCGACGAGCGCGTGCACGGAGAGCCCCTCGCGCTCGGCCAGCAGCGCCTCGGAGGCCCCCTTCAGCGCGCTCTCACTCACATCGACAGGGACGTAGGTGTGCAGCTGGGGCAGCGCGTCCAGCAGGTGCCTGGTCTTCTCCGAGGAGCCCGACCCCAGCTCGATCAGGGTCCGCGCCCCGGACGCCGCGGCGATCTCACCGGCGCGGGCGATCAGGATCTCCCGTTCCGCACGCGTCGGGTAGTACTCGTCCAGCCGGGTGATCTCCTCGAAGAGGTCGCTGCCGTGCGCGTCGTAGAACCACTTGGGCGGCAGCGTCTTCGGCTGCGCGGTCAGACCGCTCAGCACGTCGGCGCGCAGCGCCGCGTCCGTCGCGTCCGCAGGCAGCGTGCGGGTCAGCAGATAGGGACTCACGCGGTGGGCTCCTTGAGCGGGGTCAGCAGAAGATCGGTGCGTGTCGAGGCCAGCAGCGTGCGGTCCGGGACCTCGCGCCAGTACGGATCGTCGTCGTACGGCTCCGAGGCCACCACCGTGCGGTGACCCGGTTCGTGGAGATACCAGAGGGAGTCGCCCCAGGTGGTCGCCACGACGGCGGAACCGTCGGTGAGCAGCAGATTGAGGCGGGAACCGGGGGCGGCGGTGCCGACGTCGACGACCGTGTCGGCGACCGCCTGCGCTATCTCGTCGCCCTGCGCCATCCGGTGGAGCACCAGCGCCCAGATCAGCGCCGAATCGCTCCTGGCAGCCAGGGTCAGCATCCGCTCGGGCGGAAGGGCCCCGGCCAGCGACGCCATGGAGCCGGGCCAGCCCCGCACCGCGCCGTTGTGGCTGAAGAGCACCGTGCCGTCGGCGAAGGGCGCGGCGGCGGCCTCACCGTCAGCGCCCGCGAAGGTCGCGTCCCGTACGGCGGCGAGCAGCGCGGTGGTGCGCACCACGCGGGCCAGATCGGCGAAGGTCTCGTCGCCCCAGACGGGCCCGCCGCGCCGGTAGCGGCCCGGCACGGGGTCGCCCTCGGCGTACCACCCGACGCCGAACCCGTCGGCGTTCACCGTGCCGTGCCGCTGGCGCCGGGGTTCCCAGGACTGGCGCACGAGTCCATGGGAGGGGGAGACGAGCACCTCGCCCAGGGTCACTGGGGGCCCCAGGTAAGCAATATGACGGCACATCAGGCATCCCTCGCCGTACGGAATCCGGAGAAGATCTGGCGCCGCACCGGAAGGTCCCAGTTGCGGAACGTGCCGCGGCAGGCCACCGGATCGACGCCGAAGGAGCCGCCGCGCAGCACCTTGTGCTCCGGGCCGAAGAACACCTCCGAGTACTCGCGGTACGGGAACGCGGCGAAGCCGGGGTAGGGCAGGAAGTCGCTCGACGTCCACTCCCACACGTCGCCCATCAGCTGGCCCGCGCCCGAGGGGGCCCGGCCCGCCGGATACGCGCCGGCGGCCGCGGGCCGCAGGTGGCGCTGCCCCAGGTTGGCGTGCTCGGGCGCCGGGTCCTCGTCGCCCCAGGGGTAGCGGCGGGAACGCCCCGACGCCGGGTCGTGGCGGGCGGCCTTCTCCCACTCGGGCTCGGTCGGCAGACGCCTGCCCGCCCAGCGGGCGTACGCGTCCGCCTCGTACCAGCTGACGTGCAGCACCGGCTCGTCCGCCCGCACCGGCTCCGTCACCCCGAAGCGCCGCCGCAGCCACTGGCCCGCGTCGCGGTGCCAGAACAGCGGTGCCGTCAGGTCGTGTTCGCGGACCATCGCCCAGCCCTCGGGCGTCCACCAGCGCTCGTCGGTGTATCCGCCGTCCTCGATGAAGCGCGCGTATGCGCCGCAGGTGACCGGGGCGGTGTCGATGTGGAACGGGGCCACCTCACGCCGGTGCGCGGGCCGTTCGTTGTCCAGGGCCCAGGGCTCGGTGGAGGTCCCCATGGTGAAGGGGCCGCCGGGAACCAGGACTTCGGCCGGCAGCGGGAGGGCGTCCGAGGGCTCCGGGGGCTCCGGCGCGCCGAGCACGGCCGGTCCGGAGCGCAGCTGATGGGTAATCAGCATGGTCTCGTCGTGCTGCTGTTCGTGCTGGGCGACCATGCCGAAGGCGAAGCCCGCCCGCTCCAGCGGCCGGCCGGCTCCGTGCAGCGGGGCGCCGCCGAGGACGTCGAGGGCCCGGCCGCGTACGTCGGACGCGTAGGCCCGCGCCTCGGCGGGGGCCAGCAGGGGCAGGGAGGGCCGGCTCGCCCGGGAGTGCTCGAAGGCGTCGTACAGCCCGTCGATCTCGGGACGCAGCGCGTCGTGGCCGCCGACGGCGCGGAGCAGCCACAGCTCCTCCTGATTGCCGATGTGCGCCAGGTCCCAGACCAGGGGCGACATCAGCGGTGAGTGCTGTGCGGTCAGGTCGTGGTCGTCGACGCTGTCGGTGAGCAGAGCGGTCCGCTCGCGGGCGGCGAGGAGCGCGGCCAGTGCACGCGCGCGCAGCGCCTCGGGATCGTGTTCCCCAGTGGTGTGCGGAGCAGGAGTGTCGGTCATCGGACCAGGCCCTTTCCGTGCAGCGGCGCCGTATCCGGGTCGGGCGTGTCGTCGGCCGGACATCGGCCCCGGGCCACATAGCGGTCATGGAAGGCGGCGACCGTGCCGAGGACATGGTCGCTCGCCCCGATCCTGGGCAGCGCCTCCAGCGCAGCCCTGAAGCAGGCCGCAGCGGCGGTCGCCAGCTCCGGATCGCTCAGCCCGTCCCGGGCGGCGGCCGCCCAGAGCGGGTTACGGGGGGCGGGCGCCGGGCCCGCGGTCTCCGCCAGCGGTTTGACGGTGCGGTACACGGTCTCCGCCGCCTCCGGGTCGTCGAACAGGGCGGTGGTGACGGCGAGCGGCACCAGCCAGCCGTCGGTACCCGACTGGGCGTCGATCATGCGCAGCTCCAGGTGCCCGCGCGGGCGCACCGGCGGGAACAGCGTCGTGACGTGATAGTCGAGATCGGCCCGCACCGGCGGCCTGGGACCGCCGCCGCGGATCCAGTCCCGGAACGACAGACCCACCGGTACCGCCCAGGGCGCGTCGCCGTTCCGTACACACATCACCGAGGTGTCGAGGACATGGGCGGCCCAGGCGTCGCGGGGCGAGAGACGGCTCTGCGGCGCCAGCGACCTGGCCGGGTCGAGATCCGCCCACAGCGCCTGCCGGGTCGACTTCCAGCCGGTGCGCCGGCCCTGCCGGTACGGCGAATTGGCGAACGCGGCGACCAGCACCGCGCCCAGCAGATGCCCGAGCTGCCAGCGCCGCCCGTAGCCCAGCGGCCCCGGCTCCTCCTCGCCGGCGTCCAGGCAGACCTGGACCGACGCGGAGGTGCACATCATCGCCCGCCCGGCGGAACCCGAGCGGTCGAGCGCGGCCTCCATGGCGTCGTAGCGTGGCTCCTGGAGCAGACGGCGGGGAACCTGCCACGGATCGACCCCCAGCCCGGCCAGGGTGAGCCCCGCCCCGCCGAGGGTCTCGCGTACGGAGACGAGATCTGCGGCCGTGGCGTCGACACAGGCCATCAGGGAGCCCGCGGGCTGGGAGCTGAGCTCCAGCTGGCCTCCCGGTTCGAAGGTCAGGGCAGCGTCCAGCGGGGTCGCGCGCACGGCTTCGGCCGCGGCGCGGAGACGTTCGTGCGAGACAGCGGTCTCGGGGTGTTCACGATCGTGAATGAGCCATTCGAGCTCCACACCGACCGTCCGGGGCGGTCCCGTCTTGAAACATATGCCGCGCAGTAGATCCTCCGCCTCCTCCTCGCCGAGTGGTACCGCCTCGAGGGGGTGGCCGTGCCGGCCGAGAGCGTCCGGGGGCATGCTGGGCCTCCTTTTCGGGTGCTTCCCTACCACCCAAACCCGTACCTGGATTTCGCACAAGGGTGCCCCTGAGCCACGGAAAACCGGTTGCGTCCATGCCGCCGGGGTGTCCAGCATGCCCCGTATGAACCACACGGGGGCACGACCATGAGCGCACGGCTGAGAGGGATCGCGAGAGAGACCGAGAAGATCGTGCGGGCCGGGCGGTACCGCACCCCGGCCGGACGCGAGGTGACGATCGGGCGCACCGTCGACGCGGCGCTCTCCGGCACCCGCCTCCACGGGCCCGAGCCCGTGCCCGTCGCCGTGGACACCTGCCGCAGCCCGGTGATCGAGGTGACGGACGAAACGAGCCTGGGCGCCGCACACCGGATGACCGGCGAGTCCGGGGCCAGGACCGCCGTGCTGAACTACGCCTCCGCCCGCAACCCCGGCGGCGGCTATCTGAACGGCGCGCAGGCCCAGGAGGAGTCGCTCTGCCGCGGCTCGGCGCTGCACGCCACGCTGCTCCGCGCCCCCGGGTTCTACGCGCACCACCGCGCCGAACGCAGCGTCTTCTACACCGACATGGTCATCCACTCACCCGGTGTGCCGGTCTTCCGCGACGACCGGGGGAGGCTGCTGGACACCCCTTACACCGTGGGGTTCCTCACCTCGCCCGCACCCAACGCCGGGGTCATCCGCAGCCGCGAGCCCGGCCTGGCCCACCGCGTCCCGGCCGCACTGGCCGGCCGGGCCGAACGGGTGCTCGAAGTCGCCGCCGCCTGCGGCTACCGCCGGCTGGTACTGGGCGCGTGGGGCTGCGGGGTCTTCATGAACGACCCGGCCCACGTCGCGGGCGCGTTCCGTGCCCTGCTCACCGACGGCGGGCGCTTCGGCGGCCACTTCGAGCAGATCGTCTTCGGCATCCCGGACCGTGACCCCGAATCCGTCACCCGGGCGGCCTTCACCAGCGCCTTCGCCGGTCAGCTCCAGTCGTAGCGCTCCCGCAGCCGCCCCACGACCAGGTCGAACCTGTCCCGGTCCAGCGCACAGGCCTCGCGCCGCATCCCGTCCTCGTGCACCCGCAGCACCCGGTCCAGATCCACCCAGGACGGGCGTCCCGAGCTGTCCCACGGTCCGGCACCCAGGGCCACCCACTCGTGGTCCCTGTCGTGCTGCTTGCTGGACAGCTGCACGGCGAGGAGCGTGCCCTCCTGCTCCCGGGCCACGACGAGAACCGGCCGGTCCTTGCCGCGCCCGTCGTTCTCCTCGAACGGCACCCAGGTCCACACGATCTCCCCGGGGTCGGGATCGCCGTCGCGATCCGGGGCGTACGCGGTGCGGACGCGTCCCACCTCGCGGGGTTCGGCCTGGGAGGTCGCGGCGGGGCCGCTGCGGCCGGGGAAGTCGGTCGTGCTGTCACTGCTGTGGTTCATGTGGTGGAACGTCATCGCAACACCGTAGAACCTGTACGGACCACTCCACGGAGCGGGCCGGGTCAACGACCCTCAGGCTCTACCTCATGGTCACCCCTTCGCCGGCCCCCGGCCCACCCGCGCGCTCATGGTCACGGCCCTCCTCGCGGCAGCCGTGCTGCCAGCGGCTTCTGGCGCGGCGTCAGCACCGGCGCCGGGCGTTCCGCCCTCGACCTCGGCCACAGCTCCAGGTGCGCCGGCGGGCCCCCGTACGGTGTCGGCGTGGCTGCCCTACTGGGACCAGAAGGGGGCCTACCAGGACGCCTTGAGCCACGCCGGCCAACTGCACACCGTCAGCCCCTTCTGGTACCAGGCCGTCTCGGCCGGCCGGATCGACGGGCACCCCGGCGCGGGCGAGCGCCGCATCATCGACGGACTCCACCGGGCCGGGGTCGAGGTCGTCCCCACCGTCATGGAGACGATGGAGCCCGGCGCCCTCGCGGCGATCCTCACCAGCCCGGCCCGCCGCACGGAACACGCCGACGCGCTGATGCGCACGGTCGCGAGCCGTGCCTACGACGGCCTCGACCTGGACTACGAATCCATCGCCACCACCGGCGACGCGACGTACGCCGCCGTACGGGACGGATTCACCGCACTGGCCACCGACGTCTGCCACCGTCTGGACGTCCTCGGCAAGAGTTGCGTCGTCACGGTCTTCCCGAAGACCGCCACGACCGGACGGATCTGGGACTACGCGGCGCTCGGGCGTGTCGCGGACCGGCTCCGCATCATGGGTTACAACCTGCACCACGCCGCCGGTGAACCCGGACCCCTCGCCGACACCCGCTGGTACGACGACATCCTGACCCGCGCCACCGCGCTCGTCCCGGCCGCCAAACTGGAGATGGGACTCCCGGCCTATGGCTGGAACTGGCCTGCCGACGGCGCGAGCAAGGCCCCCGCCAAGCACGTCACCTGGAAGGAGGCCGAGGCGCTGCGCGTCCAGGAGGACGCCGCCTACCGCTCCGACGAGGTCTCGGGCACCCCGCACTTCACCTACGACGACGGCACGGAGTCCCGCGAGGTCTGGTACCAGGACGCACGCGGCGTGGCCACCCACCTGCCGGTGCTGCGCAAGCACGGGGTGGCCGGCACGGTGCTCTGGGCGCTCGGCTTCGAGGACCCGGGGATCTGGCCGGTACTCGCCGGGAACTGACACCCGCCCGCCGGTGGCCCGGCTCGTGGCGACGCGCCCCCGGACAGGCCCGGCAGGCACCCCCCGGGCCGCCGGCGGGGCGAGCCGGTCTGGAAGACTGCCGGACGCCATGAGCCAGTTACCCGAGCAGCCCGCAGGCGTCTCCGTTCCGACCAGCGCCGATGTGGCGCGACTCGCCGGAGTCTCACGGGCCACCGTGTCCTACGTACTGAACAACAACACCACTGTTCGCATCAGCGAACCAACCCGCCTCCGGGTCAGGGAGGCCGCGGCCGATCTCGGCTACGTCCCGCACGCGGCGGCCCGGAGCCTGCGCGCCGGGCACACCAGAATGGTGCTGCTGCCTGCCGCGTACGCGCCCGGAGGGCCCCTGCACCAGCGCTTCTTCACCGGCCTGGAGTCGGACCTGCGCCGCCTCGACTACACCGTCGTGCAGTACGGGAGCGTCGGCCTCGACGCCGACGAGGCGGCCAGGGCATGGGCCGAGCTCCGCCCCGTCGCCGTGGTGTCACCCGGCGGCATCGCCCTCACCCCGCACGGGATAGCCGTGCTCACCCGCTCCGGCGCCAAGGCGGTGATCACCCTCGGCCCGCAGCCCGTCGAAGGGGCGCACGCCCTGGTCGTGGACCAGGGGGAGGTCGGGGGCTGCGCCGTGCGGCATCTGCTCTCCCGCGGGCGGCGCGCCATCGGTGTGGTCATGCCCCGGGAACCCGGCCTCGCCCTGTTCGCCGAACCACGCCTGGCCGGCGCGGTCCGCGCCGCCGAGAAGTCGGGGGCGGACGCCCGTGTCCAGCCGCTTCCGCTGCACTACGACGAGGCGTCGGCCCAGGACCTCGCCTCCCGCTGGCGCGCGCTGGGCCTGGACGCGGTGTTCGCGTACGACGACGCGTACGCCATGCTCCTGATGAGAGCGCTCCAGGACGCCGGGATCGGCATCCCGTCGGAGACGGCCGTGATCGGCGCCGACGACCTGATGCTCGGCAGGCTCCTGCGGCCCCGGCTCAGCAGCGTCAGGACCGAACTGGCGACCGAGCAGCCAGTGGCCGAGATGATCGACCGGCTGGTGCAGAACCCCGGCGGCGCGCCGGAACGCCACTACCTCCTGCGGGCCCGAGCGGTGCAGCGCGAATCCACCTGACCGGGCCCGTCCCGGCGCCCACGCCCGCTGTCACGACATGCGCCACCGGCGGCGGATGTCTAGCGTCGTCGGCATGAGCCATCCGCAGAGCTACGAGATCCTGGTGTTCCCGGAACCCGAGGAGACCGCGACCGGCGCCCCCGAGCCCAGCACCGCCATCCGCTCCGCGGTCGTGGCGGCCACCGGGCAGACCGGGACCTCGGGCTACCCGCGTTACGCGGGCGACGGCCTGGTGGCGGACATCGACCCGGCTTCGCACACGGTCGAAGCCCTGCTGGTGGACGGGCACGAGCTGGACTACGGCCTCACCGTCAGAATCGCCGAGCGGATCGGCGGTACGGCCGAACCGGCACGGGACGACGAGAGCCCCGGGGAGCCGCAGGCGGTGGACCAGGGCACGGGCGGCACGGGCCGACCGGAGGCGGCCCAGGACACCGGAGAGCCGGACACGCGGGATGCTTCGCACGCGGTGGACGCCCCTGGCGCGCCGGACGTCCCTGGCGCGCCGGGCGCGCCGGAGAAGGGGAGCGGCGGGCAGCCCGCCGCCGGCTGAGCCCGCACGCCCGAAGGCGGGCCATCCGGCTCCCGCCCGCGCACGAGCAAGGCCCGGCCGAAACGGCCGGGCCCTCGTCACGTGTGCCGCAGGCGCGAAGGGACTACTGCTGCTCCTGCTGTGCCTGCTGTGCCTGCTGAGCCTGCTTCTGCTCCTCGACCGACTTGCGGACCTCGTCCATGTCGAGGTTCCGCGCCTGCCCGATGACATCCTCGAGCGCCGCCTCGGGCAGCGCTCCGGGCTGCGAGAAGACCGCCACGTTGTCACGGACGATCATCAGAGTCGGGATCGAACGAATCTCGAAGGCCGCCGCCAGCTCCTGCTGCGCCTCCGTGTCGACCTTGGCGAAGACCAGGTCGGGGTGGCGCTCGGACGCCGAGTCGTAGACCGGGGCGAACTGCCGGCACGGACCACACCAGGAAGCCCAGAAGTCGATCAGAAGAAACTCGTTGTCGCTCACGACCTGATCGAAGTTTTCCTTGGTGAGCTCTACGGTGCTCATACGCTGTTACCTCTTCCTCGGACCGTTCGAACCTGTCCGGCACAACGGTGACGACTCCTGCCGTATTCCGCCTGCCCATGTGGCCGCGGGCCACACCCATGACCACACTGTTCCCATGACAGATGCTGAGGGTGCGCAGAGCAACGAATACGACGTGGTGGTCATCGGGGCGGGGCCGGTGGGCGAGAACGTCGCGGACCGTGCCAGGGCCGCAGGGCTGAGCACCGCCGTGATCGAGTCCGAACTCATCGGCGGCGAGTGCTCGTACTGGGCGTGCATGCCCAGCAAGGCGTTGCTGCGCCCCGTGGTGGCGCGCGCCGACGCACGCCGTGTGCCGGGGCTGAGCGGCGCGGTGCAGGGCCCGCTCGACGCGGACGCCGTCCTCGCCCACCGCGACGAGGAGACCTCCCACTGGAAGGACGACGGCCAGGTCGCCTGGCTGGAGAGCGTCGGCGCGGACATCTATCGCGGCAAGGGGCGGCTGACCGGAGTACGGCAGGTGTCGGTGACGGCCGCCGACGGGTCGGAGCAGCACCTCACCGCACGGCACGCCGTCGCCGTCTGCACCGGCAGCCGCGCCGTCGTCCCCGCACTGCCCGGCATCGCGGAGGCCCGCCCCTGGAGCAGCCGCGAGGCGACCAGCGCCAAGGAGGTACCTGGCCGGCTCGTCGTCGTGGGCGGGGGAGTGGTCGGCGTGGAGATGGCCACCGTGTGGCAGGGGCTCGGCGCCCAGGTGACGATGCTGATCCGCGGCAAGCGGCTGCTCCCCAAGATGGAACCCTTCGCGGGCGAACTGGTCGCCGACGCGCTGAGCGAGGCCGGCGCGAAGATCCTGACCGGGGTGTCGGCCAGGAGTGTGCACCGGGCGGGCCACGACGGCCCGGTCACCGTCGAGTTGGACAACGGGGAGCGGCTGGAGACCGACGAGATCCTCTTCGCCACCGGCCGGGCCCCGCGCACCGATGACCTCGGCCTCGACACGGTGGGACTCAAGCCGGGCTCCTGGCTCTCGGTCGACGACAGCTGCCTGGTGGAGGGAAGCGACTGGCTGTACGCCGTCGGAGACGTCAACCACCGCGCGCTCCTGACCCACCAGGGCAAGTACCAGGCGCGCATCGCGGGAGCGGCGATCGCCGCCCGCGCGCAGGAGACGCCACTGCTGGAGACGGACCGCTGGGGCGCCCACGCGGCCACCGCCGACCACGCCGCCGTCCCCCAGGTCGTGTTCACGGACCCGGAAGCGGCATCGGTCGGCCTCACCCTCGCGGAGGCGGAGGCGGCGGGCCACCGCGTACGCGCCGTCGACTACGACCTGGCCTCCGTCGCCGGATCCGGCCTGTACGCGCAGGGGTACACGGGGCGCGCGAGGATGGTCGTCGACCTGGACCGCGAGATCCTGCTCGGCGTCACCTTCGTCGGCCCAGGCATCGGCGAACTGCTGCACTCCGCGACGGTCGCCGTCGCCGGCGAGGTACCGATCGACCGGCTCTGGCACGCGGTGCCTGCCTACCCGACGATCAGTGAGGTCTGGCTGAGGCTGCTGGAGACGTACAGGGGGTAGGAGCCGCCGTTAAGTACACACACCGGGAAACGCCACAAGTGGGCTGGGGAACTCGTAGGCTGTCGCAGGTTCTGCCTGGTTGTTGTGCCTTGTCGGGCAGGTCAACCTTGTCAGGTTGCCGAGCACCGCTGATGCGCCGAGGGCAGGCGACGCTGGGTGCAGACCGACTGCGCACTGCTGGTCAGATGACCCATGGCGTGCTTGAGCTGCCGGTCTCCGCCTTGGGGTGCGTGTTCGCCGTGGATCGAGCTCCCCGAGGGCTTGGTGGTGGGGGCGAGGTCGGCGTAGGAGACGAGGTGGGCGGCGGCGGGGAAGCTGGTGCCGTCGCCGACGCGGCGGGACTGCTCGGGGTGCATCGTCCGGGGCTTCCGGCAGCTGATGCTCCCCGGCTCACCGGTGCGGGGAACGGGCTCGCCGGTGACGCCGACCGGTCGGCGACCCCGCCCGCTCCTACACCCATATGCGTAGCGCCGCCGTCACGGTGACCGCGGCCACCAGGGCCACAGGGAGCGGGGCCCGGCGCCAGAGGAGCAGCGGAACCACCGCGAGCCCGGCGATCATCGTGGGGTCCAAGGCGGTCCAGCGGGGGCCCAGTAGGGCTACGACGATGAATCCGGCGAGCAGGGCGGGGGCGGAGAGGGCGATCACCGACTGTGCTCGTGGGGGCAGGGTTCTCCCGCCGAAGAGGGCGGGGCCGAAGGCCTTGCAGGCGAAGCTGAGGGCGGCGACGGAGGCGATGGTGAGCCAGAGTGTCATGGTGCGACCTCTTCGTCGGAGCGGGCGGAGCGCAGGGCCCTTTCAGGCGTTTCGGCCGACCCTGCGGCTTCCGTGGTCTCGGCCACCGCCGTCCCGTCCGTTTCGTCGGCTTGTAGGTGCCGGGCGGGTGTCCTGAGCAGGGCGACGAGAGCCGCGAGTGCCGCGCCCACCAGGGCGGGTCCCGCGGGCAGGAAGACGATGAGTCCGGCGGCGATCGCCGCGCCGAGCAGGGCCGGCAGGCGGTTGATCCGCTCCCGGCGGACTTCGCCGAAGAGGAGTGCGAGGAAGAGCGCGGGAGTGAGGACGTCCAGTCCGAGCCGGTGCAGGAGATCGAGGTCGGGGGACACCACCACGCCGACGGCAGTGCCCGCTACCCAGGCGGGCCACTGGATCGCGGTGGCGCCGAAGAGCAGGTACCGGTCGAACTGTCCGCCCCCGAGGTGGGCGGCGGCCCAGGAGCCGTCCACCACTGCCTGGCCTTCGAGCGCGCGGCGGAACCGGCCGCCGTGCAGGTAGCCGGCGACGGCGATGCCCATGGGGATGAAACGGCTGTTGATCAGTGCCGCGGACATCACGGCGCCGGCCACACCGCCGCCGGAGGCCAGCGTGGCCAGCAGGGCGAACTGGGCGGACCCCGAGAACACGGCCATCGAGCAGATCACGGGCGCGAGATACCCCCAGCCCTGGGAGGTGCTGATCGCACCGAAGCTGACGGCGAGGAGAAAGGAGGCTGCCGCCAGCCCGGATCCGGTTCTGACTCCGGAGAGGAAGCTCGCACGCGGTGAGGCGACTGCCTTCGCTGATCGGGACCTTTCCATCGCCTTACCGTAACAGCCATAGGCTCTTATGGGTGTTAGAAAAGTGAGTACGATGGTGGTGTGACGAGTAAGCAAGCTGTTCCTCGCGCTCCAGACGTGCCGGGAAACCCCCACGACTCCGGTGTCTCGCTCGTGGGCGGTCATCCGGTGCTCGACTTCGCCAACACCGTCGCCTGGCGCCTGGACCCCGCCCGCACCATCGACCGTGTCAAGGGCGCCGAGGCATGGGCGCGTTGGGCCGTGGCCACCGGAGTGTTCACCGCCGAGCGCGCCGAGGCGCTGCTCCGGGCGGAGACGGCGGACTCCACGCCCTCGAATACCGCGACCGCGGCGCTCCTCGACCTGCGCGCCGCCCTCTGGCCGGTCCTGGATGCCCTGGTCGACGGCCAGGAGCCCCCTGCCGCAGAGTGGGAAGCGCTGCGCCGGAACATGGTGCTGGCCCGCGAGGGCGCCGTACTGCCCCCCGCTTTCCCTCTGCGGTGGCAGCCCGGCACAGACCGTCTCGACGATGTGCGCCACGCGCTGGCGCTGCGGACGGAGGACCTGCTGAGCGGGGACGGCCTGGGCCGGGTCCGGCGCTGCGAGGGCCCCGGATGCGGCTGGTTCTTCCTCGACCGCTCCCGGAGCGGAACCCGGCGCTGGTGCAGCTCGCAGGACTGCGGCAACCGGGACCGCGCCAGGCGCCACTACTCCCGCACCCGGCAGCGCGGATGACCCCGCGCGTCCGCCGCCGGGCGGGAGGTGCCCTCTCGTGTGAGGGCCGGCCTCGCGCTCTAGGCGGGCAGCTCGTACACGGAGACGTGGTAGCTGCTGGAGTCCTTGAAGGGGACGCCGGACCATCCTCCGGCGCGGTGCCGCAGGCGTAGTCCGGCAGCCGCGGCCATCAGGTCGAGTTCGCCGGGCGAGGCATAGCGGAACGTGACGCGCACATGGCGGAGCTGGTCGCCGTCGAGGACCACGTAGTCGGAGACGTAGTGCTGCTTGGCCGGGTGGATGCTGCGGGTGCACAGGACGAAGTCCTGGCTGGAGTTGTTCACGGGCCGGGTGCCGGAGGAGACCGTTGCCAGGGCCTCCGGCAGATGGGCGTCCAGGACGAAGAGGCCGCCCGGTCGCAGGCGCCGTGCGGCGCCTGCGAAACAGGCGAGCTGGTCGGCCTGTGTGGTGATTTCGGCGAAGGTGCCGTTGGCGACGTAGACGAGGGCGTACGTACCGCGTTCGTCTTCTGCGGGTTCAGCGGCGAAGTTGCCCATGGTCACCGGGATCTCGCGGCCGCCGGGTTTCGCGCGCAGCCGCGCGACCATCTGTGGTGAGCTGTCGATGCCGTGTACGGCCAGGCCCTCCTCGGCGAGGGGCAGGGCGATGCGGCCGGTGCCGATGCCGAGTTCGAGCAGGGGGCCGGGCGGGGCTTCCTTCGCGAGCGAGGCGAGGAAGGCGACGGTGGTGTCCGTGCCGCCGGCCGGTGCGAACCAGTCGTCGTACTGGGAGGCGAACCGTGTGTAGGCGGCTTCGGGCGGCGGGACCGGGGTGCGTGCAGGGGGCATCGGGGCCTCCGGTGTGGGGCGAGGGCGTGATGACCGGGAACGGTGGTCAGCCGAAGGGGTGCGGCGGGATCCCGGGGGCGGTGCGGGCGGGCAGTGGCAGGGCGCCGGGTGCGACGAGCCGCACCACGGACGTGTCCTCGGTGTCGGGCGGTCCGGTGGGGCAGTCCACCGCGATCACGTCAAGGCCCGTGTACTGCGTCAGCAGGTTTACCGGGTCGGGGAGGTCCGCCGGGTCGGAGCTGTCGGAGGTGTGGCGGACGGGGCCGTGACCGCCGGCGGGGTGGCCGCCCGTCCAGTGGCGCAGCGCGTCCTGGCGGTGGAAGGCCCACAGGGCGTGTTCCACCGCATGGTGCGGCCGGTCGGCGCTCTCCAGGCGCTGCAGGGCGCGGCGTGCGGCGGCGGTTCCCATGCTCCAGCGGACCATCAGCGCCTCGAACGCCGCTTTGGCCAACGCCGTTGTGCTTCCGCCCGGCGGGCCGCAGCTCGCGCCGAAACTCTGCAGGCGGCCGTCCTCGGTGTGCAGACAGACGACGACCGCGCACACCTGCCGCGGCGCGGGTGGCAGCAGCGCGGTGGCGCACAGCCGCTCGCGCACCAGCAGCGCCCTGAGGCCGGGAGGCAGTCCGGCCGGCCCTGCCAACGCGTCGTACACGGAGGGGCGTTGGTGTTCGGGGGCGCACCAGCTTCGGCGGATCAGTTCGCGTTCCAGGATCTCCCAGGCGGCGTGAGCGGTGGCGGACTCCCGTCGGGGGTGCGCGCCTACTCCGGTCGATCCGGCCCGGACGGTGGCGGTGCAGCCGGGCGGGGGCCTGTGCTGGAGGAACGCAGCTCCGGCGGGTACCCACACCTCGCCGTCCGAACTCAAGGCCCGTCCCCGCACCCAGAGCTGGCGAGCTGCCCGGGACTCTGCGGCACCCCAGAGGGCCGGATCGACGGCCGGAACCCCGAGGCGCCGTAGCTCGGAGTGCGTCGCGGTCCGCGTCGCCGGGAGCGCGCCGGACTCGGCCGCCCGGCCGGTCAGGACATTGCCCATCCTCTCCATGAGTTCACCCCGGGCACGCACGGCGACATCGTCGGCGGTCGCGCCGGCCGCACTGCCCACCAGGACAGGTCTGCCGCCACCGGCGCTGTTGGACCCGAACGCCGCGGAGCGGGCTGCCACACGGGCGATGACGACCGCCGCGCTGTCCGCGAACGGGCGGAAGACCTCGGGTACCCACTGAGGTGGGGCGGAAGAACCGCGTACCGTGGGCAACGGGACGGTCATGCGCCGCGCCCTGATGCCGCGGGGGCCTCGGGAGCCGAGTCCGAGGGCCTGGGAGAGGGGGGTGCGACTTCGATCGGGTGGCGAGCCTCCTCGTCGAGAAGGACGCGCGCCTCCGTCAGCACGGCACGCCCCTCGTGTGTCAGCGCCGCAGCGTGCTGTCCCAGAGTGCCGACGCCCTGACGGGCACCGGCCACCAGCTTGCCGTGCCGACGGCTGAGAGCCTGGCCGAGCGTACCGTCGCTGCCTTCGCGATCCCGCAGGCTCTCCAAGAGCCGTCGATACAGAATCACTTGGCGTACCAGCACCACGGTCTGCTGGAAGAGTCCGGTGAGCGGCCGTGGGTCGGGGCGCAGGGGGGTGCTCACCGGTGCCACCGTGTGCGCGGCAGGGGCGAGGAACTCTGTCACCAGGGCCGCCGCATTGCACCGCGTGTGTGTCCCCTCGTGGACGAGGGCATCTGCGAGCTTCACCCACCCGGGCAGGCCGCCGGACCGTGAGGCGAGCCGTGCGGCGTTGACGAACACGGCACCGTGGACGGTGAAGTCGGTGAACCCGTTGATTCCCTGGCCGCTCAGCAACGCGATCTGCTTGACGCCCACCCGCAGTTCGTCGAGCATGTCCGGCCACACCACGGCCAGTCGCTCGACGGCCTCGACGAAGAGCTCCCTGTGGTCAGCGTCCCAACGGGACACCGTGCAGGCTTCCCCGGGCGCGGACGGCGGGGTGGCGGGAGCCGGTCCAGCCGGCGGCAGGGACGCCCATGCACGGGCGACGGCGTCCCGCAGATGGGTGTCCGGCTCGGCCAGATCCACCTCCCACAGCGAACCGGAGGTATGGCGGGGGAGTGACGAGGCGCGGTGCAGCCACTCCGCCGGCCCGGGCGGCGCATGCTCTGCCGCGTCGGCGGTGCCGCGTGACTCCTGCGCCCGGTGAGCCACCGCCATGACCGCAGGATGCGCGGGAACGGCGCTGGTGAGCCCTGCGGCGCGCAGGACGGCCTCGGCGGCCTCCCACACGGCGGCTTCGGCGCGGCGGGCAGCCGCCGCGTCAGGTGTCACCCGCAAGATTCTGTCTCCGCCTCTGTATCGACCGACAGTGGACGGGTGTGTGCCGGACCCTCGCAAACGGTCCGCCACACACCCTTGTTCAGTTCGGGGCTGCGGGAGTTCCGGCCCCGTCAGTCGTCGTCGCCGCCGATGTCGATCATCAGGGCGAGCTCGGGAAGCTCCTCGGTGACCTGCTCGATCTCGTGCTCCATGCCAGACCTCTTTCCAGGCCGTGTGGCCCAGTGACGGAGTATGCGGCGTGTGGCCGTCGGACGGCCTACGAGTTACCCCTGCGGGAGTCGGCCATGTGTGCTGCCGCCTGGCGCGGTCGGTATCCGGTCACCGGCGATCCGGCCGGCAATGGTGTGGCGAATCGAGGGGCGGACGTGAGTGTGGCCGCGCATGCTGGTGACAACGGCCGAGTCCATCGCCAGGACGGCAGCGTGCCGGGTGCGCCGGCTGACAGGGCGAGGCGTCACAGAACGCGCCACGGCGCCGCGCCGCGCGAACCGGAGGAATGTCCGGTTCTCTGTCGCATGCCCCCTGGGCGTACCGTTTGCTCTCCACCCCGGACGTCGCACCCGGCACCGACACTCCCGCCCCCGGTCGGGCCGTCCGACTGTCAGTGACGACTGCGATCCGGTTTCGCCCCCAAGGGCGCCCACCTCCAGGAAATCTCACCCGCGGCAACGAAGCCTGTCCGGAGTCGTGATCACGGGATGGGGACCGAAGTCCGCCGATGAGGGGCCGGTTGGGGTCTGTGTCATGTCTGCTCTCCCTGCGCCCTCGTCCGCCCCTACCCTGCGTCTCGCGACCCGTGCCGACCTGCCTGCGGTGCTGGCTCTGCTCGCTGACGAGGACCAGGTGGTGGACCCGGCGACCGTTGTGGTGACGCAGGCGCATGAGCGTGCCTTCGTGGCGATCGAGACGGACCCTCGCAACGAGATGCTGGTTCTGGTGGACAGCGGCGGCACGCTGGTGGGGTGCCTGCAGGCGACCTACATTCCGGGACTCGGCAAGGGCGGTGCCGAGCGCGCCTTGGTCGAAGCGGTGCGGGTCCGTGCGGACCGGCGGGGAGACGGTCTCGGCCGGACCTTGATGGAACAGGCGATCACGCGGGCACGTTCGCGTGGCTGCGCCCTGGTACAGCTGACCAGCAACAAACAGCGTGAGGCCGCGCACCGCTTCTATGCCGTACTGGGCTTCGCACGCAGCCATGAAGGGTTCAAGCTCGCCCTCTAGGTGCGGTCGGCCGCCCTCATGCGGAAACTGAGGCTGCGGATCGGCTCGAATGCCGCGACATTTGCCGGCTGCTCCACCCATGCGCCGTGCGCTCGCCCGGCACGGGCGGGAGTGCGGCGAGCACCCGCCCGCGCCGGGCGACCGGCGGTGCGGTCAGCGTCTGCGGGCGGGGCGGCCCGCTCCGATGCCCGCGACGTGCAGGGCGAGTACCGCCAGGCCCAGGAGCATGACGTTCACCGAGGAGAAGACGTCGTTGGTGGTGATGTCCGCCGCGTTGATCAGGAAAGCGATGGCGAACAGGACAGCCGCGGCTATGCCGAGCATGGGGTGCTCCTCTCGAAGGGGTTGAGGTGCGTGTGCCCGGACATCCCGCCGGCAGACCCCCGTTCGGCGTCCGGCCGGCGGCGGGCCGCAACGCCGGGGTCGTGGGGGTGCGCGCCGAGGGCGGGGGTAGGCGGTGGGAAAACCGAGTGAGGGAGCGCCGATGGCGAAAGACACATCGCTGCGTGCGATGGGGTGGGCGCAGTCGTTTCCGGTGGAGCAAGGCGTGCGGGCCGGTCGTCGGTGGACGCGGGAGCACCTCGCGTCCCTGGAGTGGACCAGGGACGCCCCCGAGACGGTGGACGCGATACTGCTCAGTGTCTCCGAGCTGATCACCAACGCGCATGTGCACGCACACAGCGACGCGCAGCTGGTTCTCACCTGGGACAGTCACTGCCTGCACGTGAGTGTCCACGACTCCGACTCCCTGCCCCCCGCCAAGCAGCCCGAGGACCTCATGACGACCGGAGGACGCGGCCTGGCCATCGTCGAAGCACTCGCCGACGACTGGGCTACACACCCGCAGGCCTCGGGTAAGACCGTCACCGCCTGCTTCGTGCCACCGGGCGCTCCGAAGCCCCGGCACGGCAAGGACGTGAGCTGAACTCCGGGAGCGGCGGCCACCGTCAGTGCCGTGGGCCCTCCGCACGGGGCGGAGCACCGGGTGAGGCGTGCGGTGGACGGTCCGCCCCGGACACCACGCGCATACCCAGCCCACGCACCCGGTAGATGCATGTGTCATCGCCCCAGAGCGACGCGTCCGCCACCGCATAGGGGCCCTGCTCGTCCGTGCCGCTCTCCACGATGTCCATGTCCACCCGGATCAGCCGGTGGGAGGGGGTGATCTGGCCCCGGTACGTCCATGCCGTCTCCCGGCCGGGCAGCACCGGCTCGAACCTGGGGTGAGGAAGGCCGTCGCCCGCCCCCTGTTCGATGAGGTGATACTGCAGCAGCTGGCACATGGCCTCCAGGCCCAGGGAGCCGGGCTGCACCGGGTCCTGGAAGAAGTGGGCCCGGAAGAACCAGGCGTCCGGCCGTACGTCCTTCTCCGACCGCAACCGGCCGAGTCCCGCGCTCCCCCCGTCCGGCCAGTAGCCTGTGATCCGGTCCAGCATCAGCAGCATGGGGCCCGGGAGGCACAGCTTCCCGGCGCAGTACCGGACGGGCCGGGCGGTCAGATCGACCGTACGACCGCAGTGCTCGTCCAGGCGGGCCCGGTCGTCCGCCGACGCCGCGAGACCCGGCTGGTCGTCGAAGGCCGACGGAGGGAAGTAACCGAAGGCCGTGGAGAGTTCGAGCACGGGCACGCCGTCAGCCGTGCACGACACCCGGAACGACTCGATGATCATGTCCCCGCTGCGGGAGACACGCGTCAGTTCGGCACGGGTACGGACCGTCCGCGTCAGCGGGGTCACCTCGCCGGTGACCGTCCCCGACCCGTCGAGGTTGCGGAAGAGCAGGTCCATGTCCGTGGTCAGTGCGCTGCCCACGTACGAGGCGAGCCATCCGCAGGGCTGCAGCGCGATCTCCATGAGTACGGCGAACGGCGCGGTGTGGCCACCGCTCTGCTCGAAGTACCAGGCCTCCGCCGGTACGTCGTACTCCGCGACGACGGTGCTGCCCTCCCGCATCCCCGCCTGCGGCCCGTCCACCGAGACGATCCGGCTCATGAAGTGGTACGGCGGCCCGGGGAGCCGGGCCACCCTGCGCGTGCCGTCGAAAGGCTCGTACATGGCGCCGAACGCCTCGCTCGGCCTGCCCCAGGCGCACGCCAGCAGCGAGGCGTAGCCGAAGGGGAGTCCGTCGGCAGCCACAGCCACCGGCCTCTCCTCGCGGTGCCCGGCCAGGCCGCCGAGCCGCGGGAGCGGCACAGGGGCTCCGCCGGCCTGGACGAGGGGCGGGCCCGAGTGCCGCCACTGGGCCAGCGGCCAGTCGGGTACGAGCCGCAGCGCCATGCCGCGGCCCAGGAAGGCCTTCGTCCCGTCGACCGAACCCAGCACGTCCGCGTAGAGCGTCGGTTCCGGCCCGGCCGAGACACCGCGGACGAACACCTCGTAGACGACCAGCCGGCCCTCCGGGGTCGCCTGGCCCCGGCACAGGGCCTTGTAGGGGATCCCGCTGACCGGTTCGAAGCGCCAGCCGTCACGGTCGACGGTGAAGCCCATGGCCGTCAGGTAGAACGCCATCGCCTGGAGGCCGCCCTGGAGCATCAGAGTGCCCGGCATACAGGGGTCGTTCTTGAAGTGTCCGGCGAAGAACCAGTCGTCCGGCGACAACGCGGTCTCGGCGCGCAGATAGCCCCGGCCCCACGGACCGCCGGCCGGGTCGAAGGCGGTCACCTCGTCCAGCAGCCGCAGCCGTCCCTCGTCGAGCCTCGGCGACCGGACATGGGCAGCCGTCGTCTCCCAGCCCGGTCCGAAGCAGTCCGCCGGCCGCCCCTCCCCGAGGGCCCGCACCCGGTCCGCGCCGAAGCGGGTCTCTCCGCAGCGCACGGCAGGCGGGTCGAGCGGAAGGTCGTCGCCGGGCGCGTGTTCGGCGGGATTCCACCGGACCCCGCCGCTGCCGGCGAGCTCCTCGGGGGTGAAGAACCCGGCCTGGCCCTCACGGACACTGAGCCGGAGCTCGCCGTCCACGTAACAGTCGTAGTGGAAGAAGGCGAGCCGGACACCCTCCTCCTCCGCGTGGCCGTCGACATGGATCTCGAAGCACAGCGTGTCACCGGCGCGCGGTGGCTCGCCGTGGAACGTCACCTCGCAGCCCAGCAGCCGGTAGGCGCGCTCGCCCCGGTTCAGGAGGTCGACACCCAGCCAGCTGAGCAGGAGCAGGTCGGCCTGGCCCGCCTCGATCAGCAGACCTGCCGGCATGCGTCCCGTGGAGTCCAGATACCAGCTGTCGTTCAGGACGTCGGTTTCGGTCCAGATCCTTCCGTCCGTGCGCACCGGATCCGGCAGGGTGAGCGCCGCGGGCACCGCGTCGATGCCGGTGACCCGGTCCGCGAACAGCATGGGCGGCCCGGGCATCCGGGTCTGCACCGCGTATCCGTCCTGCTCGGCGAAGCGCGGGCCGAACAGGGCGGAGACCTCACGGGAGGCGAGGTGCTCCAACTGGGCGCGATCGAAGCCCGGACCCGGCCTCGGGGCCGGCGCGGGAGCCGGCCGGGGCCGGACGACCGGTGGAGGCGCGACGGGGGCGTGCCGCAGTACGGGAACGGGGTTCGGCGGCACCAACCCCGTCAGCGGTACGGGAGCTTGGGTCGGCGGCACCCCTGCCGTCAGCGCGGTGACGGCGAGCGCCGACACCCGCAGGAACCGCTGATGGGCCTCCGTGTGCCCGGCCATGACCTCCTGGTGCAGCGCGGCGACCCGCAGACTCTGCCGGGCGACCGCGGCCGTAACTCCCGGCGTCCCCCGCTCCTCCGAACCTTCGGCGGGCGGCCGGAGCCGCTGTTCCACGGCACCGGGGGAGTGGGCGGCGAGGCCACCGGAGTCCCGCGCAGGCGGGACGGCCGGTGCGGCGGCAGCCGGGGGACGGCTGGGGCCAACGTCCGGTACGGGGGCCAGCTCGGGGGCCCGGGGCAGGACCGTCACCGCAGGCACCGCAGGCACCGCAGGCACCGGGGGCGGCAGGCTCGGGGACGGGACCATGGGAACGGTGACGGCGGGCCCGGGCCGCGGGAGATCCGTGGCTGCCTCGGCGAGCCGCGCGAACACCTCGTCGGCCCGCACGGGCACTCCGGCGACGACGAGTTCGGCCACCGCCAGGCACAGCTGGCGCAGTCCGGTGTCCTCCGGGGAGTCCAGCGCGACGGCCACATGCTCCCGGTCGCCGAGCACCCGCTTGATCCAGCCGGTGCACAGCCTCCTCGGCCCGTGCTCCACGAACACCCGGACACCGTCGGCCCACGCCTGCTCGACCGTGGCCGCGAAGTCGATCGTGCCCAGCCCCTGAGCGGTGACCGCCTCGGCGGCACGCTCGGCCGTCGGCCGGTACGCCTGCCCGGTGGCCCCGCTGTAGAACCGCACCCCGGGCACCTCGACCGTGGGGCGGTGGTGGACCTCGCGCCATACCTCCCGGACCTCGGCCAGCTCCGGCGCGTGCGCCGCCATGTCGTAGTCCAGCTCGATCGCACGGTCGGCACCGAGCCTGGCCACGACAGCCGCGGACGCCCGGGACTCGCCACCGATGACGCACACCCCGGGCGCGTTCACCGCCATCAGATGGACCGCGTCCTCCGTGGCGAGCTCCGAACGGACCACGTCCAGGGGGACGCTGACCAGATAGCTCGACCAGCGGGAGCCCTGGATGCCCCGTCGCTGCCAGTGGCGCCGGACCGCCCGGAGCTCACCGGTGAGCTCGGTCGTGAACAGACCGCTGTCCCGGGTGGCTTCGTACAGCCCCGTGGCGTCCGGCCACGCCCCCAGCGCGACCAGGGCGGCCGACTCGCCCGAGGAGTAGCCGAGCGCGGCATCCGGCTCCATGCCGAGCACCTCGCGGGTGAACACGGTGTGCAGGGCGGACAGTTCGGCGGCCGCCCAGATCTGGCCGAGCACGCCGCGCTCCCGCTCCGGTCCGGACCGCAACCGTGTGCCCAGCGCCCGGTGGCCGTCCCGGACGGCCTCGCCGAGCGACGGCAGGGCGAGCGTCAGCTCATGGCCCATCCCCGGATACGTGGCCGAGCCGTTGGTGTAGACGAACGCGGTCCGCCCGTCGACCGGCCCGTCCCGGTACAGCACATCGGCGGGACGGGGCCCGCCCCCCGTCAGCCAGCGGCGGGCGGCCGCCCTGCGGTCCGGCAGAGCGTCCCCGCCGCCGACCACGAGCGCCAGCCGGGCCGGGCCCGCGCTGGACTCCGTGCCCGAGTCCAGCGCGGCCAGCACCTCCCGGCGGTCGGCCCCGGAGAAGACGTGCAGACGCGGAGCCGTTCCCCGCAGCCACGGCCGGGGGTCACCCGAACGCAGGCGCACGCTCGCCTCGGGCCCCTCCATCGGCGTCACCACGGCCCGCGCGGTGTGGGCGACGGCCGCGGTGTCCGCCGGTCCGGCCGCACGCGGCACAGCGCGGTGCTGGAGCGCGAGCGCCGCCACCGCGACGGAGACCAGCCCGGACGCGGCATGAGCGCGCCCGAAGGCCGACGCCGGGTCGAACGCCGCGCCGGGGCCGTCGCCGATGACCATGTCGGGCTCGTCCGAGGCCCCCTCGTCCAGCCGGGCGACGACGGTGTCGCCGTCCCTGCGCGCGGCGTCCAGGGTCTTGAGGACCAGGACGACCGCCGCGTCCCCCGGATCGCGGTCGTCCCCGAGCTCCCGCAGGGCCGAGCGGTGAACCGCCTCGCAGGACAGGTCGGCGGCACCGACGAGTGCCGCATCTGCCTCCCCCGACCGGACGGCCCGCGCCGCGACCTCCAGCGCCACCAGCCCGGACGCCTCCTCCGCGGACACCGCGAACGACGGCCCGGCCAGGTCCAGTTGGGTGCTGATCCGGCTCGCCACGAGGTTCGGCATACTGCCCACCACCCCCTCCGCGGTCATGGGCGGTACGAACGCGTCCCGGGCGGGGCCGGGGGGCGGCACCGTCACGCCCTGACCGGCGGCCTGTTCCAGCCAGTACGGAACCCGCCAGCGCGCGCCCGCCCGGGCCACCTCGGGGTCCACCCCCATGCCGACGACCACCATGGTCCGCTCGCGAGGCAGGGCCACCCCCCGTGCGGCCTCCCGGGCGGCCTCCAGCACCAGAAGCTGGTGGCGCACGGTCCGCTCCAGCCCCGACGGCGGGAAGCACAGCCCGGTGAGCTCCACCGCGATCTCCGTGGCGGGGCCGCGCCGTTCACCGCCCAGCACCGCCCGGCGGAAGTCCTCGACACAGGTCCCGTCGCCGACCCGGGCGCCGAGAGCGACGATCGCCACCGCCCGGCCGCCGGAAGGATCGCCGGGCCGCCGTACGGCAGTCGTCGCGCGGCGCGGCGGCCGTGACGCGGAGGACGGGGGAGCGTCCTCCGCATGGTCCACGACCAGGTGGGCGTTGGTCCCGCCGAACCCGAAGGCGCTCACGGCCGCCCTGCGCGGCCCCGCCCACTCCTCCGGAGCCGCGAGCACCCGCAACGGAGTGCCCGCCAACTCGTCCAGCGGCCGGTCCGCGCCGAGTGTCGCCGGACGGACCCCCGCCCCCAGCGCACCGAGGACCTTGAGCAGCCCGGTCACGCCCGCCGAAGCCAGCAGGTGTCCGACGTTCGACTTTGCCGAACCGATCGGCACGTCGTCACCGCTCCCGAAGACCCGGGCCATGCCCCGCACCTCCACCGCGTCCCCGACCGGTGTTCCCGTCGCATGGCACTCGACGAGCGACACGGACTCGGGAGCGACGCCCGCCATGCCGTAGGCCAGGCGCATGGCCCGCACCTGGCCCTCCTCCGACGGGCTGATCAGCCCGGAACCGCGCCCGTCGTTGGACAGTCCCACACCGCGGATCACACCGAACACGGGAAGGCCGGAGGCGCGGGCCTCGGACAGCCTCATCAGGGCGACGAAACCGGCCCCCTCGCCGTGCACCAGCCCGTCGGCGTCCCGGTGGAAGGGGCGGCTGCGCCCCGTGCGGCTCGTCGCGGACAGGCCGCAGAACCCCACGTGCAGATAGAGGGGATCGGGCCGGCTGACCCCGCCGGCCACCATCAGATCGGCCGTGCCGTCGTGCAGCCGGTCGCACGCCAGCTTGATCGCGTACAACGAGGACGCGCAGGCCGCGTCGAGGGCCCACGCCCCCGCGCCGAGTCCTAGCGCACGGGCCGCGAGCCGGGCGGGCAGCCCGGAGGAGAAGCGGTTGCGTGCGTCGGGGCGCGCCCGGTGTTCACCCGTCAGCAGGGCGTCACGGAGCGGGGGCCGCTGCGCGGCCAGCCAGACGTGCTCGGAGAAGACCGCCCCGGCCTGCGTGGGGTAGGACAGGTTGCCCATCACCAGGCCGGCGCGCGGCAGAGGCCCCACCCGGCCCGCCTCCGTGAGTGCCTGCCTCACCCCGTACAGGACCCAGTGGAACAGAGGGTCCAGCGAGGAGATCCGCTCCCCGGGGATGCGGAAGCCGTCCGGATCGAAGACGGACTCGAACCCCTCGACGTAGCCGCCGACATCGGTCCAGGTGCGGTCGAGATGGTCGTCCACCGGGCCCATGGCCCAGTGGCGCGGCAACCGCCAACGATCCGCCGGGGCCGCCGACACCGTGGTGCGGCCGGCGGCGATGTTCTCCCAGAACGCGTCCGGGTCGAGCGCGCCGGGCAGCACGCAGCCCCGGCCGACGACAGCGATCGGTTCGAAATCCATACGGGTACTCACTTCACGGCGGGGCGGAGTCCGGGGACGGGGTCAGGAGGGGCGGCGGACGAGCTCGACACCGATCAGTTCGAGGAGTACGGACCCATCGGCGTCGATCAGCGCCGCGTCGCAACGCGCCCCTGTGCCGTGCGCCTTGCGTCCCCGTACGACACACCGCACGGTGCCGTCCGGCGTGCCGCGCCTGTGCACCCTGCACTCGGCGACGGCCATGGGCAGTGTCGCCGCCCCGAGGACGGCCTCGCCCCAGAGCAGGGCGAGTTGGAGCGCACCGTCCACGGCGGCCGGGTCGAGCGTCCAGTGGGCGCCCGGCCAGTCCAGGGTGCGCACGCCCGCGACGGTCGCCTCGGCGCCCTGCTCACCGACGCCGTGCACCGCGTGCAGGGCGTGGAACCGCGGACCGTGGAAGAGGACCTTCCCGTCGTACACATCGGCCCGGCCGAGCGGAACCAGACCGGCCGGGGCGTCCCACGCCGCCGGGTCCGGCTCCCCGCTCCAGGCGTCCAGCACGGCACGGAAGTGCGCCGGGCCGTCCTCGCCCAGGAGCTCCGCCTCCAGAGCCGAAGGTGAACCGGGTGCGCCCCGGCTGCCGGACAGGGTGAGCCGGTGGCCCGCACCCGCCAGTTCCGGCAGGGCGCACGTGCTGTACACCCGCAGATCGCGCAGGACGAGCGGCCCCGGGTCCGGCAGCCAGGCCGCGGCGGCGCTCGCGAACCAGTTCAGGACCAGTGCCACGGGCAGCACCGGAACCTCGGCGGGAGTGTGGTCGGCCAGCTGCGGCAGGGTGTCCGAGCGGACCAGCACCTGTGCCCGGGGCGGACCGCCGAGAGGGGAGAGGGCCGCCGGGCCGTCCCCGGCCGCAAGGACGACGCGGGCCTCACCGGCGGTGCCGTCCAGCTCGGCCGTGAAGGCGGCCGCGCCCTGTTCCAGGGGGATGAGCGGGACCCCCGACCGGCCGAAGTGCGTGGCCAGGGCGGGTGTGACCATGCCGCCCTGCCAGGGGCCCCAGGCGATGCACCGCACCAGGCAGCCGGGGCGGCGGGCCTGTTCGGCCGACGCGACCTGATGGAGGACTTCGTTGGCCATGGCGTAGTCGCTCTGCCCGGTGTTGCCGAACACGGCGGCCACCGAGGAGAACAGACAGATCGTGTCCAGCGGGTCATCCGCCGTCGCGGCCAGCAGCGCCCGCAGACCGTCCACCTTGGTGGACATCACCAGCTCGGCCTGCTCGTCGCTCTTGTCGGCGATCAGCTTGTCGGCCAGGACCCCCGCACCGTGCACGATGCCGGTGACCGGCCCCCATGTGTCGCGTACGTCGCGGAGGGCGGCGGCCAGGGCGTCGGCGTCCCTGGCGTCGACCTGGACGTACCGGACGGCGGACCCCGCCGACTCCAGCGCCGCCAGTGTCGCGCGTACCTCCCGTGCGGCCAGGATCTCCCTGGCCCGCGCCGCGATCAGGGCGGGCGAGGAGTCCGCCGCGTCCCTGCCGGAGCGCTCCGCGAGCAGCCGGGTGAGCGCCGCCTCGTCGGACGCCGAGGCCAGCCCGGCGGGTTCGGGGGCGGGGTCGGTCCTGCCCACCAGGACGATCCGGGGACCGTGGGCCCTGGCCAGGTGCAGCAGGGCGGCGGCGGTCACCCCACGGGCGCCGCCGGTGGCCACGATCACGGACGCGGAGGTGATCCGTCCCGTCCCGCCCGGCGTCACCGGCTGCGGCACCGCCCGCAGGAGGGTGCGGGTGCCGTCGGCGCGGAGTCCGACCTCCATGTCGGCTCCGCCTTCGAGGAGTTCCCGCACGATCGCCTCGGCGAGCTCCTCGCCTTCCCGGCCGCCCCGCTCGCAGTCGACGATCCTGACCGAGGCGTCCGGCCACTCCCTCACCGCCGTCCTGGCCAGTCCCGCGACACCGCCCAGCCACGCGCGGCCGGGGACACGGCCACCTAGCCCGAAGTCGCCCCCGGTGTCCTGCACGGTCACGAACAGCGCACCCCCCGCGGCGGCTCGCGCCGCGACCGTACGCGCCGCGCGGAACGCCGACCGGTGGACCTCCGCCGCCTCCCGCGGCCCGTCGCCCGCGGTCAGCCCGCCGAGATGGACGACAGCGCGGGTGCCTGCGGGCACCTCCGCCGACGCGGTGGCGTCCACGCCGCGCTCCGCCAGCTTCCGGGCGACGAGACCGGTCAGCCCGCATCCGTCCGTGCCCTCGCCGGTCACCACGACCGGGCCGTCCAGCAGTCCGGCCGTCACCAGGCCGGAGGCCGGCGACTCCACCAAGCGCGGCACCAGCCTCGTCAGCACCGCCGTCCCACCGTCCCCGGCACGCGTGTCGGTGAGCCCGGCGTCCTCCAGGGTGCTGGAGGGCGCGGAAGCCCTGCGGGGCTCCGGTACGGGGCCGACCGCGTCCCGAGGTTCCGGCGCCGGGTCCCCGGAGGGGCGGGCGCCGGCGGTGAGCGCATCGACGATCTCGCGCAGTGTGCGGAGCTTGCCGAGGTGGCCGACGTCTCCCGCCCCCAGGTCGCCGACCTGACGACGTACGGCCGACAGGATCTCGACGCGCTTGATGGAGTCGACCCCCAGGTCAGCCTCCAGCTCCATGTCCATGGCGAGCATGTCGACCGGGTAGCCGGTGAGCCGGGCCACCACGGAGAGCAGCAACTCCTCCAGTTCCGGCGGAGAGAGGGGCACGACCTCATCAGCCGGTGAGGGTGCCGGTGCCGGAGCTGTCGCGGGCGAGGGCGCTGATCCCGCCCCGCCGTACGCGGGGCCTGCGGGAGCGGCGACCGGGGCGGGCACGGCCGCCGTGACACCGGTCGTGACCGGAGCCGGCGCCACGGACTCCGGCGCGCGCCCCGGTGACGAAGGCAGGGGCAGGGGCAGCGCCACCGGGGGTGCGGCAGCGTCGACCACCTCAGCCGTGCGGGGCATTCCGAGCATCGCGGCCAGAGTCGTCTCGGTCATCCGCAGAAAGGCGACATGGCTGTCCGTCAGCATGCGCTGGCAAGCCGCGTGGGCCTCCGCGGTGTGCCTCTGGACGCTCTCGACCGCCGCGTACCAGTCGGCGCCGACGGCCTCGGCGGCGTAAGGGGTGACGGCCTCGTGCACGGGCCCCGGCCCCGGCCCCGGCGACGGTACGACGTCGTGGGCGCTCACCGGATCGTGCGCGGGCTCCGGCGCGGGCAGGGGGACCGCAGTAGTGCCGGACCCGGACGCGTGCACGGCGGCGGTCCAGGGCCGGCCTTCCGGTCCGCGCTCCGGTACGGGTGACGCTCCGCGAGCCGGTGCGGGTGACGGTTCGCCGGATGCGGCGCGGGGCGGGTGGAGCTGACCGTAGTTGGCTCCGCTGATCTTCACGGTCATTCGGGGCTCGCGTTCCTTCGCTGAGGCTCCGGGCGTGCCGTACGGCGCCCAGAGGCTGTCGAGATCGAGGGGGACGCCGCGCACGGCGAGTTCGCCGAGCGCGGTGTGCAGGGTGCTGGCCCCGGACCGGCCCGGCCGGTCCAGGGGAACGGCCGCGTGTTCGCGGTCGCCGAGGATCTGTCCGACCAGACCGGTCAGCGCGGCGCCCGCGCCGACTTCCACGAAGGTCCGGACCCCGGCCGCGTACATCGCCTCGATCTGGTCCTGGAAGAGGACCGGTGAGGCGAGATGACCGGCGATCCGGCCGCGCACCTCGTCGGGGTGCGAGGGGTACGGTTCCGCGTCGGCGTTGCCGTAGACCTCGATCCCTGGCGCCGCGAGCGGCACCGTGCGCAGGTAGGCGGCGAGCGGCTCGGCGGCCGTGGCGACCAGCGGGCAGTGGAAGGCGGTCGACGTGGCCAGCCGACGGGTGCCCACGCCCTCGGCCGCGAACGCCTCCTCGGCGCGCAGGACAGCCGTCTGGGAACCCGAAAGCACCGTCTGGCGCGGGGAGTTGTGGTTGGCCGTCCAGATCTCGCCGAATCCGCCGGCGGCCAGCACCTCCGCCACGTGCGCGCGCTCCGCAGCCACGGCCAGCATCGCGCCCGGCCGCACCGCCGCGTCACGCATCAGCTCACCACGGCGGCGGGCCAGACCCACGAGCGCCTCCGCTTCCAGCGCGCCCGCGCAGTGCAGAGCCACCAGCTCACCGAAGCTGTGGCCCGCCACGCAGTCCGGTCGCAGCCCCAGCTCCCGCACCACGTCCAGCAGGGCGAGCGCGTGCACGGCGAGGGCCGGCTGCGCCCACTCGGTGGAGTCCAGGAGTGCCCGCCGGTCCGCGCGCTCCTCATCGGTGAAGGCGGGCGGCGGGAACACCACCCGGTGCAGCGGCCGTCCCTCGAAGCGGGTGCCGCCGAGCCGGTCCCACGCGGCCTGGGCGGCCGGCGCCAGCATGGCGAGGTCGGCTCCCATCCCCACGTACTGGGATCCCTGCCCCGGGAACAGGAAGCCGATACGGCCCGGATCGGGCTCCCCGGACGCGTACCGGACGCCGGTGGGTGTGGAGAACGCCGTGCCGGGCCGCTGCCGGATCGACGCGATCGCCTGCGCGAACTTCTCCCGCAGATCCTCACCGTCGGTGATGACGACCGCCAGCCGTACCGGGTCGGCGGACGAGAAGGAGGCGTGGCTCTCCCGTGCCAGGGCGGCCAGCGGACGGCCGTCGTCCACCCGCGGCAGTACCAGATCCGGCACGGAGGCGCCGCTGAGGAGGACGAGTTCGCTCGGCGCCGAGCGGTGGCGCAGGGCCGCCCGGCCCCGCGCCGAGGGCACGTACTCCTCCAGCGTGACGTGGAAGTTGCTGCCGCCGAAGCCGAAGCTCGACACCGAGGCCCGGCGCGGATGCCCGGCGGGCCGCACCCACGGGCGGGTCTCCGTGTTGACGTAGAACGGGCCGTCGGGAGCGGCGGCCGCCGGATTCGGCCGGTCGACCTTGACGGTCGGCGGCAGCACCTTGTGGTGCAGGGCCATGACCGCCTTGAGTAGCCCGGCCGCGCCTGCCGCGCACTTGGTGTGGCCGATCTGCGACTTGACCGAGCCGATCGCGCACCACTGCCCGTCCGGGCGGCCCGACGCTCCGAACACCTCGCCGAGGGCGGCCAGTTCGGCGGTGTCCCCGGCCTTCGTGCCCGTACCGTGCGCCTCGACCAGCTCCACGGTCTCCGGTCCGTAACCCGCCTCCTCGTAGGCGCGTCGCAGGGCGCGCGCCTGGCCGTCCGGCAGCGGGGCGTAGATCGCCGTGCTCCTGCCGTCGGACGAGGTGCCGATGCCCCGGATCACCGCGTGGATCCGGTCGCCGTCGCGCTCCGCGTCGGACAACCGCTTCAGCGCGTACATGACCACCGCTTCGCCGAGCATGGTGCCGTCGGCCGAGGCCGAGAACGGCCGGCAGTCACCGCTGGGGGACAGCGCGGGGGTCTTGGAGAAGCAGAGGAACATGCCGATGTCGTTCCCGGTGTCCACGCCACCGCTGATCACCAGGTCGGCCCGGCCGAGGGCCAGCTCACCGACGGCCGTGGACAGGGCGGCCAGTGAACTGGCACAGGCGGCGTCGGTGGTGTGGTTGACGCCGTGCAGATCGAACCGGTTGGCGATGCGGCCCGCGACGACGTTCCCGAGCAGCCCGGGGAAGGTGGACTCGCGCCACGGTTCGAAACGGGCCGAGATCCGGTCGCACATCGCCTGCGCCTCCGCCTCCCCGACGCCGCTCTCCCGCAGGCCCGCGAGCCACATCGGGCGCTGGGTGCGCCCGTACATGTGCGGCAGGAGTTCCAGGGCGGCCGCGCCGAGGACGACACCGGTCCGCTCCCGGTCCAGCCCGGCCGTTCCTCCGGCGTCCGCCAGCACCTGGTCGGCGACCATCAGGGCGAGCAGCTGGGAGGTGTCCGTCGCCGGCAGGTTGGCGGGCGGCACCCCGTAGGCCATCGGCTCGAAGTCCACCTCCGGCAGGAAGGCGCCCCGGCGGGCGTACGTCTTGTCGGGGGCGGCCGGGTCCGGATCGTAGTGGTCCTCCACCCGCCAGCGGGACGGGGGCACCTCGGTCATCAGGTCCCGGCCGCCGGTCACGATCCGCCAGTAGCCGGCCGCGTCCGTCGCGCCGGGCACCACTGCGCCCACGCCGATCACGGCGACGGGAACACGGTGGGACGGGGACTCGTGCACGGTCTCTCCTCGGAGTGGGGCCGTCGTCGTGGGCGCCTGCGGGACGCCGGCCGCGCTCACGCCAGCTCGCACGGCGTGTAGGTGAAAGCCTCCGGCGTCAACGGGACCCCGTAGGTGCGCAGTTGGTGGGCCCGGGTCAGCACGGCGGCCCCTTCGAGCAGGTTGAGCGCGATCTGCACCACGGACCGGTTCGCCGGTTCGGCCAGTAAGGTGCCCTCGACCCACCGGTTGAACGCGCCCATCGCCGGCCCGCACCAGATCTGGTAGTCGGCGCGCCGTGACCCGTCCCCGGTGATCGCCCACCGGCTCGAACTGCCCAGATACCAGCGGAAGACCAGCGCCATGCGGTGCTTCGGGTCGGCCTCCGCACGGGTGACCTCCGCGGGATCGCGCTGCTCCCAGAAGGCGCGGGTCCGCTGCCAGATCTCGTCGAACGGGGCGCGCAGCACATCACGTTCGATCGGGACGCGCAGCGCGGAGGGAATCTCCTCGAGCGAGCCGTGCGCCCGGTACGCCGAGTGGAGCCGGCCGGCCCGCTGGGCGAACATCGTTCCCCGGGAGAGGACCTGCAGCTTCACACCGAGCTCGAACATGTCGGCCGCCGGCGCCATGGCGACATCCGCGATGTCCGCGTCGCAGAGCATCGACTTGGCCTCGTCGGACAGGCCGGACTCGACGGCCGTCTGGTTCACCGACCCGACGACCACGTACGACGCGCCGAGTGCGAACGCGGCGGCCACCGCATCCGGCGTGCCGAGACCGCCCGCCGCCCCGATGCGGACCGGCCGACGGTAGCCGTACCGTCTGCACAGGGCGTCGCGCAGCAGGGCGATCCTCGGCAACAGGGCCGACAGCGGCCGGTTGTCGGTGTGCCCGCCGCTGTCCGCCTCCACGGTGATGTCCTCGGCCACCGGCACCCGTGCCGCCAGCTCCGCCTCCTCCGGGCTCAGTTCGCCCCGGGCGACGAGAGAGTTCAGCAACGCGGCCGGGGCGGGGGAGAGGAATTTCTCGGCCACCTCCGGGCGGGAGACCTTGGCGAGCAGCGTCGTACCCCGGACGATGCCGCCGTCCGCGCCCCGGCGCAGCCCCCGGGCCGCGCACAGCACGACAGCCGGGGTCAGCTCCATGAACGCCGATGCGGAGATCCGCGGGACACCGCTGCGCAGCAGCAGCTCGGCGACGCGCCACTCCAGCTCCGGTTCGGCCGGTGAGTGGATGAGGTTCACGCCCCAGTTCGGGCGCGGTCCCAGCACCTGGACCAGCGTGTGCACGGCCCGCTCCACGTCGGGGTAGGCCAGACCCCCCGCGCCGAAGAAGCCGAGCATGTCCGCCCGGGCCATCGCCGTCACCATCCCCGTGGTCGAGATGCCGTTCGCCATCTCACCCGCGACATAGGGGAAACGGACGCCGTGCGCCTCGCAGAAGGTGCGGCCGCCGAGCCACTCCGGATACAGCGGCGGCAGCGTACCGAGCACCGGTCCGCCGGGTACGGGACCGGTCGCGAGCCCCAGCTCACGGCCGTCCGGTCCGCTGACCACATGGACGGGTTCCCGGATCCTCCGGGCGCGGGCCGCGATCCCTTCGGGGGAGAAGGCCGGCGGGGACGCGGCCGGGGAACCGGGAGCTGCGAGGACGGACACGGAGAGGCTCCAACGGGAGAGGATGTCTGCTGGTCAGGCGTGGCGGGAGGACGAGAGGGCGGCGGGTGCGCCCGGCGAGCCGGTGCGTGCCCGGCCGGGCGGGGCCAGCCCGGACCAGAGGTAGTCGAGGCCCACGGGGGCGGACGCGCCCGAGGACCCCAGCAGTGACCTGACCCGGGTGTCGTCGAACCGCCGCCGGTGGGCGAGGTAGGACGTCATGCCCGGATAGAAGTCGAGCAGTGCTTCCAGCGCCGACGGGGCTTCCGGCTTGACCGCGACCAGTTCGATCGAGAGCGGGACCAGTTGTTCGAGCAAGGTCACGACGGTGGGCACGGGCACGTCCCGGTCATGGACGACGTGGTACGTGTCGACCCCGCCCGACGGTCTCCGGCCGGCCAGCCGCACCATGACCTCGGCGGCGTGCTCCACCTGCAACAGGTTCAGGTGGCCGTACGGATGCCCCACCGTGCGGAGGCGGGGCCGGCCGGGGTCCCCGGGGCCCGCGGCGTCTCGCGCGTCACGCAGGATCCGCTCGACGACCAGCAGCGGATGCGCGGGCAGTTCGGGGTGCGGCGGCACGTCGGAGACCAGGATGCTCGGCCGCATGACCAGGGCCGGCCGGCCGTGCTCCCTGGACCACGCGTGGACGAGCAGCTCCGCCTCGTACTTGGAGCGTTCGTAGGCGTTCTCGAAACCCCAGGAATCGTCCAGCTCGTCCTCGTAGGCCACCCCTTCACGCCGTGCTCCGGCCACGAAGGCGGTGCTCACGTGGTGGAGCAGGGGCCGGCCGCGGCCGGCGGTGGCCAGCTCCAGAAGGTGCCGGGTCCCCTCGACATTGGTCCGGCGCAGCTCCGGGAGGTCCCCCTCCAGGTTGATGCTGCCCGCACTGTGCCAGATCGTGCCGAGCCCGTCGGCGAGCTCCTGGAACGCCCGCGCGGCCAGTCCCAGCCGGGGCTGTACGAGGTCGGTCTCCACCACCCGCAGACGGCCGGGGAGCCCGGCGACGAACGCCTCCGGGGCGCCTGTCAGTTCGAAGAACCTGATGATGCGGTGAAGAGCGTCTCCCGACCCCGCGTGGGCCAGGACCGTGAGCGACCGGTGTGTGTCGAGCAGGCGACGCAACAGGCGCAGTCCGAGAAATCCGGTGGCGCCGGTGAGGGCGACATGCACGACCAATGACTCCAAGGCTTCGAAAGGAACGGATCCGCGACCGGGTGCGGAGCGACGGGCTTGCCGGGGCTGCGGCGACCAGGAGCCGCCGACGGGGCGCCACCGGCCGTTCCACGGCGCGGAGTGTCATCCGGCGGTCGTGGTGCGAGCGGTTCGTCCCGTCCGGCCGTGCCGCTACGACGAGTGCTCGCCGACCCCTCCGACGCCCCCAGCCTCGCCGAGGCTTTCCGGACCCTCCCGGGCCCGATGATCTCCGGCGCACGGCACACGATGTCAGACCGTGAGCAGGGCGGGACCTCCGATTCGATCTGCTCACCCGAACGAAGTACCCCGCGCCGAGGCGGGCGCGACCTGCACGAACGGGAGGGTTCCCGCCGCAGACAGGGACGCCCTTCCCGCCGCAGACAGGGAAGCCCGGACGCACATGAGTGACACGGCGGAGCGGAGGCGCGCGGAGCTCTGTCCCTCCTTCGGGGGATCTTGCGGACGGCGTTCCGGGACGGCGCCGCCGAGCGCGCCCGCGTTCCCGGCCGGGGCTCCGGGCGGCAGCAGACCAGTCACCGCACGGCGTACGGGCACCCGTGAGCCCGAGGGCGCACACGGCGGTCCGCCGTGACGGGTGGCGACCGGGCCGACGGGGGCGGGAGCGGCCTTCCGGTGCCGGACGGCTCCGCCGTGGCCGGTGGTCATCCTGGATGGCCGGGCGGGTCGGCCGGGTCGCCCGGTGCGGTTGGGCCGCCGCGCTCCGCCCTTCCCTCTTCCCCTCGGCCCGCTCGCTGTCGGCACGAATAGGAGCCCTGCCCCCATGCCCGTCCCCGATCAGTCCGCCCGGCCCCTCCCCTCGGACACGTCCGTCCGGCCCGGTCGGTCCGTTCCCTCTCCACGCCACCCTGCCCACTCCGTCGACCGTGCCTTCCTCAACCTGGAACGCCGCCGGCCCGACGTCCGTTGGGACGCCGGCGGCGTCGCGTACCTCAGCGGTCCGGCCCCCGCCCTGGCGGACCTTCGCGCGTATGTGGGCTTCCGCCTGGGCGAACTGCCGCTGCTCACCAGCCGGGTCGAGGGCGGCCGGCGGCTCCGGTGGCAGCCGGACGCGGACTTCGCCGTGGACCGGCACGTCCACGAGGTGGTCGCCGACGGCCCCGACGGGTGGGACGCCGCCCTGCACACCGCGCTCAACGCCCCGTTCGCGCCCGGCGCGTACTGGGGGGTCTGGCTGGTTCACGGTCACGCACCCGACGCGTACGCCGTGTGCTACCGCTTCCGCCACGCCTGCCAGGACGGTTCGGCCGCCGCCATGACCTTCCGCACGATGCTGGGCGGGGGTGAGGTCTCCGCCCGCCCGGTGCCGGGCGGGAGCCAGGGGGCCGGGGTGCCGCGGCGCGTCGGCGCGGCCGTCGGGCTGGCCACGAAATTCGCCGCCGGCACCCTCGCGGTCCGCCGGTACCGTCCCGGTGCCGCGTTCGTCCCCTCGGGGGAGCAACGGCTGTGGCGGGGGCGCGTACCGGTGGACACCCTTCGCCGGATCGGTGCGCCGCGCGGCGGCTCGGCCCACGATGTCCATCTGGCCGCACTCGCAGGGGCGTTGTCGGCCTGGTCGGACCGCTCCGGCGTACCGCTCCCACGGGTGACGGCCGTGCTGCCCGTCGACGCGCGCCGCGCCGACGAGGACCAGACATGGGGGAACCGATGCTTCGCCCTGCCGTTGGAGCTGCCCGTGCGGATCGCCTCACGACGTCCGGACGGGCCCCAGGACGGCGCGGCGTCCCTGCGGCGACTGGACCACGTCATGAAGGCGACCCGGAAGCTGCGCGGCGAGGCGTGGCGGCAGGCCATCCAGGACCTGGTGCGCTTCATGCCGGGACGCCCCACCGACTGGTACATGCGAAGGGTGCTCTCCCCGCGCGTCACCAACGTCATGGCCACCTCCATGCCGCTCGCCGACAGGGGGAGCCTGGGGGAGACGCAGGTGACGGGCACCGCCCTGCTGCCCCTGCTCGTACCCGGGCACCTCTTCGGGGTGGGGCTGTCGTTCTTCGGCGACTGGGCCGAGGTGTCCTTCGTCGCCGACCGCGCACTTCCGTCGGGGGAACTGCTGCCGGAGCTCTGGGAGCAGGCCGTGGGGGAGCTGGAGGAGAGCTCGGCGCCCGCCTGAGCACGTGACTCCCCCTGCCGGGGCGACGTGGAGGATCAGGCGGAGTCGGCGGCCGGAGCGGGGCCGGCCACGCCGGGCAGCGGCAGGAGCGTGCCGCGTGCTCGGCGCCTGCCCGCCCGGAGTTCCCTGCGGAGGGCTCGCTGGTAGGTGCGGACGTCGATCTCGATGCCGTGACGGTAGGTGGACACGTACGTCTTCTCATGGCGCCGCCGTTCACGGGCGATGGCCCGTTCCATGTCCGCCGGGGAAGGAAGGGCGACCGTGCCCTCCATCAGGTCGGTGATCCACTCCGCCTGCGGTTCGAGCAACGGGAAGGCGGCACCGGCGGGTTGGGCGAGCCCCATGAAGTAGAGCCCGGGGAGCCTCGGCGGGACCGTGCGGAGGTAGAGCTCGGTGCGGCCGCCCGGGGCGGCGAAGACGGAGGGGTCCAGGAAGGGGAAGGTGAGGGAGTAACCCGTGGCGTGGACCACGGCGTCCACGGGTTCGCGGCTGCCGTCGGTGAAGGCCGCCGTGTCCCGGTGGAAGGAGCTCACGCCGGGCTTGGGGGTGACCGCGCCCCGGGCGAGCTGGACGAGGAGTTCGTCCGAGGAGGAGGGGTGGGCGGCGAGCGGGCCCCGGACAGGTTCGGGGAGCCCGTAGTGGGCCGGGGCACCACGCGTGAGCCGCAGGAGGAGCGCCATCGCCGGCCCCTTGAGGGGCAGCGGAAGGCGGGACAGCGGGCTCCACACCAGGTGGTCCGCCGGCCGGCCGAGCAGCATCTTGGGGAAGACATGCGCCGCGTCGCGTGCGGAGAGGTAGGTCCGCGCGGCCGTCCGGGAGATCTCCGCCGCGATCTCGCACGCGGAGTTGCCCATGCCGATCACCAGCACCCTCAGCCCGGCGTACGGCTCGGGGGAGCGGTAGTCGTGCGAGTGGACGGCGGCCCCCTCGAACTCCTCGGCCCCTGGGACGGCCGGGTCGGGAAGACGGGGGGCCCAGTGGTGACCGTTGGCCACCACCACTTCGGTGTAACGCCGCGTCTCCGTCTCCCCGTCCGTGTCCCCACGGGGCCGGCGGGTGACCTCCCAGCCGCCGTCGTCCAGGGGCCGCACCGAGGTGACCTCGGTGCGGGTCGTGATGTGACGGTGCAGGCCGAAGGCCGTGGCGTAGTCCTCCAGGTAGGCGAGGACCTTGCTGTGGTGGGGAAAGACCGGGTAGGTCTCGGGCATCGCCAGCGAGGAGAAGGACATGCTCTCCTTCGAGATGTTCGCGTGCAGCGATGCGTACACCCCCGACATGCCGTTGTCGTTGCCGTACCGCCAGAGGCCGCCGATCCTCGAACCGGCCTCGAAGCAGTCGAACGGGACGCCGCGGGAGGCGAGGACCTTGCTCGCCGCCAGGCCGGACGGCCCCGCACCGATCACGCACGTTCTCCGCATGGCTGACCGACCTTCCCTCGTGTGGACGTGACCGCGGCCGGTACGCGCGTGAGCGGGACCGCACGAGGGGGCGGGACCGGACGACGGGGGCCCGGGCGCGGCGCTCCTGCCCCGGCCACGCTAGTCATCCGCGCTCCTCCGGAACCGGTCGACGGCGATGAACCCGCCGCACGCGTGACATGCCGTTCACCGCGTTGACGCCGACGCGCGTCCGGCACCGTTTCCGCTGCGTGGCCCGCTCGTTGACCACGAGCGGACCGGTCGAGCCGCCGTGTGGCCGGCCGGACGAACCGCCGGCCGGACGACGCGGACCGGTTCCGCGAACATCGGGAAGACCTGGCACGACGGAGCAGCGCGATGGACGTCAGAGATGTGCACCACTCCTACCGGCAGCACGCCGTTCTCCGGGGCGTCGACCTCTCGCTGCGCCCCGGCACCCTCGCCGGGATCGTCGGGGAGAACGGTGCCGGCAAGACCACTCTGCTGAAGGTCCTCGCCGGTGAACTCAGGCCGGACCGGGGGACGGTGCACCATGCCGGCAGGTTCGGCTACTGCCCGCAGTCCGTGGTCCTGGACGACTCCTTCACCGTTCGCCAGCATCTCGACTTCTTCCGGAGCGCGTTCGGGCTCCCGGACCTGCGGCGGGCCGGTGAGGTGATGGAGACCCTGGCCTTCACCGAGTACCTCGACCGCCGCGCCGGCCAGCTCAGCGGGGGCTCACGGCAGAAGCTGAACCTGACCCTGGCGCTCATGCACGATCCGGACGTGCTGCTGCTGGACGAGCCCTACCAGGGGTTCGACTGGGAGACGTATCTGCGCTTCTGGGAGCTGGCGACGAGTCTTCGCGACGCCGGACGCTCGGTGCTCGTCGTCTCGCACCTCGCGTACGACATCGACCGGCTGGACGTGCTGTGGCGCCTGGACGGCGGGCGCCTCACCCTTCAGGAACGGCGTGCGGGGGCGACGGCATGAGGCGGCACTGGTCCCTCTTCACCACGGCGTCCCGGTACGCGTTGATCGGGCATGCCCGCAACCGGTTCGCGATGCTGCTGGTGGTCGTGTACATCCCCGTGTGGATCGGGCTCGCCTATGTGACCATCCCCGACGGACGCGCTCCGTTCCGGCTGCGGGCCACGGGGGAGATCCTGTCCCCTCCGGGGAACCACCTCACCCAGATCACCGGTGCGCTGAACGCGGTCACCCTGATCGCCGGGTTCATGATGTTCGCGGCCACCTTCACGGGCGGCGCGTTCGACCGTCGCCTGGCCATGGCGGGATACCCGAGATACCACCTCGTCCTCGCCAAGCTCTCAGCGCTCACCTTGGTCTGCGCCGCCGTCGCCGCGTACGCGACGGCCGCCGCCGGCTTCGCGTGGGCCCCCCGGCAGCCCGTCATGCTCGCCGCCGCGCTGTTCTGTGCCGCTCTCACCTACGGCGCGTTCGGCGTGGTCCTCGGATCGGTGCTCCGCCGCGAGGTGGAGGGCATGTTCGCCATCCTGATGATCAGCATCCTCGACGTCGCCCTGCAGAACCCCCTCTCCAGCTCCGGATCGGACAGCGCCGTCGTGCGATTCCTGCCGACGTACGGAGCCGTGCAGGCGAGCATGTCCGCGGCCTTCTCCGAGGCGTCGGTGCGCGAGGGCCTCGCGATCCAGGTCCTCTGGCTCACCGGCGCCGCGGCCGCCGGATTCCTGGTCTTCCGCCGGCGTACCCGCAACGCGCTGCCACGGGAACGGAAGCGCCGAATTCCGGCTCCTGCCGGGCCCGCTGCGGCCGAGGGCGCCCAAGAGGACCCGCCCGCAAGGGCCGTGACCAAGGGAAGCCGTTGATCGTTCTGTAGCCGCGGGCGCTGACGCGGCGCCCGGACCGACACGTTCCTCGTGCAAGGAGCACCACCCTCATGAGCCTTTCGCGCACCGTCCGGCGCGGCGTCCTCACCGCCGCCCTCCTGTCGGCCTCCGCCCTGGCCGTCCCCTCGCCCGCACAGGCCGCCCCGCTGCCCCCGGCCTGTCAGGAGGCGCTGCTCGAGACCCTCGACAAGTTCCCCGTGGTCGACTTCACGGTCCCCGACAAGGTCCAGAACACGATGCTGGCCGAGGTCCTGGGGCTGAGCGAGGCCGACCAGGCGGTCCTCACCGAGACGGCGTGCGCGGCCTGGAACACCTGGGCGACCGAGAACGGTCAGGCGGTCGCGGCGGACCTCGACACCCGCTACCGGAACGCGGCCGGGCCCGTGTGCAACAAGTTCGCCAAGTCCTCCATGGCGACGATCAAGAAGTACTCCCCGAACGTGCCGGCCGCGACGCGGGAACTGGAGAAGGTGGCCAAGAAGGTCTGGAAGAACTCCATGGAGAAGCTGGCCGCGGAGGCCACGAACGCCGACTGCCGTACCGCCTACACCGGGGTGAAGGCCGGCTGGTAGCGGAAACCGGTCCGACCGGCCTGCGCCCACGGGGTGACGCGTGTGAGCAGGCCGCGCACGCCGTCGGGCTGACCCCGGCGGCTCGGCCGTTCGCCACCTGGATGTGGCGTCCACGGCGTGATGTTCGCCCACGCTGAGGCACTTACCGTCACAGGTTCCCCGTGCGACGGTAAACTCCGGGCGTGAGAGCCGACGCCGTACGCAACATGGAAGCGGTCCTGACCACCGGGGCGCGCATGCTGGCCGCCGATCCGGGCGCCAGTATCGCGAGCATCGCCGCCGAGGCCGGGGTGGACCGTCGTACGGTCTACCGGCGGTTCGCCTCCCGCGAGGAACTCCTCGCGGCCGTCCACACGGCCCGGCTGGAGGCCATCGAGGACGCGCGACTGCGCGAGGCCCCGGTAGCTGTGGCATTGCACCGGTACGTCGAGGACGCCGACGTGGCCGAGGCGGTTCAAGGGCTGAAGTTCAGCTCGCTGCTCAACAACGGCGAGTCCTGCATCGCCCAGACCCGCATCCTTGTCCCGCGGTCCCGTCATGAGGAGATCGTGGCCGCGCTGAAGGAGCTCGTGGAGTCCCTGAAGGTGGGTGACCCCGGGGAGCCGGACACCTTCATCGGCCCGATGATCCGCCCGGACCAGCAGCAGCGGGTGCGCGACTACATCGCGCTGGGCATCGAGGAAGGTGCCCGCCTGGTGACCGGAGGCCCGCAGGTCCCCGAGGGCCTGGAAGAAGGCAACTACGTCACCCCGACCGTGTTCGCCGACGTCGACAACTCGATGCGGATCGCGCAGGAGGAGATCTTCGGCCCCGTCCTGGTCGTCATCGCGTACGACGACGAGGACGACGCCGTACGCATCGCCAACGACTCCGAGTACGGCCTCTCAGGCGGTGTGTGGTCCTCCGACGAGACCCGCGCCCTGGCCGTGGCGCGCCGGATCCGCACCGGGACCGTGACCGTCAACGGCGCTTCCGTCGGCTTCGACGGTCCGTTCGGAGGCTTCAAGGCCAGCGGCATCGGTCGCGAGTACGGGGCTGCCGGCCTCGCGCAGTACACCGAGTACAAGACCATCACCGTCTGAACGGTTCAGTGCGCCGCGAGCGCGCCTCGCCGAGCGGTCTTTTCGTTTCCGTGCCAGTCCAGAATGAGGACGGTCGCGTCGTCCTTGAGATTGCCCTGGCAGGCGTCCAGCACCGCAGTCGTCAGCGTGCGGACGGCCTCCCTCGGGTGCGAGGCGCCGGTCTCGCCCACAAGAGTGGCCAGCTCGACAGCCGCGGCCCCTCGTTCCTGCATTCCGTCGGTGAGCAGGACGAGGCGGTCGCCGGGTCGCAGCTGAAGCGTCTGGAGCTGGTAGGAGGTGGGCGCCGCGACGCCGAACGGCAGGTTGACCGCGAGCTTGACCTCCTCGGCCTCTGTGGCCCCTTCCCGCAGGCGAAGGGGCCAGGGGTGCCCCGCGTTGACGAGTTCGCAGGTGCCCGTCTCGAGCCGGACGCACAGCAGCTGCCCGGTCGCCAGCCCACGGTTGTGGCTCAGCAGGGCCTCCTGAGCGTGATCGGCCTGGCGCAGCGCGTCGCAGCCCGCACGGCGGGCGCCGCGCAGCGCGCCCGTGACCAGTGTCGCCAGCAGGGCGGACTCGGTGTCATGGCCCATGGCGTCGGTGATGGACAGGTGCAGCGTGTCCTGGTCGAGGGTGTAGTCGTAGGTGTCGCCCCCGATGTCGTCGGCCGGGACAAGACCTGCGGCGAGGGTGAACTGGGGAGCCTCGCAGCAGGAAGCCGAAGGAAGCAGCTGATGCTGGATCTCGGCGGCCAGGCTGGTCCGGGTGGTGCGCCGGCCGGCCTGGTACAGGTCGGTGAATCGGCGGTCCGTCACGATGATGTAAGCCAGCGCGTGGGCCGCTTCGCTGATCTGTTCGAGCACCGCCTCGTCGGTGTGCTGCAGTGTCAGCTCCAGCACACCGATGCAGTCGCCCCTGTTGCTCACCGGCGAGATCACGCGGCGTCCGCCCTGGCCGTCCGGCCACACGTGCTGGCGCTGGCTGCGGAGCACCGTGTCGTAGACGCTGCCCTGCAGACCGATCCGCTCCGGAACATCCGCCATGTCACCCTCGACGGGCGCGGTCAGGCGCAGCAGCCGTTCCCCCAGGAGGTCGACGAACAGGAACGACACGCTCTGCGCCCCGAAGCGCTTGCGCAGATCGTGCGCGACCACGCCGACGGACGCCCCGGGCGGGGCGGACTCCGCGGCGGCCAGAAGCTCGCCAAGTTCCAGGTCTCTGCCATCCATGGCAACCTCCCATCGTCTGTCGCCCTTGTGCCCTGGGATTCGCCGACCTCACTTCGCAGCTTCTCGGCAGCCCTCGCCTCCTCCTCCACGACGCAGGCGCTCGGATGCCAGGTCCGGCTCTCCTTCGCGGACTGTTCCGGGGCCACCTCACGCCTTCGACCGCGGTACGGCGGAGACGCGGTCCAGTACGTCGTCGCGGCGCACGACGTCGAACAGCCCGCGAGTGGCCGCCCCCGGCCCGGCCTCCGTGCGTCGCCACCCCGCCGTGAAGGCCCGCGACGGTCACCGGATGCGCCGTGCGCGAGTGCGTGATCCGATACGAAGGTGTCGCCCTTCCGCCCACCGCAGACTGGCTTGCCGGCCCCGCCACCCGGCCCCTCGGGCCGGTGGCGCCAGGCCTTGGAGCGCAGGCTGGACCGGGTCGTGTACGTCCTGCCCGTCTGGTTGCGGCGGCGCCGGGTGGGCTGGCTGCTGCCGCTGGCGGCGCTGCTCGCGGTCGCCGTCACCGACTGGAACACCTCCGGTGACTTCCGGGCGCTCTCCTGGATCGTGATGGTCCCGGGCCTCGCCGCCGCGCTCTGTCCGGTCTGGGTGACCGCGGTCTTCGGGCTCGTCTCCGTCGTGGCGTACCTGGGGCTCGACGCAGCCTGGTCGCACGAGTACAGGGCCGGTCTGCCCGACTTCATCCTGGTCGCCGCGGGCAGCGTGCTCGCGATCGCCGCCTGCTGGCTCCGGCTGCGCCGGGAAGGCCGAATCCTGCACATCCGCAACGTCGCGGACGCGACCCGCGCCACCGTGCTGCGCGACATGCCGCCGCACATTCACGGTGTCGAGAATGCCCACATCTATCTCCCTGCCGACGCGGTGGCCCGGCTGGGCGGCGACTTCTACGACCTCCAGCCGTGCCGCTGGGGAGCCCGGGCCCTCATCGGCGACGTGCAGGGGAAAGGGCTGGGTGCCCTGGCCGCGGCCGCCGCGATCCTCGGAACGTTCCGCGAGGCCGGCTACCACGTGCCGAGCCTCGGCACCGTCGCAGGACGGCTGGAAGTACGGATGGAACGCCAGAGCCAGCTCGGCGTGGCCATGGGGTACGCGCAGCCCGACCGCTTCGCGACCGCCGTGCTGATGGGATTCCCCAACCCTGGCTGCGGCGAGTCATGGGTGGACGTCGTCGATTTCGGCCACGAGCCGCCGCTGGTCGTGAGCCCGCGCGGGGTCAGGGTGCTGCGGGTGGCCAACCGGCTGCCCCTCGGCCTCAGCGACCTGGATCCGGCCGGGGTGGCACCCGCCGTGACCCACCGCTTCAGGCTGGCCGACGACGACGTCATCGTGCTGACCACCGACGGAGTCACCGAGGCTCGAAACGCGGCGGGCGAGTTCTTCCCGCTTCGCTCGTTCCTGGAGGACGCCGTCGTCCGTGATCCTGGCGCGGTGGCTTCCGCACGCCAGGTGGCCGCGCTGGTCTCGGAGGGGCTGCTGCGGCACTCCGGGGGGCGGCTCCACGACGACACGACGATCTTCACGCTGCGGTTCTCCGCCACCGAGGACACGTACTGGACGCTGCCGCGGGAAGAAACCGCCGCGCGGACGCTCGGTCCGCTGCCCGCCGGTGACGGTCCGTTCCATCCGGGCATCGTCCGGCTGCGGAGGGGCCCCGAGGAGGGCCCCACCGCAGCGCGCGGTCCCGACGCGGCCGAGTGAGCAGGGTTACGGGCAGTCTCCGTGGTGTCAGGCGCATCGCGGTCTTCCGGACCAGCGACGGCCACTGCCGCGGGTCCGGGGCCAGGTCAGGCGGACGGGGCCTCGGTCCTGGCGGGGGTTGCCGGGACCTCCCCCTCGTCCAGGGCGATGTCCTTCGTCTCCTTGCCGATGAGGAGGGCGGTCAGGGTGAGGACGGCCATCACCGAGAGGTAGACACCGACCAGCCACGGGGAGCCGTCGCCGGCCTCCCAGAGGGCGACCGCGACGAACGGGGCGACAGCCGCGCCGAGGATGGAACTGACGTTGTAGGCGATGCCGGAGCCCGTGTAGCGGACGCTGGTCGGGAAGAGCTCCGGGAGCATCGCACCCATCGGGCCGAACGTCGTACCCATCAGCGTGAAGCCGAGGACCAGCCACAGTACGACGCCGAGCGTGCCCAGGTTGATCAGCGGCACCCAGACCAGGCCGAAGACGATGATGCCGGCGGTGACCCATACGAGGGTCCTGCGGCGGCCGTACTTGTCCGCGAGCGGGCCGGAGATCAGGGTGAACGCGGCGAAGAACAGCACGCCGAAGATCATCATCAGGACGAACGTGGTGTAGCTGTAGCCGAGACCCGGAACGTCCGCGTCCTCGGCGGTGCGGCCGTAGCTGAGCGAGAACGTCGTCATCAGATAGAAGAGGACGTACGTCGCCAGCATCGCGAAGCTGCCCAGGACCAGCTGCTTCCAGTGGTGACGGAAGACGGTGGCCAGTGGCAGCTTGCGGACCTTGCCGGTCTCCTGTGTCTTCGCGAAGACCTGCGACTCGACCAGACGCATGCGTACCCACAGCCCGATCGCGACCATGACGGCCGAGAACAGGAAGGGGATCCGCCACCCCCAGCTCTGGAAGGCCTCGGAGGGCTGCGAGGGGTCGGCGCCCGCCGCGGAGGGCAGCAGCGCGGCGATGACCAGGAACAGGCCGTTGCCGATGATGAACCCGAGCGGGGCGCCCAGCTGGGGGAAGGTACCCCATAGCGCGCGCTTCCCGGCAGGCGCGTTCTCGGTGGCGACCAGGGCCGCGCCGCTCCACTCACCGCCGAGCGCGAAGCCCTGGGCGAGTCGCATCAGCACCAGCAGCGCCGTGGCGACCCAGCCGGCTTGCGCGTACGTCGGCAGAACGCCGATCAGGAAGGTGGCGATGCCCATCGTGAGCAGCGAGGCCACCAGGGTGCCCTTGCGGCCGAGACGGTCGCCGAGGTGCCCGAAGACGATCGCACCGATGGGGCGGGCGACCATCGCCGCGCCGAACACCGCGAAGGAGGAGAGCAGAGCCGTGGTCGGGTCGCTGCTCGGGAAGAAGAGTTTCGGGAAGACCAGGACCGCGGCGGTCGCGTAGACGTAGAAGTCGTAGAACTCGATCGTCGTGCCGATGAGGCTGGCGATCAGGACGCGGGAGCGCGAGTTGACGGGCGCGGCGTCGGCCTGGGAATGCGACGGGGCCTGGGTGGGCCCGGTGCTGGGAGCGTACATCTCTGGGGCTTTCCCACGAGGGCGTAGTGCGGCCGTCGACGTAGGGGGCGCCGGCGGTCCCGCACGGCGGTGCGGGTCCCCCTCGTGGCAAGGCCGCGCGACCCGTGCGGGCGTCGAAACGATCTCACGCATCTCACGGACCGGTTATGTGTCGTCCAGGATCTGAGACGGTACACCCCGTCGCCGGGCTGTTCCGGCCCGTCGGCCGCGCCCCGGCCCGTCGGCCGCGCCCCGGCCCGTCGGCCGCGCCCCGGCCGCCCGCTCGCCACGCGGCCCCAGGACCCGGGTGAGGGCGCCCGCAGGCGGCGGCGCTCACACGTGGGCGGCCTCCCAGCGGACCGCGAGGTCCAGGAGGTGGCGGTCGCTTCCGCGCGGGCCCACCAGGCACAGGCCCACTGGGGCGGTGCGGCTGTGGACAGGGATGCTGACAGCGCAGCGGCCCGTGAGCCCGGCGAGGCAGGTGAGCTGGAAGGTCTGGGCCCTGGCCTGCTCGATGACCGGGCCGCCGAGTGCGGCCTCCTCACGGGTGGGAGCCACCGAGGACGCGGACGGCAGGATGAGTATCCGGTTGCCGAGCAGGTCGTCGACACGGGCGCGTGCCTCGCGCAGGACCCGCTCGGCCGCCGCGAGGTCGTCCGGGGTGTACTTCGACGCGGTCTCGAAACGGGACCTGACATCCGGGTTGAGCGACTCCCAGTGCCGCGAGACCCACGGCCCCCACTGGCGCCAGGCCTCCACGCCCTGCTTGGTCTGGAAGGCGCGCACCCAGCCGGGCAGCACACCGGCGTCGAACCGTACGCCCCGGATGCGCGGCAGTCCGGCGGCGCGCCAGCCGCCCACCGCCCGGCGCACCGAGGCGGCGACCTCCGGTGAGGCCACGTCGATGATCTCCTGGGCGAGTACGGCACCGGACGGAGCCGGGCCGCCGTCACGGGGCAGCAGCACCCGCCCCGCGGCGCGCAGCGCCCTGGCGTCACGCGTGATCCACCCGACCGTGTCGAAGGACGGCGCGAGCGGCAGCAGCCCCTTGGTGGACACCGCGCGGTGGCTCGGGCGGATTCCGTACAGACCCTGGTAGGAGGAGGGGATGCGGATCGAGCCTCCCGTGTCGGTGCCGAGACCGATGTCGGCCTGGCCCAGTGCGACGGCACTGGCGGGACCTGAGGTCGAGCCGCCCGAAATGCGCTCCGGAGCCGCCGGGTTGGGCGGCGTACCGTAATGTCCGTTCGTGCCTGCCAGGCTGTACGCGAACTCATCGGTACGGGCAATTCCGGCGACGGCCGCCCCCGCCGCGAGCAACGCCGCAACGGCCGGAGCCGTGGTGGCTTCCGGGCGGCTCCCGGCCAGCCACTCAGGGTTGCCCGCACCCACCCGATGCCCCTCGACGGCGAACAGATCCTTGACGGCCACGGTCAGTCCGGCCAGCGGACCGGATCCCGTCGCGGGCACCAGTGGGTCGCCGAGCTCTCTCCACACCGTGGGATCGGGCTCCCCGGACGGACGGGTGTCCTGTGCCGGCTCCCTGCCGGCTCGCGACGCCGCGAACGCCGGCTGTCCCGCGGACGAGACCAACGCCCCTGCCCCTGCCGCCGCCGCGAGTCCAAGAATCGACCGCCGGTTCGTCCACATCTGGCGCACCCCTCATCTCGTATGCCGGTGATGGACGCTAGGCGGGGTGTGTATCGGCGCGGTTTCGCCGTCATGGGTGACAGGTAAACGGCCGACCGGACAGGAAAGGTCACCTGTCTGATCGGCGGAACCGGTATACGAGACCCGGCCCGCGCCCACGACCCGCCCCGTCGCACCTCTGGCTGTGCGGTGCACGCATCACCACCCCACTGGACCGGCACGGGCCGGCGACAGCGACGAAATGGCCTACGCATCACAGGTTTTTCCATCCGGACAGGGGGGCCGACGAGAAAGCGGGCACGGCGACCGGCTGCCGCCGGGGGCAATCCTCAGCGCTTGACCCGGTTGCGGACAGCGAGCACGGCCAGGCCCAGCAGGACCGGCTCGGTGAGGCGGGAGGCCATCTCGACGTAGGTGCCGGCGGTCGTCAGGTCCTGATCGGAGTGGGAATCGGGCGCGGCGACATGCACGGGAGGACGTTCGAGGGCGGTCGGACGGTTGCCGGCCCTCTCCGGCCCTCTCCGGCAGGACCGGGGGAGGGCCGTGGCCGGCCTGGCCGCTGTGGTGCGTGGGTCCAGCGCGCAGCGCATGCTCAGGCCGGAGCTGGTCAAGCCGGGCGTCGCTCCGGAGGGCCGCCCGCGACCGTCAGCAGGTCCACCACGAAGATGAGCGTCGAGTTCGCCGGGATCGAGGCAGAGGGGGACTGCTTGCCGTAACCGAGGCGCGGAGGAACGATGATCTGGCGCCGGCCGCCGGCCCTCATTCCCCTCACTCCACGGTCCAAACCCTTGATGACCTTGCCGCCGCCCACGGCGAACTTGAACAGCCGGTCGCGCTCCCAGGAGGAGTCGAACTCCCTTCCGGACGCGAAGGTGACCCCTACGTAGTGAACCTGGACGACCCGGCCCGGCTGCGCCTCGGGCCCGCCCCCGACCACGATGTCCCGGATCGTCAGCTCGGTGGGCGCATCACCCTCCGGAACCTCGATCCCGGGCTTCTCCAGTTCACTCATCACGGTCCCCTCGTTCGCCACCGGATTCCCCGGCACGGGCCGGCCGGACACATGGACATCCCATGCGGCAGGACGATCACGGTACCGGGAACGCGCGAGCTCAGGGGTGCACCCGTGCCACGGATGGAAGTAGCCGTCTGCCCGACGTGCGTGCGCGGGCTGCCGGTGGGGCTACCCGGCCTTGCGCTCCCGGCGCGTGCGCTCGAACTCATCGACATCCGACATCCACGGGCCGTACTGGTCCAGTGCGGCGCAGCCACCGCGGACGAAGGCGCTCACCAGGGTCCGGTACCCGCGCATCCCGTCGACGAGGCTGTACTCGACCCGGTACTCCGGATCCGACCCGCCATCGCCCTCGCGTTCCGTCGTGATCCGGGCGATGGAGTCCGCGTAGAAGTGGAGCTGGATTCCTTCACCCTTCTTCTCGTCCTCGATGGTGAACACTTCGTTGTCCGAGGCGGAGCGATCGCCGACGAACTCCCAGAACTCCTCCGTGGCAGTGCGAGGACTACCGGGGAGCCACTTCCTTTCGACATCCTTGTCGTCGGTGAACGAGAGGGGCGTCCTCCTCGCACCTTCGCCGGCGGCTTCCCCGTCGCCCACGGGCGCGTTCCTGGAGCGGTCCGCGGCCTCCGAGCACATCAGGAAGCTCACGGTGCGCACCGCGTCATCGACGAGTCCCGGGTGCGCGCGGCGCACGGCCGCGTCGACCGTCGTGGCCATCCGGTCCCAGTCGCGCTTGTCCGTGGCTCGCTTGCCCCGTCGCGGATCGCGGCCGAGCCGCATACCGGCGCACGCCTGCTCCGCGGTGGCGATCACACGTATGACCTCGGGCAGCAGCGCGGGGTCGACGGCAGCGGGCGTCCGCCTCGGAATCGTCGCGCCGTGCACGTACTGGCCCGTGTACATCAGAAGCGCGGCGTCGAGCGGACCGAGTTCCACTCCGCGTTCGGCGCGACGGCGGTCCGCACGGTGCTTCTGAGCGCGTTTCCCGTCGGAGGTCTCCGTTGCCGCACGCATCGCCGCGCAGACCTGACCGCGCTCGAGCAGATCGATGTCAGCCCCATGGGCGATGAGCCGGCTCCTGTCCCACGGGATGCGTCGGAAGAGTGCGTCGACGTCGGCGGGCGCTGAGAGAAGGACCGGGTCCAGGAGCGCGGCTGCGGCGTTCTCGTCGAGCCGGCCCCGGGTTCCGGCGGCGTCGCACAGTGGAAGGACCGCACTCCACAGCAGGAGATGCCTGCCCAGGTCCTCCTGTATCACCGCAAGATGGGCATCCCTGATCGGGAAAGTGAACGTGCGAGGCTCGTGGTTGGCGTCGGCACCGGCGCCGAGCATCAGTTTCAGCTCACCGTCCTCGCGGATCACGTTCGGGATCCAGCCGCTCCTGCGCGTGAAAACGATGTCTCTCATGGCCTCAGTCTTCCCCATCGGATGAGGCCAGGGCCGAGGGGTGAGGTGCAAGGGCCACCGCTCGTACGTGGGCCGGACGGTGGCGGACCGAGGGGAGTAGGCGTGGTCACCGCTCCCACAGGCCGTCGACTTCGCCGTGCGCACTTCGGCCCCGGTCGAGGCCCGCGTCCGTGACCGTGCGACGCGTGGGACTCCCGTCGGGGCCTGGCCTGGAAACAGGCCAGGCCCCGACGGATACCGACGCGACCGGCAGACTCACCCGCCCCTGCGGACTTCCGCCTGGCACCTGCGCGCCCTCGTGTCCGCGGTGGTGCCCCCGGACCGGGCTTCGCAGCTCGCATGCCGCGCAGGAGTGTTGAGTTGCCCGTGTTTCATTCGGCCCAGGGCATCGGCGGGACGGGAGCGAACGTGGTCTCGGGGTGAGCGGCCACACCCTCGGTCGCGTTCGCCATGGGCAGGGTCAGTTCCAGCACGTGCAGTGCGTGATCTGTCGGCAGGTGCGACGTGGCCTTTCCGGCCACAGCCGCCGCGAAGTCCGCCACGCCCCGGGCGAAGTGTCGTTGTGGTGATCGCCCAGGCCCGCGAGGCGCCCGGTGTCCCGGGCGGCTGCCCGAACGACGCGGTCGTGACTTTCGCTCCGCTCAGCAGGTCCGGAAGACCCCCTTCGGGATCGTCCTGGGCCCATGCCGCGAGAATCAATCGTCACTCGGGCGATAATCGGGGGACCCGTCGAGGCCGCGCCGTTATGGTGTGCCGATGACGTCGATCAGGCAGGTCCAAATCACCTTCGACTGTGCGGAACCCGAGCGCGTCGCCCGGTTCTGGTGCGAGGTGCTGGGGTACGTCCTACCGCCGCCGCCCGAGGGGTTCGACAGCTGGGCCGATTACGATCGCTCGCTGGCGCCCGAGCGGCAAGGGGCGTCGTTCGCCTGCGTCGATCCCTCCGGTGCCGGTCCGCGCCTGTACTTCCAGCGTGTTCCCGAAGGGAAGATCGTCAAGAACCGGGTGCATCTCGACGTGCGTGTCGGCACCGGGCTCGTGGGTGACGAGCGCCTCGCCGCACTCGAAAAGGAGTGCGCGCGGCTGATGGCGCTCGGCGCGGTGCACGAGCGCACACTGCTCGCCGACGGCGTCGACGAGTCCTGCATCGGGATGCGGGACGTCGAGGGCAACGAGTTCTGTCTCGACTGAGGCACCGCGAACATCCTGACGACGGCGTCACGCACCCACGACTCAGCCGCCCTGCACCGTGAATGACAGGGCGTCAGTGCCCCGGCGCAGGCATGGCGTACGGGCGGAGGACCATGAGAGGGCCCTCCGAGGTCGCCACCATGGCGAAGGGGAACCGGTCGAGTTCCAGGCAGAGCGCGATGTCATCGGGATGGACGCCCTGGCGCACACCCTCCGCCAGCTCGGACGCGGCGCGCGACTCGCCCGCGCGGCGGAGGTAGCCGGCCGCGTCCGTCCCCGCCCCGGCGGCCCGCCCGGCGATGTACTGGGCACACGCCAGGTCTTCATCGGCGCGCCCGTCCTCGCCGGTGACCACGTACGTGACGCTGTCGCACTCGCGTGTCCGCAGGAGCCGCGCCGTCGCCTCCGCCACCACGAAGCTCGCGCACAGCACCAGTGACGCGTCCCTCACCGCGAGGGCGCCGACCGTACCCGCCGTGGTCTTCTGGACGACGGTCCTTCCGCCGAGGTCGAGGGAGCGCAGCAGGCCCGGAGAGTTGACGGTGTCGAATCCGGGTGCGGGGGCACCGTCCTTGATCGCCACCCACTCCGGGTGGCGAGCCTTCAGGGCTTGTGCCCCGTCCAGCGACTCGGCGAGAACGATCTTCTCCGCGCCCTGGGCGAAGGCCCAGGCCGCCACCGTGAACGCGCGCATGACATCGATGACGACCGCCACGGGCGGAGCCTCGACGTCGACCAGCTCGGGTATGCCGAGGAAACGTGTGTCCATGCGGGCATGATCGCGTATGAGCGACCCGAGGCACCCGGATGGTGGCGCGCATCACACCGACGGGTGGAAACAGCAAAGGCAAGGAGAACCCTCTCCTTGCCTCTCCCAAGTTATAGCGCGCCGGGGGGCTTGCCGCAAGGCCCGGGTCACGGCGCAGAATCGTCGGCCGATGCCACAATCCGCGGAGATGGAGGAACGACGTGCGTGAGTTGCCGTCGATGTACGAACCGGTGGTGGGACCGGCGACGCCGCTGCCGGTGTGCCCGCCGCCCGGCCCATCGGAGGGAAGGCGGCGGGGGCGGGAGGCGCCGGTGACACGACCGGCCCCCGCAGCACGACGGACCTCGGAGGTATCGCGGTGACCGAGCAGTACGTGCTGGACCTTCAGGACATCGACGAGACGCAGGTCGCGGTCGTCGGTGGCAAGGCCGCGCACCTGGGCGCGCTGTCGCGGATCGACGGCACCGGCGTGCCGGGTGGATTCTGCGTGACGACTTCCGCCTTCCGCCGGATCATGGCCGAAGAGCCGTCGATCGAGGACCGGCTCGACCGGCTGGCGAGGGTGGACCCGGACGACCACCGGACGACCCGCACGCTCAGTGCGGAGATCCGCCGGGCCATCGAAGGGATCGCCGTCCCCGACGACCTGTCGGCGGCGATCACCCGCGCGCTCACCGCCCTCGGCGAGCAGGCAGCCTGTGCCGTCCGGTCCAGCGCGACGGCGGAGGACCTGCCGACGGCCTCGTTCGCCGGCCAGCAGGACACGTACCTCAACGTCCTGGGGCCGACTGCCGTCCTCCAGCACATCAGCCGGTGCTGGGCCTCGCTGTTCACCGAGCGGGCCGTGACCTACCGCAGGCACCACGGCATCGACCACCGTACGGTTCACATGGCCGTGGTCGTGCAGCGGATGGTGCTCCCGGACGCTTCCGGCGTCCTGTTCACCGCCGATCCCGTCACCGGCAACCGCAAGGTCGCCACGGTGGACGCGGGCTTCGGCCTCGGGGAAGCCCTGGTCTCCGGCATCGTGAACCCGGACGTGTACAAGGTACGGGACGGTGAAGTCGTCGCCAGGACGATCGCCGCCAAGCGGCGTGCGGTGCTGGCCCTTCCCGCCGGCGGCACCCAGGAAGTGGCGGTCGACGGACAGCGGCAGAGGCAAGCCGCGCTGACGGACGACCAGGCCGTGCGGCTCGTGCGGCTCGGGCGGCGGATCGAGGCGCACTTCGGCTGTCCGCAGGACATCGAGTGGTGCCTGACCGGCGAGGACTTCCGGATCGTCCAGAGCCGGCCGGTCACGACGCTGTTCCCCGTTCCGGAGGCCGGCGACCCGGAGAACCGCGTCTATGTCTCCGTCGGCCACCAGCAGATGATGACCGATCCCATGAAGCCCCTCGGGTACTCCATGTGGCAGCTGACGGCCATGGTGCCGATGACCGAGGCCGGCGGGAGGCTGTTCGTCGACGTCACCTCGCGCCTGGCCTCGTCAGCGAGCCGCGCCGGCCTCCTGGATGCCATGGGGAAGGGCGATCCACTGGTCAGGGACGCTCTGGAGACCGTCCTCGACCGCGGCGACTTCGTCCCGTCGGTCCCCGACACGGCTCCCGGCAGGCGGGCGGGCGTTGCGCCGACCCCGATCGAGAACGATCCGGCCGTCGTCACCGAGCTGATCGAGCGCAGCCGGAAGTCCATTGCCGCCCTGGAGCGCGGCATCCGGGCGAAGACCGGCACGGAGCTCTTCGACTTCCTGCTGGAGGCGTTCGAGGAGCACAGGAGCGTCCTCGGTGATCCCCTGAGCTACCAGGCGATCATGGCGGGGATGGAGTCCACATGGTGGCTCAACGACAAGCTGGGGGAGTGGCTGGGTGAGAAGAACCCGGCCGACACCCTGACGCTCTCCGCCCCCGACAACATCACCTCGGAGATGGGACTCGACCTGCTCGACGTCGCGGACGTGATCCGTCCCCGGCCGCAGGTGGTGGCGTTCCTGCGGGGCGTCCAGGACGAGGACTTCCTGGACGAGCTGGCCGAGCTCGAGGGCGGGACCGAAGCACGTGACGCCATCGAGGCCTACCTCGACCGCTACGGCATGCGCTGCGTCGGCGAGATCGATATCACGAGGCCGCGTTGGCGCGAACGTCCCACCCCGCTCGTGCCCGTGATCCTCGACAACGTCAGGAACTTCGAGCCGGGCGCCGCCGCACGGCGTTTCGAGGAGGGGAAGCAGAAGGCGCGCCAGAAGGAACATGACGTGCTGTCGCGCCTGCGGAAACTGCCGGACGGGGACAGCAAGGCCGACGAGGCCAAGTGGATGATCGACCGGGTGCGCACCTTCATCGGATACCGGGAGTACCCCAAGTACGGCATCGTCAGCCGCTACTTCGTCTACAAGCAGGCCCTGATGGGGGAGGCCGAGCGCCTCGTGAAGGCCGGCGTGCTCCCCGAGGCGGAGGACATCTTCTACCTCACCTTCCAGGAACTCCACGAAGTCGTGCGCTCGAAGCAGGCGGACAGCCGGCTCATCCAGCAGCGCAAGGAGGCGTTCCGGTCGTACCACGCGCTCACGCCGCCCCGGGTGCTCACCTCGGACGGCGAGGCCGTCACCGGGTCGTACCGGCGCGACGACGTGCCTGCCGGAGCCCTGGCCGGTCTGCCGGTCTCCACAGGGATGGTGGAGGGAAGGGCCCGTGTCGTGCTCGACATGGCGGACGCCGACCTCGAAGCGGGCGACATCCTCGTCACGGCCTTCACGGACCCCAGTTGGTCGCCGCTGTTCGTCGGAATCGCGGGCCTGGTCACGGAGGTGGGCGGCCTGATGACTCATGGCGCGGTGATCGCCCGGGAGTACGGACTGCCGGCCGTCGTGGGCGTCGAGCAGGCCACCACGCTGATCCGGGACGGGCAGCGGATCCGTGTGCACGGAACCGAGGGGTACGTCGAGATCCTCGCCTGACCGGCTACACCGAGATCCGGATTTCCGCACGTTGCCGGGTTTGCACGCGGTTCCCAACGGGCGCATCGTGGAGACAGGGCAGCTGTGACGGAAGCAGCACATCGGTCCCGGGCGGAACCCGGCTTTCGGGCAGGAGCGCCGCCCGGCCGACCGGAAAGCCCGCTCCATCACCAGGAGTTCCGTACGCTTCCCAGTGCAGCGGGCCCGGTCCGGTGGGCATGTCCGACTGGGGCAACCGACCGGAACCGGCATCTCGTCGGCGAAAATTGGGGCAGCGATCAATCAAATCCGGTGTCGGCACGGTGACATCTTCCCACGTTCAACAGTCGAATGCTCATCGTGATCCGGCAGCCGTCGAAAAGAGGGGAAGGCCATGGCTACGTTGGCGCCGTTCCCGGGAGCAGCATTCTTCCACAAGGGGCAACGGAGCCCCCTGATCACCGCAATGGGAAAACGCTTGATGGACGAAGGGTGCGGAAAGTACAAGGCGGGCCCTGACCTTGAGTGGACCGAAGCGGACCAGAAGTCCTATGCCGCCTGGCAGCAGAAGCTGAAATTGAAGGGGGCGGACGCCAACGGCATTCCGGGCAAGATGTCCTGGGACAAGCTCCGCGTTCCGTCGGCCGGGCAGCCGGCCGCCGGCGGCGGTGGTGCTCGTGTCGCGTCCCCCGTGCCAGGAGTCGGCGTCGCGACCCCGTACCGCAGGAAGGGGCCTCACTGGAGCCTGGGCTATCACACCGGCGCCGACTACCCCGCTCCGCAGGGGAAGACCTGTGTCGCGGTGCGCAGCGGTTCCATAGCCCGGAGCGGACGGGACCCGAGTTTCGGCAACTACCTCGTGCTGCGCACCGGCGGTTTCGACTACTGGTACTGCCACCTTTCCAAGCGGACCGTGGACGGCGGTGCCGTGAAGGCCGGTCAGAAGGTCGGAGAGGTCGGCTCCACCGGAAATTCCACCGGTCCGCACCTCCACTTCGAAAAGCGTCCGGCGGGTGGCGGGTTCGGTTCCGACGTCAACCCCAACTGGTGACCTGGAACCGTCAGGGTGAGGGCTCGCGGGAGGGCGTTCCCGGAAAACGGTAGTGGGATGACCCGGCGTGTCCTCACCGCCCGTTCGGTATCCGCCCGGCGCTGAATCCGGCAGTCGTGTGTCCGTCGTCGCAACGGCCGTTGACGCGAAATGAGTTGAGCTCGCGTCAGTCCGACCCGGTACATGCGCCGTAAACCCCGGGCGAGTAATACTGAACTCGTCCATATACGGATCTGAATATTGGATCTCTCAACCCTCGTACGGATCACAGGGAAGGAAACTCGCCATGCCAGTCGATTCCCAACTCCAGGTGAGCGGGGGCGTCACTCAGGCACTCGTTGCCGCGCTGGACCAGATTCACTCCGCCATCACGGCCCGCATGGTGGGTCCCGACGGAAAGCCTTCCGGCTCGGCCGTTTACATGCACCTCCCGGTGGGCTACCCCATCGACCCCGCCATGTACTCCTTCGCGTGGACTCCGGCCGGTGGTGCCACCTCGGCCGCAGTCTCGAGTGACGGCCGTTTCGCGCCGGCGGCACCGGCCGCACCGGCGGCTGCCGAAGCCACCACCCCGGCAGCCGCACTGTCCGCGGTACCGCCCAAGCCCGACCCACAGCTCCAGCACTCGCTCCAGGCCGCGGGCTTCACCTCGAACCTCGTCGACGAGATGCTGATGGTCACCAAGGACGGCATCGCCGTCGCCTGGCCGGACCGCAAGGTCAGCTTCGCGTACAAGACCGCTCTGGTCGGCATGCAGGCCGAGCCCGTGCCACCACCCAGCGCCGAGGTCCAGGCCCGGATCGATGCCGCGCGGAAGACGCTCTTCACCTTCGACGCCGAAGGCAACATGACCGGCTACTCGCGCAAGTACGAGATCTACAACAAGAACAAGAAGTCGTACGAAGACGCGGTCACCGCATTCGCGGGTGCCTTCGCCGCAGCCACCGCCGACCCGGCGCTGGGTCAGGTCTGGCCGGTCACCAGCACGAAGTACAAGGGTGCCGTCGACTCCGCCAGGGCCGACCTCTTCGCGATGGGAGGCCAGGAGGTGGAGGACGCCATCGCCACGACCCAGTCGATCGGTGGCAGCGCCGCAGCGTCGTTCATCGCGCAGGCCCGCACGATGTTCGACGCCTATCAGCTGGGGCTCGCCGGAGCCGTGGCCGTGAACGTGCCGTACTCCTACATCGACCCCATCTCCTGGTGGGACCGGAAGAACAAGGACTTCGGTACGGTCGAGGTGCATGTCGAGTCCAACAAGCTCGACAAGTCGGCTGCGGGCGGCAGCAGTTCCTTCGGACGGAGCTACTACGACAACAGCGCCTCCTCCACCTCCGGCAGCGCCGGTTACAGCATCGGCTTCTTCGGCGCCTCCGCCAATGTCTCCCACTCCGAGAGCAGCGCCTCCTCCGGGATGCACACCGACAGCGCCACATGGTCGAGCTTCCACGACGAAACCTCCAACGCCACGGTTGACTTCGAGTGGTTCATGGCGACCATCCGACGCCCCTGGCTGCTCGGTGACCTGTTCCACATGGACGGCTGGCACATCGTCGGCCAGCCGAAGGGCTGCATCAGTGACGGCACCCTCGACGGCCAGATGGGGAAGACCGACAAGCTGCTGCCCATGGTGCCCAAGGGCTTCGTGGTCGTCCGCAACGTGAAGATCTCCGCCGACAACTGGGGTGCCGCGGGTGACGCGTTCCAGAAGGCCGTCGCCGACGCGAGCTCCAACACCAACACCAGTTCCACCAGCTTCGGCGGGTCCGCCGGCTACATGGGAATCGGCGGCTCCGTGCAGCACAGCGAAAGCGAATCGCACGGCGTGTTCGAGTCCAGCGGCGGCAGCGACTACGGCTGGAACTACCACAGCGACGGCCAGCGGGGCACGCTGGAGATTCACGGCTCGCAGATCGTCGGCTGGGTCGGAGAGATCACCCCTCCGGCTCCGCTGGTGGACGCGCCCAAGGGTGAGGAGAAGAAGGAGGAGGAGAAGAAGGCCGAAGCGCCCAAGCCCGCGGCTGAAGCCCCCGCGCCCACACCGGCGGCCCCGGCGCCCGCTGCACCAGCGGCTCCGGCTCCAGCAGCCCCGGCTCCTGCGGCAGCCCCGACTCCGGCAGCACCAGCGCCCGCGCCCGCGGCTCCCGCAGCCCCCGCGCCTCCGGCCCCGGCGGCTCCGGCTCCGGCAGCCCCGGCGCCTGCTGCTCCTGCGGCCCCGGCAGCCCCCGCGCCTGCCGACCCGGCTCCCGCAGCCCCAGCGCCCCCGACGCCTGCCGCTCCGACCGCCTGAGGAGGGTGCCGTCATGGCCGCCCACGAGGACCTGCCGGTCGCCCTCGGTCAGCAGGTCCTCGACCAGTTGCTGCGGACTTACGTCACAGCGGGCGCGGGGAAGTTCGCGCTCGCCGTCCTGCCGGGGCAGGCGGTCGACGACGACATGGTGCAGAACGGTGTGGTCAACCAGCTCCTCGTCTCCGAATGGCTACGGGCGGAGTACGACTTCCCGCTGCTGCTGAGGCTGAGCGACTGCACGCCGATCCCCGCCGCGCTCGGCAGCGGTATCTCCGCCTCCTCCGTCTACACGCTGATCGCCCAGTACGGCCGCCCCTCGGCCGCCCCCGACACGGACGCCTGGGCACGCGTCCGTGATCTGCTCAACGCCGCGAAGCGCGACCTGGGCCCCAACCCCGCCGGTCTTCCCCTGGGCCTCGAACCGGACGACTGGGCGGCGCCCAGCGGTGCCGTGCACTGGCAGACCTTCGACAGCACCGTCACCGCGTCACAGCCCGCGCCCCCGGCACAGGAGGAATCCCTCCCGGACGCCAATCCCGAACTGTGGCGGCTGCGTTCCGCATCCCTGACGCAGCCCGCGGCGGACACGCCCCGGAGCGCGCTCCTCGCCCTCGACGCAGACCGCGTCGAGATGCTGCGGACCGCGATCGACTCGGGGGAAGCCGATGCGCTGGTCCCTTCCGAGGTGGTCAGCGCCCGCGAGCACGCGGCCTTGAGGAGGCCGGCCCTCAGGCTGCTGCCCTCCTTGCGCCCGTCCGCCACGCCGGATGCCCCGGAGGCGGCCGACACGGTGCCGCCGGTCGCTCCCGCGAGCGCCCCGACCGGCGGCGGCGACCTGCACATCCACTTCGAGCACAGCCTGGTGCGTCTGGTGCGCAGGTTCGCCGGGACGCCCTGGTGGCATCCCGAGCTCATCGCGGAACCCGGCTGGTACGTGCCCGGGATGACCCGCGGCCAGCTCGTGCCGGCCCCACCCGAGGACGGCACGGCGCACTGCCTCCCCCTGGCGCTCCTGCTGGTACGGGACGTACGTATCACCGGCGGCTGGACAGCCGAGGCGAACGCCGCTCTCGGCGCCGCCGCACCCGCCTTCGGCCCCTTCCTGCTCAGGTCCGGCTCCGCACCGGCCGCCGGCAGCCCTGGTGCGACGACCGTCCAGGGGCTGGGCACCCAGGTGATCGGCATTCTCGGTACGCCGATGACCGCACTGCCGCCGATGGACGACCCCGGTCGGCCGCCTCCGCCCGCCTACGTGCCCTTCCCCGGTGCGGCCTGGTTCAAAGGCGTCCCGAAGAGCCCGATCGTCCTCGCGATGGGCCTGCGGTTGGTCGCCGAGGGCTGCTCGGCCTACACGAAGGCGCCGGGGCCCCAGTGGACCCAGGCGGACCGGGACTCGTTCGCCCACTGGCAGCGCAAACTCGGGTACCGCGGCGCGGACGCGGACGGCCTCCCCGGCCCGGCCTCCTGGAAGGCCCTGCGCGTGCCCGCAGGGGCGTGATAGTCGTCGGTGGTGAGCCACACGGCGGCCGTGTGCGGGGTCCGTAGCCCCGCGACGAAGACGGGCCAGAGTGCCGACCCCTCCAGGACCAGGCCCGTACTGCCGCAGTTCTCGGCCGCACGAGCCGTGATCAGCTCTTCGACGCGGGGCCAGAGCTGACCGTAGTGGTCGAGAACGGACGTCATCAGTTCGTCCACCGTAAGTGATCCGTAGTGCTCCGCGACGTGCGCCGGCACCTCCCGGTCCGGCGTTCTCCAGGGTCGCCCCGGGTGCCGGGCCAGCACGTCGGTACTCATGCACTCGAACCCAAGTCTCTCCGCCACCACTTGGGCGACCGTCGACTTCCCGACGTTCGACGTCCCGCCGATCAGAACGACTCGTACATCACGCACGCCGCCGACCCTAGTGGTCCTTCCGGAAAGGTCCCTGCAGCCGGCCGTCGTCGTTCACGCCTGAGGGTTCTGGCTCGCTCTGCTTCAGCAGCGACGCGCGCCGCGCACCAGACGGCGGCCAGGAATGTTCCGGCACGCCCCTGAGGGCTCCGGCCGGTCTTCTGCGTGATGATTGACGAGAGAGTTTCTCGCCGCACAGACATGAGCCGCTGCCTCAAGGACGGCGGGAAAGGGGCGGCAGCCATGCCTACCTCCAGGACGAAGAGACCGGCCGCCGCCGCACTCGCCGCGCTCACACTTGTCGTCACCGCGGCCTGCACCAGTTCCGGCGGAGGGGAGACACCATCCGCACCCCGCGCCAAGGTTCTCGCCGTGAAGATCGACAACGTGGCCGCGGCCCGGCCGCCCACCGGCCTCGAGAAGGCCGACATCGTCTACGTGGAGCAGGTGGAGGCAGGCCTCAGCCGCATTCTCGCCGTCTACTCCTCCGGTCTGCCGCCGGTCATCGGCCCCGTACGCAGCGCTCGCGAAACGGATCTGGAGCTGCTCCGGCAGTTCGACGAGCCCACGCTCGCGTACTCGGGCGCCCAGTCCGCCCTCCGGCCGTCGATCGAATCGGCCCCCATTGAGGCACTGCCGCCGTCGAAGGCGCCGGACGCCTACTTCCGCAGCGGGGACCGCGACGCACCGCACAATCTGTATGTGCGCCCGGGGAAGATCCCGCACGCCTCCACCGGGGTGAACGCTGCCGGGGACATCGGCCTCCGCTTCGCCGCGCCGCCCCAGGGCGGCACCCCGGTCAACGAACGTACCGTGTCGTACCCGTCGGCACGCTTCACCTTCACCTGGGCCGAGGACCGGGCGGAGTGGCTGGTGAGCATGGACCAGACCCCTGCCCGTACGGCCTCCGGGCGCCGGCTCGGAGCAGCCACGGTGATCCTGCAGGATGTGGACGTGCAGCCGTCGCGCTTCCGGGACCGAGGGGGAAACACCTCGCCGTTCAGCGCGACCGTGGGGGCGGGCTCGGCTGTGGTCCTGCGTGACGGCATGTCGTACGACGTGGCATGGGAACGGAACAGCGCCGATTCAGCGACCGGCTTCACCACCAAGGACGGCGAGCCGATGACATTCGCGGCCGGCCAGGTCTGGATCGTGCTCGTACCGGACTGACGCACCGGGCTGACGCGGTGCAGCAGCGAAACCGGGCGTACGTCGCGGGACGCTGGCCAACTCCTGGGCAGGACCGCGTGCGGCGCGGCCCACTACGCCCCCGGGCCGCTCTCCGCGGAGTCCTTGGGTCCATCTCAGCCGCAGCTGGACAGTCGCCTTCGACGTGCCGTCGGCCAGGACGGCGTTCCCGTCCATCCTGCCGTTCGACACCCGGAAACGGCTGCTGCTCTCACCGCGGGCAGCGTTCCCCTCGGGGGAAGCCGCCCTGCCCGGCCGACGACCACACCCCGAACCACTGCTCGGCGCCGTACTCCTCGAACCGCTCCACCTCGGTGAACCCGAGTCCCGAGGCGAGTCGCATCGAGCGGTCGTTGGCGGACTGCGTGCAGAGCACCACGGGCTCGTCGGGCAGCGTCTCGGCGCACCAGGCGAGAGCTGCCGCGCAGGCCTCGGCGGCGTAACCGCGGCCCCACGCCTTCGGCAGGAGCATGTACCCGAGTTCGGTCTCGCCGGCTTCCGGGCGTAGGTGTCCCGGACGCTCCGCGCCGCGCCGGTCGAGCGTGATCATGCCGATCATCGCTCCGTCCAGCTCGACGACGAACAGGCCGGGGCGTCGCCCGGGCACTTCCGGCACGGTCCGCTCCAGCTCGTCCCGCGGCCGAGGGCCGCCGATGTAGGCACCCACCTCCGGCGAGGCGAAGAGCTCGATGAACGCCGTACGGTCCCGGGCCTCGGGCCCGCGGAGCACGAGGCGCTCGGTCGTGATCGGGGCGGGTGGCCAGGTGCCGGTTCCGAGCTCGGTCATGGCGGGGAACCTACCGCACGCTCCGCGAGTTTCCGCGTACGGGACGCACCGGCTTCGATGCTGCGCCATGGTCCGAGGCGCGGGACCGGCGGAAGGCGTCTCCGTCGGCCTTCCACGCGGCCCGCGTCGGAGTGATCGACGTCGTATGTGATTCGCTGTCCGCGTGATCGGGTCGTTCGGCAACAGGGGTACCGGGTGGTTGTGGCGTGGTGAACGCGTGTGGTCCGGTCGTGGCGGCTGCCGGCTCCGGGCGAATGACGAAGGCAGGCATCTGCAAGTGAACGCTGGACAGGCGAGGTTCAGGAACGGCCCCGGCCACGGACACCAAGGACGACGATGAGACCACCCGGCACCGACACCGCCGCTCTTGAGCGCGCACGGCTCCGGAGCGAGTTCGACGACTCAGGACACCGGGGTCGGCCGGCTGCTGGAGCGCTTCCTCGCGATGAAGGACTTCACCCCCGCCGCGGTCGCGGAGGCGGCGGAGTGGTGGAGCGCCGACGAGGTTGCGAGGGGCTTCGCCGAGACCGCCGCCCTGGAGGAGGAGCGGTCCGCGACCGCCCGTCTCGACCAGGACGCACTGGACCGCTTCTGCAGGATCTGGGCCGACTCCGGGTACGACGACCGTTGGGATGTGCACTACGTCCTCTTCGACAGCTGCACACTCGACGACGCCGGCGAGGCTCGCGACGCGCTCCTGGGGTTGATCCGGACCCTGGGACTCGAGCTGGTCGATGCCCCGCCGGGAGCTGCCACCGGTGAGGTGTGGGTGCGCACGGATCCCCGTATCGACGCCGAACTCGAACGCTGGTCATGACCGGGCGGGTGAGGGCCGGCGATGAGTCAGGAGCCCAAGGCGTGGTACGGCGCCAGGACCTTCTACAGATGGCTGAGCTGGGAGAACCGGCCCTACGAGGAGCGCGTCGTGCTGTTCCGGGCGGCGTCCCTCGACGAGGCGATCGAACTGGCGGGGCGCGAGTCGGCCGAGTACGCCGAGGAGGGCGGTTTCGAGGTCCTCGACATGGTGCAGGCATACCGGATCTGCGACGGCGACGAAGAAGTGGGCGCGGGTACGGAGGTGTTCTCCGCACTGCACGCGCTGGATCTCCCGGCGAACGCGTTCCTCGACCGCTACGACTCGGGACCGGCACACACCCGGATCGGTGAGTGATGTCGCTGGCGGCGGCGCTCGGCCCCTGAGCAAGGTGGGAGGACGCATGGGTGGCCGCCCGTCACGGATCACGTGGCGGGCGGCCGTTGCCGCGGGGAGCAGGGGCCGGTCAGGCCGGGAGCGGGGGCCGGGTGCCGAGACGCCACACGGGCGTCGGGCTGAGGGCGCCGCGCGCACTGCCCGTGCGTCAGTTCTTCTTGAGCTCCTCGGCGAGCATCACGAGGATGCCGCTGGGACCGCGGAGGTACGTGAGCTTGTAGACGTCCTCATAGGTCGCCACACCGCGCAGCGGACGGCATCCGTGCTTCGCGGCCGTTTCGAGGGCCTTGTCGATGTCGTCCACCGAGAAGGCGACGCGGTGCATGCCGATGTCGTTGGGGCGAGTGGGCTCCGACTCGATCGCTTCGGGGTGGATGTACTCGAAGAGTTCGAGGCGGCCGTGACCGTCCGGCGTCTGCAGCATCGCGATCTTGGCGTGATTGCCGTCAAGGCCGACGGCGGTGTCGGTCCAGTCGCCGCTGACCGTGTCACGGCCGAGGACCGTGAGGCCGAGGTCGGTGAAGAAGGAGATCGCTGCTTCGAGGTCGCGAACGGCGATGCCGACGTTCTCGAGTTTGATGGCCATGCGTGGGATGCTACCGAGCCGAGCCGAGCCGAGCCGAGCCGATCGGTCGCTGTCGAGGACGCGGCCGAGCGCGCGTCGGGATCCTGAGCCGGGTTCGTGAGCCGGGCGTCTGAGCCGGGCGTCTGAGCCGGCTTCTGACCCGGCCTTCTGTGAAGAGGCCCGACGGCGGAGGGAAATCCTTCGGGTTCTCCTCTCGCCGCACTCCCAGGAGTGTGTGCGCCGGATCAGCGGAAGGCGACTGCGCTGCGGGTGGCCCAGTCCGCGAAGGGGCGCGGCGCACGGCCCAGGACCCGCTCTACATCGGAGCTCACCCGACGCTCGGCGGGCCAGCGGCTCCCCGAGGATGGCGAGGGTGCCCTCCACCACCGGCTCGGGCATGAACGCGAGCATCTGCTCCCGGGCCTCCTGGCGGGTCTGCTCGACGAAGCGGACCGGCTCCCCGAGAGCGGCGCCGATCGCTGCGGCCCGCTCGCGCGGCGTGGTCGGGGCGGGGCCGGTGAGCTCGTACACGGCGCCGGCGTGGCCGGGCTCCAGCAGCGCGGCGGCGGCCACCTCGGCGACGTCCGCCGGGTCGACCATCGGCAGGCCCACGTCACCGAACGGGGCGGCAGCCACCCGCTCGGTACGGATCGAATCGGCCCAGGCGAAGGCGTTGGAGTCCAGCCCGCCGCAGCGCAGCACGGTCCAGTCGAGGCCGGAGCCGCGGAGCGCGGCCTCGAAGGCGGCAGGGTGGCGGTACGCCTCCGGGCGGGTGGCGACGCCGAGGGAGGAGACCAGGACCACCCGCCGGACGCCGCCCGCCTTCGCGGCGTCGAGGATGCCCTGCGGGTCGTCGCCGGCCACCAGCAGGAAGAGCGCGTCCGCGCCGTCGAGCGCGGGGCGCAGACCGTCGGGAGCGGCGAGGTCGGCCTGTATGTGACCCGGCGGGCGGTCAGGGGCCGGGCTCATGTGCCCGCATGCTCCCCGGCCGGTTCCGAGGCGTCCGGGCTGCGAGCCGCCTGAGCGCCGGTTCCTGCGAACCCGCCCGCACCGGGCGCTCCGGCCGTCGCCAAGGGCCCGGCCGGTGGTCGCCGGCCGGGCCCCTCGTATCGACCGCGTTCAGGGTCAGACCTTGTCGGCCGCGATCAGCAGGTACTGGAAGCTGCCGTCCTTGTAGGCGTCCAGGAACGCCTTCTCGATACCGGTGGCCAGCGGCGACTTGGCACGCAGCTCCCAGTACGGGATGGTCGCCGCGGTGAGGTCGACGACGCTGGAGGGCACGAGGCGGTTGGCGGCCATCTCCTTGAAGTACTTGCTGCGGGGATGGATGTTGCAGATGTAGTGGGCGTTGATCTCGCTGACGGCTCGCGACGGCAGCCCGTACGCGTCGTTGTAGCAGCCGGTGATGGTCACATAACGCCCACCGTGCTTGAGGAGCCTGGCGTACTCGGGAAAGAGGAGCGAGAGGTCCACGTACATCGTGCTCTCGTTGTTCCAGATGGCCTGGAAGCTGTCGCTCTCGAAACCGGTGTGGAGCATGTTCTTGAGGTGGAAGCTGACCTTGTGGTCCACGCCGCGTTCCTTGGCCTGGCCGTTGGCGAACGCGACCTGGGTCTCGGAGATGGACACACCGTCGACGCGTGCCCCGAAGCGGCTGTGGGCGACGAAGCTGCTGCCGCCCCGGCCCGATCCCGAGTCCATGAGACGGTCCTCGGGGGTGATGTCGCCGAGGTGCGACATGAGGACATCGGCCTGGGCGCACTCCAGGCGGTGCAGCTCGGCCGTCAGCCGCTGCTGGCGGGTCTCCTCGGGGCCTTCGAGGACGGACCAGTCCACGTCGCCGACGCCGTAGTGGTGGTGGTAGATGCCGTCGACCTCCCCGAGGCGGAGGTTGACCGGGTTCTTCTCCTCGTTCCAGTAGTTGGCGACCGACTTCTGGTAGAGGCTGCGCAGGGGATGGGCGGCGGTGTCCTGGACGGTCATGCAAATCTCCTTGGATACGTGATGAACGGTGTGTGTTACGGGTTCAGCCGGCTTGCTGGTAACGGGCGCTGGTGGCATGCCACTCCTTGCTGCCGCCCATCCACGCCCACAGACCGGCCAGGTAGCGGCGCAGCTGGGGCGAGCCGGCCGTCGCCAGCACGGCGCAGTCGGCCTCGACGGTGTGCATGAGTTCGTCGTGGATGGCTGCCGTGCGGTCGACGGCTTCCTGGAGGGAGCAGTTGTCCTCGGCGGCGATGAGGTTGGGCAGATTGGTGTCCCCGGGATCCTCCTTCGCCATCGAATAGATGTCGTTGAGCAGGACGTTGGCCATGCCCGCGTAGAGGTAGGTACGGCGCACGGTGGGGTCGGCGAACTCGTGCGCGGGGAGCTCGTAGCCGCCGACCGGGTCGATCAGGACCATGCACGGGTAGAAGGCGTTCTCGTACCGGTGCAGGAGGTACTCCCACACCGCGGGCGTGCGCCCGCTGCTGCGCCACTGGGCCTCCTGCCCGTACGCCACGAACATGACGGCGAGCTCATGGCGCAGCCGCGCCACCTGGGTGGTGCTGGCGATTCCGGAAAGGTGCGCGAGGCTGGACCGGAAGGCGCGCAGGACGGGCTGCCGCTGGACGAGTTCCTCGAACTGCGCCAGATAGCGTGCGGGGAGGCGGACGGGGTCGATCACCGCGTGGGCCATCGCGAGGCGGGCGCCGAGGAGCTCCGGTTCGGTGTCCTCGCCCTCATCGACCCAGTGGTCGTCCACGGACCATTCGGCGAGCCCGCAGCGGGCCGCGGCCAGCAGGCGGTCGGGGTCGTCGCAGTCGGGATGCGCGAGCATGAACAGGCGCCCGAACTGGTGTGAGCGAAGGCGTTCGAGACGGCCCGTGAAAATGCCGGTCTCCGCGGCCCAGTCGACCAGGCGGTTGTTGACCTCCTCACCGAGAGCCGGGTCGTCCCGTACGGCTTCCGGGCAGTACAGGGTAGGGATCCGTACCTCCCGGGCCTGGTCCGGTGTGCCGCCCTGCCCGGGCGGCGGGCCCCCGTCCTGCCCGCCGCTCCCTGCCTCGGCCGCCTCGGCCGCCTCGGCCGCCTTGGCGGACGGGGCGGGGGAGTGGAACAGCCGGGCCGCGGACGTGCCGATTCCGGCCGGGCCGGCCAGCAGTCGGTCCAGGAGCGCGGAAGAGGGAGGAAGGGACGGGCTCCGGACGGCGGTTTGGGACGTGAGAGCCGGCAGGCGGCCTGCCGGGAACCCGTTCCGTGTCCATGGGGGGTCGTCGGCACCACTGGATGAGCTCATGCGAACAGAGCCTTTCGGCTGGGGACTTGGGGGCACGCCTCCTGGCGGCCGCGCGTGGGGCGGGCCGAAGGCAGGCGTCAGAGGCGCGCCGCCGTACATGGGCGCGCGGGCCCGGCCGGACGCGGACGGCGCGAGGCCGTCGGCGCCCGGGGGCGGATGTGCTGGGGTTTGTCCGGTGCCTGTCGGCTCCCGGTCAGCGCCAGCGGCCGACCTCGACGTTCTCCAGGACGCCGAGAGCGTCGGGAACCAGGATCGCGGCGGAGTAGTAGGCGGTGACGAGGTAGGAGATGATCGCCTGCTCGTCGATGCCCATGAAGCGGACCGAGAGGCTCGGCTCGATCTCGTCCGGGATGCCCGACTGACGCAGGCCGACGACACCTTGGTCGTCCTCACCCGTGCGCATGCACAGGATCGAAGTCGTGCGGGCCTCGCTCACGGGGATCTTTCCGCACGGATAGATCGGCACACCGCGCCAGGCGGGGATGCGATGGCCGTTGACCTCCACACGGTCCAGGTTCAGACCGCGCTTGTTGCACTCCCGGCCGAACGCCGCGATGGCCCGGGGATGTGCGAGGAAGAGCTTGTTCCCGCGCCGCCGTGACAGCAGCTCGTCCATGTCGTCGGGACCGGGCACCCCGTCGTGCGGCTGCAGACGCTGCTCGTAGTCGCAGTTGCTGAGCAGCCCGAACTCCCTGTTGTTGACGAGCTCGTACTCCTGCCGCTCGCGCAACGCCTCCAGGGTCAGGCGGAGCTGCTGCTCGGTCTGGTTCATCGGATCGTTGTAGAGATCCGCGACACGGCTGTGGATCTTGAGGATCGTCTGCGCGACGGACAGCTCGTACTCGCGGGGCGAGGGCTCGTAGTCCACGAAGGTGTGGGGGATGCGCTGCTCGCCCACATGGCCGGCCGACAGGTCGACCGCCGCCTCGCCGTACGTGTTGGTGTCGTGCTGGGGGAGCGCCGCGAAGCGTTGCAGATGACTGCCCAGCGACTCGGCGCGTACGGCGAGGTCGGCGACGTCGTCCCGGGGCAGCACCAGCACGGTGCATGCGGTCGTGGCACGGAAGGTGCACTCCCAGGCCGCTTCGGACTCGGTCAGGCACTCGTCGCCGAAGTAGGCGCCGTCGGCCAGGACCCCGAGGACGGTGTCCCCGCCGTACTGCCCGGTGCCGACCTTGTCGACGCGGCCGTGCGCCAGCAGGAAGACGCGGTCCTTGGAGTCGCCCGCGGAGGCCAGCACGGAGCCGGCCGCGAAGTCGACCTGCTCGCATCTTCCGGCCAGTTCGCCCAGCACCGCCTCGTCGTCGTACCCCCTGAGCGCAGGCAGCTCGCCCAGCTCGGCCGGGATGACCGAGACCTGCCCTCCGGTCTGTACGAAGGTCACCCGCCCGTCTCCCACGGCGTAACTGAGCCGTCGGTTCACCCGGTACGTCCCACCCCGGATGTCCACCCAGGGCAGCATCCGGAGCAGCCACCGGGAGGAGGTCTCCTGGTTCTGCGGGACGGACTTCGATGTCGTCGCCAGGTTCCGTGCGGCGGACGTCGCCAGACTCTGCTGGGCGGGCGCCTGTGCCTGCACGGCTTCCCGGTCGGCTTCAACGGTCATATGTGGTTCTCAGCCCTCCTGTAGGTGCGCTTGATCACCCTCCCTCTTCATCACTTGGCCTGTCATCACACGAAAGAAGGTGAATGTCTCCTACGCGGATGGGTAGTTGAGCTGAAGATTCGTTTCCTCGTGCACATGTCCACGAGGGTGTGTGAGGGGTTCGCCCAGGTGGTGAGCGGCGGTGCGCCACGCAGCCGTGACGGCCCGGTGGGCGGCCGCGCTCGCCGGCCCGACCTCTGCCGGCAGATGCAGCGGCGCGCCGATGTGGACATGGAACCGAGGCCGTCTGGCGGGGGCGGTGAGGAGCCCCGCCACCTGCTTGAGCGGGCTGCCCGAGGTCACGCGCCGGGCACCGGCCTGCCCGACAGGGATGACGTGCGCCCCGGATGCGGCGGCCAGGCGAGCGGGACCGCTCCGGAAGGCTTCGGGGCCGGCTTCCGAGGCATCGCGGCGCGGGGGGATGCGCCCCTCGCCGTAGATGAGCACATACCGTCCGGCCGCGAGCGCGGCGGCGGCGCCGTCCAGCGCGTCGGCAGCACGGGCGGTGCGGCGGTGGACGGGCACGTGGCCGCCCTGGTCCAGGAGCCGGTTCAGGACGGGCACCCGCCACAGCCCGGCGGCGGCGAGGACGACGGGCTCGATGTCCAGCCGGCGCAGAGCGGCCAGCACGATGCCGGGGTCCGCAAGCGAGGTGTGGTTGGCGACGAGGATGCCGGGGGCCGGGACGGCGGCCAGGTCCGCCGACGTCGTGAGGCGGCCGAGGGCGGGGACGACTGCGGAGGCGATGTCGCTGAGCACGGGACTCCTGAGTTCCGGACGCGGGTGCCGGGGCGGCGAGGTGTGTTCATCGTCGCGCCGCGTCCGGGCCGCGGACCTGAGCACCTGTACTCAGGTCGTCGTGGTACGGGGCTCACATGCTCGGCCGCGAGCGTCGTTTGCCGAGCAGGAGACCAAGGGCTGTCCCGCCAACAGGACGGTCCTCAGGGGACGAGGGCGGTATCAGTCCGTCGAGCCCCGCACGTCGTCCCGGCGGTCGTGGGCGTCGCCGGGGACCGTCGCAGAGTGGCGTGCGGCCCATGCCGTGAGGCCGGTGAGCAGGGCGTAGAGCTCGCGCGCCTCGTCGGTGGCGCTGTACTCGACCTTGGGCGGCACCGTGGGGTACGCCGTGCGGGTCACCAGACCGTTCTCCTGGAGATCGCGCAGGGTCAGGGTGAGAATCCGACGGCTGATCCCGCTCATCGAACGTTCGAGCTGGGCGAATCGGACGGGGCCGCGCACGGTCTCGCTCAGCACACCGAGGGTCCACTTGCCGCTCACCTTGCGAAGAACCTCATGGACGGCACAGACCTCACGCCCCCCGGCCTCCTCCGCCGTGCATCCCGCCCTGCGTGACATGAATGTGCCTTCTTCCCTTGTACGGCCTGCTCTTCGAGGATGGGAGCCGTGCACGTCAGTGCCCAGCGGGGAGGCGGCCCCGGCCGCTTGCGCGGTGCCACAGGTTCAGCGAGAGACGAGGGACGACGCATGGGAAACGCCCGAGAGCCGGAGGAACTTCCCGTGCCGGTGGAGCTCGGTGTGCAGGCGAGGGAGCTGGTCGACGGACGGAACTTCGCGGTCGTGGCCACGCTGAATCCGGACGGCGGCCCGCAGACGTCGGTCGTCTGGGTCGGAAGGCAGCAGGACGCCGTGCTCTTCTCCACGACCGCGGGAAGGAAGAAGGCCCGTAACCTCGCCCGGGACCCGCGGATCAGCCTGACGGTCTACGACAGCGCGAACCCGTACCGGTCGGTGGAGATCCGTGGAACGGCCGAGTTGCTGCCCGACCCGGACAAGGCGCTGCCGAGGGAACTGTCGCAGCGGTATCTCGGTGAGGACCCGCCGGCGGAGCCGGACGACGTCGTCCGGCTCATCGTGCGGGTCACGGCGCAGAAGGTCGTCACCATCGCTCTCTGAGAGCCGTCCGGGGAGTCACCCCGTGGCCGCCAGGCAGGCGCGGCGGGCACGGGGTGACTCCCAGCCGGACCCCCCGACAGGCGCCCCGCGGTGGCCTACGCGGCCCGGGCGGAGTCCTGCCGACCCCACCGGTGCGACAGGTGCGCCCTCCGCGGAATCCGGAGGGGCCGGCGACCGGCTCACAGGGACAGGGGGGCCTCCGTCGCCCCCACCGCCCCCGAGCGGTGGGGGCGTGGTCGTCGAAATCCGTCGAAAATCAGGGGCACGTATGGACGGCCTCGCGTTCCGAACCTAATCTCGCCGTTGTCGCAGCCCAGGTGGCAGCACATTCCGGAGCATCGAAATCCTTCGACGGCGGTTCGGAGACCGGAACAGCAGACATGAGGACGGGCAGAGCGAGATGGTCGGCATCACCGATGTGGCACGGCACGCGGGCGTCGCGGTCAGCACCGTGTCGTACGTGCTCAGCGGGAAGCGCCCCATCTCGCCGGCGACCCGTGACCGCGTCCTCGGCTCCATCGCCGCTCTGGGCTACCAGCGCCCCGCCTCCGGCCGTTCGCACACCCTCGGGCTCGCCGTGCGGGTCGACGACGGCGCGCACCGGCCGCTGCTCGCCGAGTTCATGCTGTCCGCGAGCGTCGCCGCGCGCCGCCACCACTGCAACATCCTGCTCCTCACGGACCACGCCGACCACGGCGTGCTGGACGCCGCACTCCTCGACGGGTTGATCCTGATGGACATCGGGATCCGCGATCCGCGGCTGGAGACCGTACGCGGACTGCCGGTCCCCGCCGTGCTCATCGGCCTGCCCCACGATCCGGCGGGCCTGGTCTGTGTCGACCTGGACTTCCGTGCGGCGGGAGGCCTGTGCGTCGACCACCTCGCCGATCTCGGCCACCGCGAGGTCGTGCTGCTCGGCGCTCCCGAGGCCGCGTACCGGCGCCGTGCGGGATTCGCCGTACGGACCGTCGCCGGGGCGCTCGACCGGGCCGCGGCCCGAGGGGTCCGGCTCACGCACCGCTCGGTCGAGGGGGACTGGGACAGCACGGCGGGCACCCTCACACGCGTGCTCCAGGAGCGCCCCGACGCCACGGCCCTGATCGTCCAGAACGAGGCCGCGACGCCTCACATCGCGCCCCTGCTCCGCAGCCTCGGCCGGGCGCTGCCCGAGGACATGTCCCTCGTCGTCGTGGGGTCGGACGCGGTGGCCACCGCGGGCACCCCTCAGCTGACGTCGGTCTCCGTACCCGCGGCCGTGCTCGCCGAGCGCGCCGTCGAGCTGCTCAGACAGCTGCTCGACGGCAGGAGTACGGACTCCGCCGGGGCGTCGCCCACCCTGCTGGAGCCGGAACTCACCGTACGGGCCAGCAGCGGGCCGCCCCGGCCGCCTTCCTGACCCGCCCTCCTCCTGGCCCAACCTGCCTCTTCCGTCCAGCTGTTCGCGACCGACGGCGCCCGCGCCGTGCGGCCGTTCCTCGCCATGCCCCCGCGCAGCCCCAGCCGCGCACACGGGCCCCCTACGACCCCGAAGGACACCCTCTTGTCCCCCCGCACCCGCGCAGCCACTGCCGCCTGCGCCGCACTCGCCCTCACCACGGCGCTGGGCGGCTGCGGCCTCATCACGGCCGACACACCGCCGAACACCCTGACCGTCGCGGACTACTACACCGCGGAGCCCGGCAACACGGCACTGACCGAGATCCTCCGCTCCTGCGGGCGCAGTACCGGCGTGAACGTCGTACGCGAAGTCATGCCCCGCGCCCAGCTGGTGCCCAAGCTGCTGCGTGACGGCGCCGCGCAGACCCTCCCTGACCTGGTGCTCAGCGACAACCCCGACCTGCCCAAGCTCGCCTCGACCGGGGCACTGCTGCCGCTCGAAGGCCAGGTGAGGACCGACGGCTTCTACAAGAGCGTCCTCCAGGCCGGGACGTACGAGAACGAGCTGTACGGCGTCGCGCCCGGCGTGAACGGGCTCGCGCTCTTCTACGACAAGGCCCTCTTCGAGAAGGAGGGCCTCCAACCGCCCACCACCTGGAAGGAGCTCCAGGAGACCGCCGCCCGGCTCACCGACGGCCGCCGCTACGGCCTCGCGCTCTCGGCCGTCGCCACCGAAGAGGGCTCCTGGCAGTACGAGCCCTTCTTCTGGGGAGCGGGCGCCGGCCTGGAGAAGCTCGACTCCGCCGAGTCCGTGTCCGCGCTGACGTACTGGGCCTCGCTCTTCGAGGACGGCTCGATATCGAAGTCGGCCCTGAACTGGCAGCAGTCCGATGTCGCGGAGCAGTTCATCGGCCACCACGCCGCCATGATGATCAACGGGTCATGGCAGCTGGCCGCGCTCTCCGCCGAGAAGGGGCTCGACTACGGCGTCGTGCCGCTCCCCACACGGACGAGCGGCGACGCGGCGATCACCCCGCTCGGCGGTGAGACCTGGGCGGTGCCCAAGGGGGACAAGCAGGGCAAGGCCGTCGAGCTCCTCAACTGCGTGCTCAGCCAGGACAACATGATCGAGTGGGCCCGGCTGCGAGCCGACGTACCAGCCCACCCCGCCGTCGCCGGGAAGCTGGTGAAGGAACTGCCCGACCTCGCCCCCTTCGTCGCCAGCGCCCCCACCGCCCGGTCCCGCACCGCCGAGCTGGGCACCGCCTACCCGGCCGTCTCCAAGGCGCTCTACACCGCACTCCAACAGGCCGCCATCGGACAGCTGAGCCCGGCGAAGGCCCTTGCCGCCGCCCAGCGCGAGGCCCAGTCGGCAGACCACTGATCAGGCGAGGTGCCCCCATCATGACGACTCTTCTGGACAAGCCCGTCCACACCCCGGCACGCACGGACAGCCGGGCCGCCGGCGCCGCCCGCCGGGCGCGACTGGCACGCATGAGCTTCTACGTCCCCGCAGTGCTCTACCTGGTGATCTTCTTCGGCTATCCCATCGTCGCCAACGTGGTCATGTCGTTCCAGGACTACACGGTGACGTCCTTCTACGACGGCGGCGCCCCCTTCACCGGCCTCGCCAACTACACAGCGGTCTTCGCCGACGAGCTGTTCTCCACGTCCCTGTGGAACACGGCCGTGTTCACCGTCGCCTCGCTGATCCTCCAGTTCGCCATCGGTCTCGGCCTCGCATTGTTCTTCCGCCGCCGCTTCCCCCTCGGCAGCACCCTGCGCGCCCTGCTCCTGCTGCCCTGGCTGCTGCCGCTGCTGGTCTCCGGCACCGTCTTCCGCTGGCTGCTCGACCAGGACTACGGCGTGGTCAACCAGGTCCTGCTCAGCCTGCACCTCATCAGCGACCCCGTCCCCTGGCTGGTCAGCCCCGACCACGCCATGACCGCCATCGTCATCGCCAACGTGTGGATCGGCATCCCCTTCAACATGGTGATCCTCTACGGCGGCCTCCAGTCCATCCCGCCGCAGCTCTACGAGGCCGCCTCGCTCGACGGCGCGGGCGCCTGGCAGAAGTTCCGCCATGTCACCTGGCCGCTGCTGCGCCCGACCACCTCGGTCGTGGTGATGCTCGGACTGATCTACACCATCAAGGCGTTCGACGTCGTCATGGTCCTCACCCAGGGCGGCCCGGCGAACTCCACACAGCTGCTGTCCACCTGGTCGTACGCCCTCTCCTTCACCAACCTGCAGTTCGGCCAGGGTGCCGCGGTCAGCAACGTCCTCATCGTCATCGCCATGGTCTTCGCGTTCGTGTACCTGCGGGCCGTGCGCGCCGAACAGTCCGAGAGGTAGTCCCGATGTCGTCCTCCGCCCTGCGCGCATCCCGCCGCTGGAGCAGCACGGTGATCGCCCTCCTCGTCGTCGGCGTCCTGCTCTTCCCGCTGTACTGGATGGTCAACGCCTCGCTCCAGCCCGGCCAGGCGCTGCTGAGCATCCCGCCCAAGTGGTTCCCCACGGACCCGACCCTCGACGGATACCGCGCCGCCTTCGACACCCAGGGCAGGCACCTGGTCATCAGCCTCTTCGTGGCCTGCGGCAACGTGCTGATCACCCTGGCCCTCGCGGCCCCGCTGGCCTGGTCGCTGGCGAAGTTCCGACTGCGCTGGGCCGCACTGCTGCTGTTCGTCCTGCTGATCGTGCAGATGGTCCCCGGCATCGTGAAGGCCAACTCGCTCTTCGCGCTCTACAGCGAGCTCGGCCTGCTCAACAACACCATCGGGCTGATGCTGGCCCAGTCCACCCTGTCCGTGCCGTTCGCCGCCGTGCTGCTCCGGGCCCAGCTGCGCGACATCCCCACCGAGGTCATCGAGGCCGCGGCGCTGGACGGCGCGGGGTCCTGGCGCACCTTCCTGCGCATCGTCGTCCCCATGAGCCGCAACGGCCTGATCACCGCCGGGCTGTTCGCGTTCCTCTTCTCCTGGGCCGACTTCCTCTTCGCGATCACCCTCACCTCGCGTGACGCGGTGACCCCGGTCACCGTCGGCATCTACCGCTTCATCGGCGCCAACGCCACCGACTGGAACGCCCTGATGGCCTCGGCCGTCCTCGCCTCCATCCCGGCGGCCGTCCTCCTGGTCATCGCCCAGCGGTACATCGCGGTCGGCATCACCGGAGGCTCGGTCAAGGACTGACCGGACCCGGCGCGGCACCGAGCACACCTTCTTACGCACACTGGAGAAACACCTTGAGCACCTTCCGGGAACACGACGGCGGCCTGGAGTGGCGCGGTCAGCACGAATCACTGCGCATCGAACCCTGGGGCGCCGACTCCGTGCGCGTACGGGCCGCACTCGTCCCGCTCCGGGACGACATCCCCGGCGCACTCATGGAGCGCCCCGGCACCGGGGCCGAGATCATCCTCCCCGACCTGACCGGCCTCACCGTCTTCAAGAACGGCCTCGGCTCACCCACCGACCCCGTGCCGCCGGCACGCCTGGTCAACGGCCGCATCACCGCCGAGCTGACCGTCGACGGCGTCCTGCGCTTCGTCCGCACCGACGACGGCACGGAGCTCCTCGCCGAGCGCCCCGCCCACTTCTGGTGGCCCGGCACCCGCGTCCACACCCCCGTCGGGCACGGCTACCACCGCTTGGAGCAGAACTTCCAGGCGTACGAAGGAGAGCGGCTGTACGGCCTCGGCCAGCGCCAGCACGGGCTGCTCGACCAGAAGGACACCGTCATCGACCTGGTGCAGCGCAACACGGAGATCACCATCCCGTTCGTGCTGTCCAGCCGGGGCTACGGACTGCTGTGGAACAGCCCCGCCGTCGGCCGCGTCGAGATGGTGCGGACCGGAACCCGCTGGGTCGCCGACAGCGCCCGCCAGATCGACTACTGGATCACCGCGGGCGACCGGCCCGCCGACATCCTCCGCTCCTACGCCGACGCCACCGGCCACGCCCCCGCGTTCCCCGACTGGGCCACCGGCTTCTGGCAGTGCAAGCTGCGCTACCGGACCCAGGAGGAACTGCTCGGCGTCGTACGCGAGTACAAGCGACGGGGTCTGCCGATCTCGGTCATCGTCGCCGACTTCTTCCACTGGACCCGGCTGGGGGACTGGAAGTTCGACCCCGAGGAGTGGCCCGACCCGGCCGGCATGGTCCGGGAGCTCGACGAGCTCGGCGTCAAGCTCATGGTCTCCATCTGGCCGTCGGTCAACCGCTCCAGCGAGAACTACGACGAGCTGGAGCGCCGGGGCCTCTTCGCCGCCAACGAGTACGGCACCCCCGCCCACGCCACATGGATCGACAAGGGCTCCGACAGCCGCGTCATGGTCTCCTTCTACGACCCGACCAACCCCGAGACCCGCGACCACGTCTGGTCCCACGTGCAGGAGAACTACCAGAGCCTCGGCATCAACCTGTGGTGGCTGGACGCCTGCGAGCCGGAGATGAAGCCCGGCCACCCCGCCAACCTCCGCTACCACGCGGGTCACGGCCAGGAGGTCGCCAACCTCTACCCGCGCGAGAACGCCCGGCTGTTCCACGAGGGCATGGCCGCCTCCGGCAACACCGACGGCATGTCCTTCTCCCGCTCCGCGTGGGCCGGCAGCCAGCGCTACGGCACCGCCGTGTGGTCCGGCGACATCGGCACCGACTTCGCCGCCCTGCGCGCCCAGATCGCCGCCGGTCTCAACATCGGCCTGTCCGGCATCCCCTGGTGGACCACGGACATCGGCGGCTTCCACGGCGGAGACCCGGACGACCCGGCGTTCCGCGAGGTCCTCGTCCGCTGGTTCCAGTTCGGCGCGCTCTGCCCCATCTTCCGGCTGCACGGCTTCCGGCTGCCCTGGCTGCCCCTGGGCGGCGAGATGACCGGCGGACCCAACGAGGTCTGGTCGTACGGCGAAGAGGCGTACGAGATCATGTGCGGCTACCTGGCACTGCGCGAGCGCCTGCGCCCTTACGTCGCCGAGCAGATGGCCACCGCCTCCGACGAGGGCCTGCCCCCGATGCGCCCGCTGTTCCTGGAGTTCCCCGAGGACGAGACGGCCTGGACGGTCGGGGACCAGTTCCTGCTCGGCCCCGACCTCCTGGTCGCTCCCGTCACGGAGGCCGGTGCGACGAGCCGCGAGATCTATCTGCCCGCCGGCGCGCGCTGGAGGTGCGCGTGGACGGGCACCTCGTACGAGGGCGGAGCCCGGCACACCCTCGACGCGCCGCTCGACCGGATTCCGCTCCTGCTGCGCGACGGCGCCGAACTGCCGGTGAACGGCTGACACGGGCCCCCGGTCCCGGGCCGCGCACGCCGCCGCCCGGGACCGGGTCCGGGTCCCGGGCCGGGGTCCGCCGCCTCAGGACTCCTCGCCGTACGCCAGTTCACTCGCCAGGAACGCCGCGCCCACGACCCCAGCGCGCGGCCCGAGTTCGGACATGACGATCGGCAGATTGCCCGTGGCCAGCGGCAGCGAGCGCTTGTACACGACGCTGCGGATCTCGGCGAGCAGCGGATAGCCGAGCCCGGTCAGGCCGCCGCCGATCACGATCATCGACGGATTCATGAAGCTGACGAGCGTGGCGAGCACCTGGCCGACGCGGTGGCCGCCTGCCCGGACGAGATTGACACTCGTGTTGTCGCCGCCGGACGCGCACTCCGCCACATCCTGGGCGGTCAGCACCCCTCGCTCGGCGAGGCGTCCGGCGAGGGCGGGGGACCGGCCCGACTCGGCCGCCTCCATGGCGTCCCTGGCCAGGGCCACCCCACCGAAGTAGGCTTCGAGACAGCCGGTGTTCCCGCAGGAGCAGACGGGTCCCTCCGACTCGGCCTCCACCTGGACGTGCCCGATGTCCCCGGCGCACCCCTCCGCTCCGCGGTAGATACGGCCGTGGTGCTGCATGCCGGAGCCGATGCCGCTGCCGATCTTCACGAAGAGCAGATGGTCGACGGTCCTCGCGACACCGCTGTGCCGCTCCCCGAGCGACATCACGTTGACGTCGTTGTCGACGACGACGGGGCAGCCGTGGGCCTGGGCGAGGGTGTCGCGTACGGGGAAGCGGTTCCAGCCCACCATGATCGGCGGCGAGACGGGCACGCCCTCCCGGAAGCTGACGGGGCCGGGCACACCGATTCCGATCGCGTCGAGCCGTGTGTAGCGCCCCTCGGCCGCCATCGCGTGCAGCAGTTCGCTGATCCTGCCGAGGACGGCGTCCGGCCCGGAGCGGATGTCGGCGGGCTCGGAGCAGGAGGCCACGGGCGTGAGCGCGCCGTCGGTGATCTCGATGTCGATGGAGCTGGCGCCCAGATCGACGGCGGCGAACCGGATGCCGGGGTCGAGCTGTACGAGGGTGGAGCGCCGCCCGCCGCGTGACGCGGCGGGGCCCGCCTCGCTGACCCGACCGGAGGCGACCAGGCGGTCGAGCTCACCGAGGAGCCGTGGGCGCGGAACCTCCAGCCGGTCCGCGAGCTGGGCGCGGGACAGCGGACCGTTCTCACGCAGCAGACTCAACACGCGGTACTGGATGTTCACGGGCTCACTTCCTCTGGGCGCCTTCGGACAGCATGCATGGGTGCCGCGAGGCGGGACGGGGGCCGGAGTGTCGTGCTCCCGGCAGGACGCGCTCGCGCAGTGGCAGGATCACAGCGACGCGGGCGGCTTCCGGCAACTTTTTCACAGAACGTCGAAAGGTGTCGCCTCGTTGACCGAATGCAACCTGGCAGGCACTGTCCCGCCCCGAGTGCCGGTCCGCGAGGGTGCCGGTCCGGGCACGGGAGTGCCCCGCCGGTGAGGGCGGGGCACCCCTGGGAGTCCCGGCGTCAGCCGGCGGAACCTCCCTTCAGGGCCCGTGCGTCGCGGGCCAGGGCCTCGCCCGCCGCGCTGTCCGGCACCAGGGAGCGGTCGGCCGCGTAACCGGCGAACGACTCCAGGACGGATGCTGCCTGAGCGGTGCGGCCCGCCTCGGCGTGCGCCTCGGCCTGGCCGATCCGTACGGTCAGCCGCTGCTGCCCCTGCGCCGTGATGAGGCCGTCCGACCCCAGCCGGGTGATCAGCGCGCGGATGTCCGCGTAGGAGGTACGGGTCGTGAAGGCCACCGTCTTCGTGGTGGTGTTGCCCGCCTTGTCCCGGGCCCTGACCGTGAGGTCGTGCGGGCCCAGCGGCAGCCGCCACAACTCCAGGGCCTGGCCGGAGGAGACGGCCTTCCCGTCGAGGGTGGCCGTCGCGCCGGCTTTTCCGGAGACCGTGTCCGCCGCCGAGAAGACCGGCGTGGGACGCTCGGAGTCCCCGTAGACACCGTCGGCGTCGATCCCGCTCGCCGTCACCGTGGGACCGGTGCGGTCGATCCGTACGGTGAGCGAACCCACCTCGGAGACGTTGCCGCCGTTGTCGGTCGCCCGGTAGCGGACGGTGGTGGCACCCTCCGCCGACAGCGTGACGGCGGCGTTGGCCGACTGCCAGGTCGTGCCGTTGTCCACCGAGTACTGACGGCTCGCGACCGTCCCGTTGTCGGTGGCCGTGACCGTGAGCGACACATTGCCGGTGTACCAGCCGTCGTCACCGTTGGGCCGGGGCGGGTTGAGCGTGGCGGTGACCTTGGGCGCGGTCTTGTCCGCGACACCCGCGCCCTGGAAGGTCAGCGAGTCCAGCTCGACACCGCCGGAACCGGTGACGAAGACCTCGCCGGTCCCCGAGGGGGCGTCCGGCAGAGCGGTCGTGACGGTCTGCCAGCCCTCGCCGGCCGGGACCCGCACCGTGGCGAACGGTTCCGCGTCGGCCGAACCCCAGCGCAGCGCCAGGGTGCCGTCACCACTGGCACGGGTCTTGACCCCGTTGATCCCGGCGAACGACACAGGGTCGTAGGCGATCCAGTCACCCTCGTCGAAGGAGGTCAGCTTGCGCTGTCCGGACGCCGTGGTGTCGTCCGTGATCGTCACGCCCTCCGCGGAGTCGTAGTGCTCGCCCTGCATGAGCGCCGGGTTGAGCACCACCTGGGCGTCACCGGTCGCCGGCGGGACGCCGCCCGCGCCCTTGTCGGTGTAGGTGATCCCGAGGACCCCGAAGACGTTCTCGGTGTCACCGTGCCCGGCGTCGGCCGGGGTCAGGACACCGCCGGTGCAGCCGGTGCCGCTGTTGACGGGGTGCCCGTGCTGGTTGTGTCCGAGACCGAAGGTCCAGGCCGCCTTGGCGCAGTCCGGCGTGGTGCCGTCCTCAGGGTCCTCGACGGCGATGCCGTACGGCACGGCGTCACCCCAGTTGAAGAACCCGCCGTCGGGCGGCGAGGTGATCTTCACCGTCGGAGCCGTGTTGCCTACCGTGATCTGACGGCTCGACAGTCCTGCTTTGCCCTGCGGGTCCGTGACCTTGAGCCGGGCCTGGAACTGCCCGTTGTCCGCATACGTGCGCGTGGCCGTGGCGCCGGTGGCGTCGAAAGTACCGTCGCCGTCGAGGTCCCACTGGTAGGTGAGTTCGCCGTTCTCCGGGTCGCTGGAGCCGGTGGCGCTGAAGGAGACCTCGAGCGGTGCCTGCCCGGACGTCCTGTCCGCCTTGATCACCGCGGTGGGCGCCTTGTTCCCTTCGGCGTAGTCGATCCGGTAGAGACCCGCGTCGGGGTTCTGGCGGAAGAACCCGTCGCCGTAGTCGAGGACGTAGAGCGCGCCGTCGGGGCCGAACTCCAGGTCCATCGGGTTGTCCCACTGCGGGATGCCGTTCTGCGAACGCTCGCTGTTGGGAAGGACGTTCTCCAGCTTGCCGACCGGGCCGTCCGGACCGTCCAGCGTCAGCGCGGCCACGTAGTCCTGGGAGAACTCCGCGAAGAACGCCTTGCCGTCCCAGTACTCGGGGAACTTGCCGGGCGCGGGGTTGTCCGCGTCGTAGTGGTAGACCGGACCGCCCATCGGGGCCTGGCCGCCGGGACCGCCGGGACCGCGGAAGGCGGTCAGCTCGGGCCACGGCTGGTCGCTGTCCTTGTCGCCGTACCAGAGTGTGGCGGGGGTGGCGGGGGGCAGCTCGGTCAGGCCGGTGTTCCAGCGGGAGTCGTTGACCGGCGCCGCGCAGTCGAAGGCGGGGCCGGGTGTCAGGGTGGCGAAGTCGAAGTCGCGGTAGGGCTTGCTGTTGTCACCCGTGCAGAACGGCCAGCCGCTGTTCATGGCCTTGGTCGTGGTCTGCCACTCGACGTATCCCATCGGCCCCCTGTTCGCGTCGGCGGTGCCGGCGTCCGGGCCGTAGTCGCCCCACATCACGGCGTCGGTCTCGGGGTCCACCGCCAGGCGGAAGGGGTTGCGCAGGCCCATCACGAAGATCTCGGGACGGGTCTTCGGCGTGCCCGGCTCGAAGAGGTTGCCCTCCGGGATGGTGTAACTCCCGTCCTCCTGCACGTCGATCCGCAGGATCTTGCCGCGCAGGTCGTTGGTGTTGCCCGCGCCCCGGCGCTCGTCGAGACCGGGGTTGTAGCCGGCCGCGTCGTTGATCGGCGTGTAGCCGTTGACGTTCGGTCCCGACGCCGGTGTGTTGCCACCCGTGGAGAGGTAGAGGTTCCCCTCGCCGTCGAAATCGACGTCGCCGGCGACGTGGCAGCACTGCCCCCGGTTGGAGTCGACCCTGATGATCTCCTGGGCGGTGGAGAGGTCCAGCTTGTCACCCGTCCACTTGAAACGGGTCAGGGAGTCGTATCCCTCCCACTGCTTCCAGTAGGCGTCCGTCTGCCCGGCGGGCAGCTGCTGCGGCGCGGAGCCGGCGGGGGTGTTCAGCGGAGGCGAGTAGTAGAGGTAGACCCACTTGTTGGTGGCGAAGTCCGGGTCGAGTGTGACCGTCTGCAACCCCATCTCGGAGTTCTGGTACACATCGACGTGGTTGACGACCTTCGTGACACCGGTGCCGGGGTCGGTGAGCCGCACGTCGCCGTTGCGGGCGGTGTGCAGCACCCGGCTGTCGGGCAGTACGGCGAGGTCGATCGGCTCGCCGGTGTCCTTGGTGAGGGTGACCTTCTCGTAGTTCGACCAGTCCAGGGCGTGTTCGTGGCCCTCGTGCGCCTGGGCGGCGGGCGCGACGGCCACACCGCCCAGCGCGGGCAGTGACACGAGCAGGACACCTGTGATCAAGCGTCTCAGGGTGCGTTGCACGGTGATGCGTCTCCTCGATCGCTGGCGGTAAGGAGCGGACACCCGGGCGCCTTGGCGCGCGGCGGCGGCGCCCGGTGTACTTCGGCGGGAGCCGAACCCTGCGGCTCCCTGTGGCTCTCTCAGCCGAGGAGTCCCTCGAGCGCGGTGAAGCTGCGCTGCGCCGCGGCGAGCGAACCCGGGGGATTGGGCAGGGTGTTGGGCGCGGTGTCCTGCTCCCAGATGCCGACATGCGAGGCGCGCGGCCCGATGTCGCGGACGAACCGCTCGTACGGAAGGTCTCCGGCGCCGAATTCGACGATGTCGAAGCCGTTGGCGTTCGCCGCGTTGGCGTCGCCGTCCTTCATGTGGAACAGCGGGTAGCGGTAGGGCTGGTTGCGGACGTAGGCGGCCGGGTCGAATCCGGGCCAGCGGTACTGGCCGACGTACGCCCAGTAGATGTCCAGCTCCAGATAGACATGGCGCGGGTCGGTGTTCTTGAGGAACACGTCGTACAGCCGGACGGACGGCTGGTCGGTGGCGAACGCGAACTCGCCCGCGTGGTTGTGCTGGTAGAGCTTCAGGCCGCGTGCGGTCGCCGCCGCACCCCAGACGTTGAACTCGTCGGCGGCGGCGCGGTAGCCCGCCACGGTGTTGACGTTCGACGGCGCGTTGGCGGTGCCCACGTGCGGCATGCCGAGGATCTGGGCCGCGTCCAGCTCGGCCTGGAGGTTGTTGCGCAGATTGCCGATGCCGACGTGGCTGCCGACCGCGCGCAGCCCGTTGTCGTCGAGCAGAGTCCGGATCTCGGGGAGGGTGATCTGCCGGCCCAGGATGGAGGTGGACTGGGTGTATCCGGCGAACTCGATCTCCTTGTAGCCGATCCGGGCCAGCTCGGCGAGGACGACTGCGAAGCCGAGCGAGCTGACCTTGTCGCGGATGCTGTAGAGCTGGATGCCGATGCGGTCCTTGGGGATGGACAGACTGCTCGGCGCGGCGGCGGCGGAGGTGGCGGCGGCCCCGGTGACGGAGGCGGCGGCGAGGGCCACGGTGGTGCCTGCGGTGGCACGCAGGAAGTCCCTGCGGTCGAAGGACTTGCGGATATGGCTCACGGTCACTCCTGGGGAATGAGGAGAACGGGGTAAGGACCGGGGCGCGCGGGGCGGGGCCGCGCGCCGGGAAGGCCGGGAAGCGGGCGCTCCGGTGAGGCACGGAGGCGAGGGCGTGCGGCGCAGGGGCGGGGCACGGCGACTGGGCGGTCGCCATCACTCACCGGTACTGCCGGGATGTGGTCCGTGGACCGCCCCGTCGGGGCCACCCCTGAAGCCCGGCGGCCCCTGAGGGCGTGTGTCCACCGAAGCCGGGTGCCCCTGAAGGCCGGTGTCAGAGGCGGGACTTGCCCGCTTCGCCGGCGTCGGCCCGGGCGGCGGCCGTGCGCTCGGCGGCCTTCGCCGCGAGGTCGGCACCCCGGTCCTGCGGTGCGGCCTTCTCGGCCGAGCGGGCGGCCGAGACCCCCGCGGTGGCGGTCTCTCCGGTGACCGCGCCACGGATGCGCGCCAGCTCCCCGACGACCAGCACGGGGTTGTTGCCGGTCGCGGTGAGGCCGCCACGCACGATGGCGTTGTCGAGCACGGCGTTCGCGGTGTTGTCGGTGACGACCAGATCACCCCCGAAGTACGAGGCACCCGCGCACGATCCGAGCAGGCCCTCGCCGCCGATCTGGAGGTTGTCGGCATTGCCGGTGTACTTGGCGGCGCCGTACACCTCTCCGGCGCAGAACACTCCGCCGAGGGTGTTGCCGTTGACGGTCAGCGCGCCCTTGACGGTGGAGTCGTACACATCGCTGTACTGGTTGCGGTCGCCGGTCAGGGAACCGCTGAGGGTGCTGCCGGAGACATACAGTTCCCCGGCCTCGGATCTGACGTTCCCGCCGAGCGTGGAGTCGACGGCGTACACGAATCCCTCGGTGGCGTCGACCGCCTTGAGGGTGCTCTTCTCCAGGTGGGTGCCGAAGGCGGACTCGGTGGTCAGCGTGCCCTTGACGATGCTGTCGGTGAGGTCGAGATAGCCGTTCTCCTCGACCGTGACCGCACCGTTGACGGTGGCGCCCGCGGCCACGAGATCGGCTCCGGCCTCGACCGTCACCGTGCCCTTGACCTTCGTGCCGGTGAGGGTGCAGGACTTCCCGGCCGGCACGACCAGGTCGTTGCTGACGGTCACGGCCCCGCCGTCACCGACACAGGTGGTGTAGAGAGCTGCCTGGGCCGACCCGGAGAAGGCCACCAGGCTTCCGGATGCCACCAGGGACGCCGTGGCGATGAATGTACGGATCTTCATGTCGCTTCCCTTCCGCTGCGGTCGCGGCAGAGTCGGTGACCCGGCCGGTTTCCCCGCCTTACGACGGGGGTGCTGCACGGTGCGTGAGCGACGACCGCCGTGAGGGCGGTCGCACAGCGCCTCGAATCGGGCGGGTGGCCCGGTCATGGGGGGAGAGACGTGGAAAGACTCGTGAGGGGCGGGGCGTTCGACGGAACGCCGGTGGGCTGCGGTGTTACTGCGACGAAACACATGTCTCGATGGGCCGAGACAGTAGAACGCCGTGCAGGGGCTGTCCAGAGGTTCGGTACGAATCTCTGGAACTTTCTGATGATTCATTAAAAGGGTGGAGTGATCGTAGAAAAGAACCTGCCGCGACTGGCATCCCGGGAAGACTCGACGGCGTTGCCGCGTCCGCGCGTTCGCAGCCGCGACCGGATGCGGACGGCGATCACGCCGTAGCAAAGAGGCAAGCAACGCGGTTGACCGGCAGCCGAGTTGTGTGCGCGGGAAGGCTCGGGGCGACCTGGTTCCGTTCAGATCCTGGGGGTGCCCGCCGGTGCCGCGGACGCCTTCCGCGCGCCTCGGGGACAGCTTTCAGGAGCCCGGACCCGGCTTCGGGATGCCGTCGCTCTTCAGGTGGCGGAGCCTGTCGTCGAGGGTGGCGCCGACATCGGGGCAGTTCATGCGGATCGTGTCGAGGAACGCGCCCAGCACGGGGGAGCGGTCCTGGGCGGCGAACGACAGGACCAGGTCGGGCAGGGGCGTACGGGGGAGCACCTCGCAGAACCAGGTACCCGGACGTGGTGCCGCCAGCATGCGGGAGGGACCCAGGCCCACGCCCACGCCGGAGGCGGCGAGGCCGATGATCGTGTGGACGTCCCTCGCGGAGGTCGCGCCGCCGAGGGCGCGGGAGTCCTTGCCCAGCAGGGCGCGCAGCCCTGCGACGACGGCCGGCTCGTCCTCGCCGGCCGACACGATCAGAGGTTGCTGCCGCAACTGGTCCACACCCACCGACGGCCGGCCCGCGTAGGGGTGGGCGGTGCTCACCACGGCGACCAGATGTTCATGACCGATCGGGACGGATACCAGGCGCTCGGCTCCCGCGCCGCGTGGGGGGCCCAGGGTGATGGCCACGTCCAGCTCACCGGCGACGAGCGCGGCCGTGCTGCGACTGGTCGCCATCTCGTGCAGTTCCAGCCGTACGTCGGGCCGCTCACGGCCGAACCTGCCCAGGACGGCCGGCAGGGGTTCGAGCAGAGCCGAGGCGATGAAGCCCAGCCGGAGGCGTCCCGTGTCACCGCGTGCCGCCCGGCCCGCGTCGACCACGGCAGCCGCGATCTCGTCGAGCGCCCGGCGCGCCCGGGCCAGAAACGCCTCGCCCGCGGCCGTCGGGAACACCCCCCGGTGCGTGCGGTCGAACAGTCGCGCCCCCACCTCGCGTTCGAGGTCTGCGATCTGCTTGGACAGGGGAGGCTGGGCGATCCCCAGCGCACCGGCGGCCCGGCCGAAGTGCGCGTGCTCGGCGAGCGCGACCGCGTACCGCAGATGCCGTGCCTCCATGAGCTGCCACCTCAAGTCATATCTCAGACGTATCAGGCGACAGCTTGTCAGATCTTCCGATGGACCACGTCGGTGACGTCGCCTGGGATGGGGAAATGACAGACACCACTCACACCGGCACCGTCCTCGTACTCGTGCACGGCGCCTGGCACAGCTCCGCGCAGTGGGCACCGACTCAGCGCGCGCTGGCCGGAACCGGCGCCGCGAGCGTGGCCGTCGATCTTCCGGGCCACGGCTTCGACGCGCCCTTGCCCACCGGCTATCTGAAGCCGGGCCGGCCCGGCCTGCTGACCGAGAAGTCACAGCTCGCCACCGTGACCATGGAGGAGTGCGCCGAGGCGGTCGTGAGCACACTGCGTCAGGTGCGCCGCTACCGCACGGTCGTGCTCGTCGCGCACAGCGCGGGCGGTGGTCCCGCGTCCCTCGCGGCGGAGCTGGCGCCCGAACTCGTCGACCGGATCGTTTATCTGTCCGCCTTCGTGCCCGGCGGACGGCCGCGGTTCGCCGACTATCTCGGCTCGCCCGAGAACGCCACCGCCCTGGGGCAGCACCTCACCCTCGGCGACCCCGAGGCGCTGGGCGCCGTGCGGATCGATCCGCTCTCACCGGATCCCGCCTATGTACAGGAGCTGCGACAGACCTACTACCACGACGTGCCCCCGGACCGCTTCGACCGCTGGCGCACCGCGCTGAGCCCCGATCTGCCTGTTGCCGTCCCGATGTCCCCGGTCGCGGTGACCGCCGCGCGCTGGGGGCGGATCGCGCGCACCTTCCTGCGCTGCGCGGAGGACCGGGCGCTCACGCCAGCCGTGCAGGACCTGATGATCGCGGAAGCCGATCAGGCCTTCCCCGCAAGCCCGTTCACCGTACGCACCCTGCCGGGGGGTCACAGCCCGTTCGCCGCACGGCCGCGCCGGCTCGCCGAGGCGCTCCTGCCGTGACCGTCCGGGGCGGGCGGCCTTCCCCGGACCGGGCGGCACTCCGCCGGCGTCGGCAACGCCTACCGGCCGGGGCTCAGGTGCGGGGAAGGCATCCGGGGGAGTCCGGTCCAGAGCGCGCCGACGAGCTCCCGGGGCGTGCCCGGGCACCCGTGGTACAGCCAGTCGGATGCCGTGCCGAGCAGTGCGCCGGCCAGATACGACGCCGCCGGATCGTGCGGGACCGCCTCGGGGTCGTCGGCATGGGTGCCGGTGTGGGGGCGGGTGAGATTGATGTGGATGGAGACGGTGAGCCGCCGGTGCAGGTGCGTGATCACCTGCGCGCTTCCGTCGGGGCCCAGCAGGGCCCGGTAGAGGTCCGCGTGAGCGGCGATGTGGGCGAACAGGGCGGCCAGTTCGTCGCGCCCCCGCCGCTGCTCGGCCGGATCGTCGGTGGGCAGCATCACCGGTGCGGCGGCGATGAGTTCGTCGAAGATTCCGGTGCACGCGTCGGCGGCCAGCGCGGGGACGTCGTCGTAGTGCTCGTAGAAGGTCGACCTGTTGATGTCCGCCCGCTTGCTGACGTCGGAGACCGTGATGCGGCTCAGCGGCCGTTCGGCGATCAGGGCGAGGAGCGCGGCGTGCAGAGCCGCGCGGGTGCGGCGGATACGGCGGTCCGGCGAAGGATTGGCGGTCACCCGCCCAAGCCTACTTCCCCGACGTGTGTTGTATAACAGACACATGTTGGGCTGCTCGGCCCACGGAGATCAGCAGGACTCGGCAGGGTCCGGCGCGAAGGGGCACACATGACACAGCAGGTGGTCGTCGTCATCGGAGTCGGGGGCATGGGCCAGGCGATCGCGCGCCGTATCGGCCCGGGCGCCCAACTGGTCATCGCCGACCACGACAAGGCGATCATCGAGAGCGTCGCCGGCCAGCTCGAAGGGGAGGGTTATCGCGTGACCGCCCGGCCGGTGGACGTCACCTCGCGCGCATCGGTCGCCGCGCTGGCCGGGGCGGCGGCCTCGCTGGGCGAGGTCCGCTCCGTCGTACACACGGCAGGGCTGTCGCCCGTGCAGGCCCCCGTGCCGGCGATCCTGGCCGTCGATCTGCTGGGCGTGGCCCTGGTCCTCGAAGAGTTCGGCCAGGTCGTGGCGGAGGGCGGGGCGGGGATCGTCATCGCCAGCATGGCCGGCCACATGCGGCCCGGACCCCCGCCCGAGGAGGCCAGGCAGCTGGCCGAAACCCCGGCCGACGACCTGCTGGCCCTGCCGATCTGCGCGGAGGCAGCCTTCAGCGACAGCGGCGCCGCCTACAGCTTCGCCAAGCACGCCAACCTGCTGCGCGTGCGGGCCGCCAGCACGGCCTGGGGCGCGAGAGGGGCCCGTATCAACTCGATCAGCCCCGGAGTGATCTCCACGCCGATGGGCCGGGCGGAGCTCGACGGCGACAGTGGCGCGGCCATGCGCATGATGATCGACGCCTCCAACGCCAAGCGGGCCGGCGCCCCGGCGGACATCGCGGCAGCCGCCGAGTTCCTGCTCGGTCCCGCCGCCTCGTTCGTGTCCGGTACCGATCTGCTGGTCGACGGAGGTGTGGTCGCCGCCATCGCGGGGCGCCTCGGCTGACGACGTGCCACGCGCTTCAGCGGCGCCTCGACAACCGCGTGGTCCCGTCCCCGGCTCCGGGACTCGATTGTGGGCCGGGGGCGGAGCCGTAGCGCAGAGGTCGTCGCGCCGGTCTCCAGAACCGTGAGGACGCCGGTTCGATTCCGGCCGGCTCCGCCCCTCCCGTCCCAGCTACCCGCGGCGCGCCGACGTCGGCTCGTGGCCCGTGCGCATCGCGGCGCCGGGGGTGATCGGCTGAGGGCGTCGGTCGCACCCATCGGCCGGGCGAGCGACCATGAACTCTCGATTGTCCGTTCTCTCTCATGGCGAGCGTAGGCTGCCGACGCTGATAAACCGTCATGAAAGGTGAAAACTGTGGCATCTCAGCTCAACCCCTACCTCAGCTTCTCCGGCGACGCTCGGCAGGCCCTGGAGTTCTACAAGAGCGCTCTGGGTGGCAAGCTCACGCTGCACACCTACGGCGACCAGGGCGGAGCCCCCGCCGGGCACAGCGACAAGATCATGCACGGCACGCTCGAGACGGCCTCCGGATTCACGGTGATGGGCGCGGACAACCCCCCGGGGGCTGAGCACAAGCCCGGAAACAACTTCGCGGTGAGCCTCAGCGGCGACGACGCGGAAGAACTGCGCGGCTACTGGGACAAGCTGACGCAGGGCGGCAACGTCTCCGTCCCGCTGGAGAAGCAGATGTGGGGCGATGTGTTCGGCATGTGCACGGACAAGTTCGGTATCGCCTGGATGGTCAACATCAGCGGGCAGTAAGCCTCCTGTGCCCCCGGGGCGCCGGTGGAGCGAGCTCGCCCCATGCGCACAGTGCGCGGGCGCACGTTCGGCCGGGCCCCGGGCCGGTGGCGTACGTCCGGTGCCGCACCCCTCTGCGGGCCGGGAAATTCGGTCGCGCCCGGTGCGCGGAGCCGTTAACTTCCGCCTGTTCGTGGTGAGGTGCGGGACGGGATGACGAAGGAGCCGTGCATGGATACCCAGGGCCCGCGTACCGACCGTCTGGGCTTGCTGCTCGACCAGTTCGACCAGGCCAGGGAGATGGCCCAGGTGAGGCTGAGAGGGCTCGGCGACGAGGAGTACCTCTGGGAGCCGGCGGCCGGTTCCTGGTCGATCCGGCGCCGGGACGAGGCGACGACGCCCAGGGCGTACGGGCCCGGGGAGTGGGTGCTCGACAAGGGCGCCCCGGACATCCCGGCGAACGAGTACGCCGAGATCGCCCGGCAGGCGGCCGGGGGTATGACGGTCGCCAAGATCGCCGACGACTGGAGCGTGAGCGTCGAGCGTGTCGAGCAGGTCCTCGCCCACATCGGCGAGCCGGAGCCCGACGAGGTGCCGATCACCACGATCGCGTGGCGGCTGGGGCACCTGCACTCCTGCTTCGCGGGCCAGTGGGAGTGGACCTTCGGCGAGCGCCGCCACGAACCGAAGCTGCTGGTCGACTTCTCTCCCTCCGCCGACGTGGCGCTGGAGCGCTTCTGGGCCCTGATCGACCGCTGGCGCACCGGCGTCGGCGCCATCACCGACGCACAGCTCGACACGGTCGGCTTCTCGCAGTACCCGTACGGTTCCGACCCCGACGACCCGTACATCACCGTGCTGGCGGGGGCCAACCTCGAATTCATCCACCACATGGCCGAGATCGCTCTGCTCCGCGACCTCTGGCGAGCGGGCCGTGGACGGCAGCGGCCCCCGGCCGGACGCTGAGGGCCCGGCCGGGGCGGTGGGTGAGCGTCGGCCGGGCCGACGGTGCTCCGCGCGATCCGGAGTCGCTCAGTTGCGGATGAGCAGGACGAGCCCCGCGCTCACCGCGCCGAGCGCCACGGCGGCCACGCCGTAGCCGAGACGGTGTGCCCGCAGGCCGGGCAGGCAGCGGTCCACCGCGAGCCTGCCAGGGCCGGTGAGGACGAGTCCCGCGGCACCGGCTGCCAGCAGGAGCTCGTACTCGACGCCCTCGGGGGCGAAGAAGCCGCCGCCCCACTTCACCGCCAGCGCGTTGATCATGGTGCCGAAGACGGCGGCGCCGGCGAGGGGTGTGAGCAGCCCGAGCGCGAGGGCGAGCCCGCCGAGGGTCTCGCTCGCTCCGGCGATCAGGGCCATCGTCTCGCCCGCCGGGTAGCCGCTCATCTCGAAGAACTGGCCGGTGCCCTTGAGCCCGCCACCGCCGAACCAGCCGAACAGCTTCTGAGCCCCGTGCGCGGCCACGGTCAGGCCGAGGGCCAGACGCAGCACGAGCAGGCCGCCGTCGTACGCGTGGAGCGAGGTGCTCCGTGACTGGACGGCGCCGGCGCCGGTGGGGGAGTCGGTGGTGTGGAGGGCGGCAGACATAAGCGCAGGTCTCTCTGTCGGGGACATGAAAGCTTGAACCTTCAAGCTGTTCATCGAACGTATCAGACATGCGTGAAACTTCAACAATGTGATCGCGGGGGTGTCCCCGCCGTGCCTTCGGCCTGTCGGTCCGGTCGGCCACGGCATCGCTCCGGACGCTCTGAACGCCCTCGCCGGCTGGCTCGAAGAGAAGGGGGGTCTTCCACGCGGGTGAGTGCCTCGCCCCGTACGAGTCCCAGCGGTCGCTGACCCGAAGCGCGGCCCCCACAGGCGCGGGCGCTGATCCCGGGCGCCGCTCCCGGGCGGCGGCGTCGCCGCGTACGGCGACGAACCTTACGCCGGGCGTTCGGCGTGCCGTGCCGACGGCCCCGGCACCTGCCCGGCACCCGGGGCCGCACCACGTTCGGCCCGAACTCTGCGGTCCTGCGCGGGTGGGGGACCGGCCGGTGTGACCGGGCCATCCGCCGGTGGGAGGCATCATGAGGGCTGTAGGGCGTGCGTGGTGTCGTCGTCATGAGCCGGCGGAACCATGGACGCGGGAGAGCGGAACGGTGAGGGAAGTACGAGAGTGACAGCCATGGCCACTGACATCGAGCAGGCAGCGGGCGTGCTGCGGGCCGGGGGCCTGGTGGCCCTGCCGACCGAGACCGTCTACGGTCTGGGCGCCAACGCCGAGGACCCCGCGGCGATCGCGCGGATCTTCCAGGTCAAGGGCCGTCCGCCCTCCCACCCGCTGATCGTCCACATCGCTGCCGCGGGGCAGCTCGACGACTGGGTCGCGGAGGTGCCGGCTGCCGCGCGCCTGCTGGCCGAACGCTTCTGGCCGGGGCCGCTGACCCTGGTCCTGCGGCGCGGGCACCGGGTGCCGTTGGAGGCGACGGGTGGGCTGGAGACGGTGGCCGTGCGTGTGCCCGACCACCCTGTCGCTCGTGCGCTGCTGTCCGCCTTCGGCGGAGGCGTCACGGCCCCGTCCGCCAATCTGTTCGGTTCGGTCAGCCCCACCACGGCCGACCATGTCCGGGCGGAGCTCGGCAACACCGTCGACTTCATTCTGGACGGCGGTTCCTGCCAGGTCGGTGTCGAGTCGACCATCGTCGACGTCACGGGCGAGGTGCCGAGCATCCTGCGGCCCGGCGGGGTGACACGTGAGGACCTCGAGGCGGTGCTGGGACACCCGGTCGCTGTTCCGTCCACGAGCGGTGTCCGGGTGCCGGGCCAGCACCCGTCGCACTACGCGCCGCGTGCGCGGGTCGTCCTGGTCGAGCCTGGGAAGGTCGTCGCCGAAGCCGAGACCGCGCGGGAGGCGGGGCAGCAGGTGGGCGTGCTCCTCCCGTCCTCGCTCGCCGGCGCCGAGGTGCAGGCGCACGCGGTGGTGGCCCTGCCCGGCGCGCTGGACGCCTACGCGCACGGGTTGTACGGGTTCCTGCGCGAGCTCGACCAGCAGGGGTGCGACCTCATCGTCGCCTCCCTGCCGGTGGAGGAAGGGCTGGGGCTGGCGATCGCCAACCGGCTTCGCCGGGCTGCGGGGCCCCGCACTTCCGTGTGAGCGGCCGCGGTGAGCCGGTCAGGACGCGGCGGCGACCGCCGCGTCAAGGCCGCGGGTGGCGACGAGCTGGGCGCTGCCGTCGGCCAGGCGGTAGGACAGCCCCACCACGGCGAGACGGCCGGCAGCCACTGCGTCGGCCAGGACGCGGGAGCGCTCCAGGAGCAGGTCCACGGTCTGCTCGATGTGCTCGGCAAGGATCTCTTCGGGCTTCTCGCGTCCGGCGGCACGGGCGGCCAGCACGCTCGGAGTGACGCGTTCGACGATGTCGCGTACGAAGCCGCCCGGCGTCTGCCCGCTCTCCAGGGCGGAGGAGGCCGCGCCGACCGCGCCGCACGAGTCGTGGCCGAGGACGACGACCAAGGGCGCGTTCAGGACGCTCACCCCGAACTCGATCGAGCCGAGGACCTCGGTCCCGGTCACATGCCCGGCGGTGCGTACCACGAACAGGTCGCCCAGGCCGCGATCGAAGATGATCTCGGCGGCCAGCCGGGAGTCGGAGCAGCCGAACATCACGGCGAACGGCTTCTGGGAGGGCGCGGTCTCGGTGCGGCGAGCGGCGTTCTGGTTCGGGTGCTGGGGGGTGCCCGCGACGAAGCGCTGGTTGCCGGCCATGAGCAGCTCGAAGGCGTCGCGGGGTGTCGGAGTCTGGGTGATCTCAGTCATGGCCTCAGCCTACGAGGCGGCACCTCCCGGCCGTCGCACCGACCGGTCCCGCGGGACGGCACCGGCCGCGTTGTCACCCCGCGGCGTCGGGCGAGAGCGGCCTCGATGCGAAACCGCAGCGCGCTGCGCAGCGTCCCGGCCCGTACGGGTACCTTGCTGCCGGTGTGGAGATGCCCACCGGTGCTCACCTGCTGCCCCTGGTCCGCGTGGGCACCATGTTCGAGAAAGGCGTCCCGGTCGAGCGCCCCGAGACCCTCGCGGTGTGACTGGAGCCGCGAGGGCCAGGCTACCGCCCGGCGCGAGCGCGCAACGCTTCGGTGAACCAGGTGAACACCGGTGCCAGGCTGGGCGGTACGGGCCAGCCGTTGATGACGGCCAACAGGTGCCAGTAGCGTTCCGTGCGGGGATCGGCGGCGATCTCCAGTCGTGTCAGCAGCCAGTGGCGCAAGTCGGCGTCGTCGGCGCGGCCGAAGGTCTGCGCATAGCGGGCGGTAAGGGCGTCGACAGTGGGTGCGGCCTCGGCTGAGGCCGGAGCAATACCGGCATCGAGGGCGCGACCGATGGTGTCGCGGACGGTTTCGGTGAGGTCGTGGTGCAGGCCGGTGCTGTCGCCTCGGGCGCGCTCGGCTGCCTGGTACTCGGCCATGCGGCGGACGGCGGCGCGGAAGTCGGGATCCTGGGTGAGCTCGGCGAGCTCCACCCAGGCGTCGACCTGGTCGGGTTCTGGGTCGTCCGGCAGTTCGGGCATGGCCGAGCGCATCATGTCGACGAAGTCGGCGTTGGCGTCGAGCCCGCCGAAGGTGTCGTCGATGAAGTCGGTGATGAGGCGTCGGCGTTCGTGGTCGGAGAGCTTGGCGAGCTTGTGCATGAGGTCCATTTCCTCGGGGGTGGAACCACGTTTGGCTACCGCGCGCAGCACGGCGCGCCGCAGTCTCAGGGTGCGGATCTGCACCTCCAGCGCATCGGCGTGTGCGGCCGCGACCTCGGGCACCGAGACCTCCCGGTCCAGTACCCGCCGGATGGCGGCCAGGTCGAGCCCCAGGTCACGCAGGGTGCGCACCAGGTCCAGACGCGCGAGCGCGCCGATGTCATAGAGCCGGTAGCCAGCCGGGCTGCGGTCTGTCGGCGGCACGATTCCGGTGTCGGAGTAGAACCGGATGGTCTTGACCGTCAGCCCGGTCCGCCGGGCCAGGGCCCCGATCGTGAAGAGCGTGTCGCCGTCCATGCCTGCACTCTCGCGTCTCCCCCCACGGGAGACTCAAGCCGAATCTCCCCGCTGCGTTTCTACCCCGCCGGGTCGCCGGTCCACAGGTCTTGACCGTTGCTCCTCATCGAGTCGAGGCCGGCTCATCGACGTCCGGGGGCCGCCGGGGCGCGGTCATCGCGGCGGGAAAGGAGGATGAACGGGGCCTGTGCCTCCAGCGCGGCCGGTAGCCGAGCCCGTTCCCGCGTCCGGCGCCCCCGGTGCCGACCCACACCGGCCATCTCGCCCCAGTTCCCCAGCCCACTATCGCGAGCTGTTCGAGACGCTCCAAGTGACGGACCGCGGAGAGAGCTGGCGCCCCCGATCAGCAGGCGGGTGACTGCGATAGCCGTCTGCGCTGACCGGCTCTCGCTGGTTTCACGGGCAGCGACTCCGGTCCAGCGTTCAGCCGTCCGCAGCGTGGACGGGGAGTGAGAACCTGACCTTGGACCGGGCTTGGGCCCCCACGCGGTGATAGAAGCGGATGGCATCGGCGTTCCAGTCCGGTGTCTGCCACTGGAGGGCCGCGGCGCCGTGGGACGCTGCCGCGTCCTTCACAGCACTGATGAGAGCGCGCCCCCACCCTCCTCCTCGGTGCGTTTCGGTGACGAACAAGCAGTCCAGGTGGGCGTAGTCGGTTGCCTGCCAGGTGGAGAACTCCAGGGAGAAGGTGGCGTAACCGATCAACTCGCCCCTGCTTTCGGCGACGAGGCACCACGCCCTGGGACTTGCCGAGAACAGCACGGGCTCCAGACGGGCGGCGAGATCGGGCGGCACGGGTTCGGCCCGTTCGAAGTCAGCGTGGTCGGCGCACAGGCGGGCGATCGCCGGCAGGTCGGCCGAAGCGGCCGGACGGATCCGGCCGTCCGGCCGCCCGGTGTCCTTCAGCATGCGCAGGAGATGCCCGAACGCGGGGCGGTGAGGTCGTCGACAGGGCGCTGCTCGGCTCCGGTGGCGGATTCGTAGGCGAAGCCCTCGCGCGCCCAGTACTCGAAGCCGCCGAGCATTTCCTTGACCCGGTAGCCGAGGCGGGCGAAGGCCAGCGCCGCGCGGGTCGCGCCGTTGCAGCCCGGGCCCCAGCAGTAGGTGACCACGGTCAGGGCCGGGTCGATGAGCCGCGGCGCCAGGTCGGCGATCCGTGCGCTCGGGATGTGGAGGGCGCCGGGGATGTGGCCCTGGTCCCAGCCGGCACTGCTGCGGGTGTCGACCACCACGATTCCGGGTGCGCCGGACTCCAGATCGGCATGGACGTCGGAAACATCCGCTTCGAACGCGAGACGGGCAGCGTAATGAGCGGCGGCCTCGGCCGGCGCGGCGGCGGGCACGCCCAGGACGGCACTGGTGATCTCGGCGGAATCGATGGCAGGCACGGGGGGTACCTCTTTCGTCATGGTCGGGTCGGAACGGGGCCGCCAGGGCCGAGCCAGGGTGCCCGGCCGGCGACGACTCCATCCTCCGGCCCTGGCACCGGTCCCACGAGTGGCACGCATGCCATGGAGCACCAAGATTCCGCCAGCCCGTCCGAGGGCCTCATCCGCACGCCGCGGCATGGGTGAACGTTCTTCGGTAGGCCATCGGTGTCGTCCGCATCTGCCGGCCGAAGTGGTGCCGGTACGTCGCCGCGCTGTCGAAGCCGACCGCGGCGGCGACCTCGTCCACGGTGCCCTCGCCGGACTCCAGCAGGGGCAGGCTGGCGGCCACCCGCTGGGTGATGACCCAGCGCATGGGACTCACACCGTTGCGGCGGGTGAAGTGCCTCGCGAACGAGCGCTCCGACATGTACGCCGCACCGGCCAGGGCAGGCACGGACAACGGCGTGTGCAGATGGCGCAGCGCCCAGTTCATGCTGCGCGTGACGCCGTCGTCCTCCTGATCGATGTCTCCCACCGCCGCCTCGATGAACTGTGCCTGCCCGCCCTCGCGGTGCGGGGGGACGACGAAGCGTCGTGCCACCGCGTTGGCGACAGCGGCACCGTGATCGGCCCGGACCAGGTAGAGGCACAGGTCGATGCCGGCGGCGCTGCCCGCGCTGGTGAGGACGTCGCCGGTGTCGACGTACAGCACGTCGGGGTCGACCTCGATCCCGGGATGGCGCTCGGCAAGGGCGCGGGCGTAGCGCCAGTGCGTCGTTGCGCGCCGGCCCTCCAGCAGGCCGGTCGCCGCCAGCGCGAATGCTCCCGAGCAGATGGACACCAGGCGAGCCCCCCGGGCGTGGGCGCGCAGCAGAGCGTCCACCAGGGCCTGTGAGACCTCCGTTCCGGTCTCCGCCACCCCGGGCACGATCACCGTGTCCGCCTCGGCCAGCGCGTCCAGGTCGCATTCCGCGCGCAGCGTGAACCCGCCGACCGCCTGGAGATCCCGGCCGGGTTCCTCGGCGCACACCCGAAGCTCGTACCAGGGCACATCGCCCAGTTCCGGTCGGGACAAACCGAAGACTTCCACCACCACGCCCAGCTCGAAGGGCGCCATGCCGTCGAAAGCCAGAACGGCGACCACATGCCTCTTTGCCATGGCTTAATGTTAGCGAACCTCTCAATACGGCCACGGCGTGAGGAGGCCGGCCGGCCGGGCGGAGACCCTTGAACCCTGTGCCCTGAGCCCGACACCTCGGCTGGACGGACAGCACCGATGCTCAGGATCGTCGCGATGGCGACGCGGAACACGCTGTGGCCGGAGGACGCGATGTGCTCCTTCAGTATCCCCAGCTGGCGTAGACGGTGACGTTCCTGCCGCCGTCCCTGGCTCCGACGCACACGTCACGCCAGTCGAGCAGCCAGCCGCTGGAGCGGCAGGTCTCCTGCTGGAGGCCCAGTTCGCGGATGATCTCCGGGTGGGACAGGCCGTCCTCGCTGGTGACCGTCGCGACGCGCGAGCAGCCGCCGGAACCGCAGCTGGTGCCTTCGTCGACCAGGGTGATGCCTGGCGGCAATGCGGGGAGGGCCTTGGACGACGGGGCGTCCGAGCCTTCGCTGATCATCAGGGCGTACAGGAGGCCGACCACTAGGGTGAGGGCGAACTGCGTCCCCAGGAAGCCGATCGCTCCGTTGCGGCGGGGAATCCATTCCGGGGGAGGGGAGTCCTCGTGCCGGCCTTCCAGTCCCGCACCGCACGCGATGAGCACAGGCGCCAGGACCGTGAACACGAGATGGGCGTCGGGTCTGGGAGCGCCGATCCAGCTCTGCTGGACACTGACCAGCAGACCGCCTCCGGTGAGCAGCGCGCCGCCGACCGCGAAGCCGATGAAGCGAGTGCGGGTGATCGTCAGCCAGACAACGGCGGGCGCGACGGCGAAGAGAATCCCCAGGATGGTCAGCATGCACGGGAGACGTGCGGCCCCGAGCGCTTGGTTCCCCGGACCCGGTCGGCGTCTCCGTGAGGTCCGGCCCCGTCCGATCGAGGACGGCAGCGATGTCGAGGACGGTGGTGACGTGAACGCTTGCCTCGTACGGCTCCGAGGGCCACGCCCGACCGCTTGATCGTCGCCGGGCAGGGTAGCGAACTGGCATGGCTACTGACAACACATCCACTGCCGAGAGCGGGTACGTGCAGCCCGAGGTCGACGTCCGGGCACTCACCGAGGTGCTCGACGGCGAGTACGCGGGGATCCGCGACCTCGTCCGGTCCAACCTGGTGCGGTATGCCTCCGTTCTCGAGGAGGCCGACGAGCTCGGCGTCGACGCGTTTCGCGAGCGGGTGCGCGAGTTGGTGGTCGGTATGGCCGCGACGGGCCAGACCGGCATGGGATTCCCGAGCGAGTACGGCGGGGGTGGCGACATCGGAGCCTCGATCGCCGCGTTCGAGACGCTCGCCTTCGGTGACCTGTCGGTGCTGGTCAAGGTCGGTGTGCAGTTCGGGCTCTTCGGGGGCGCGATCCTGCACCTGGGCACAGCACGCCACCACGACGCCTATCTGCCGGACCTGATCACCGGGAAGCTGATGGGGTGCTTCGCGATGACGGAGACCGGGCACGGATCCAATGTCCAGGCGCTCGGTACCGTCGCGAGGTACGACGCCGAGGGCCAGGAGTTCGTCATCACCACCGACGGCGACCATGCGCGCAAGGACTACATCGGCAACGCGGCACGGCACGCCGAGCTGGCGGTCGTCTTCGCCCAGCTGGAGGTGGGCGGGACGTCAGAGGGTGTGCACGCGTTCGTCGTGCCGGTCCGGGTGGGCGGCGAGCCGGCGCCCGGAGTCCGGATCGAGGACGACGGCCGCAAGATGGGCCTGAACGGCGTGGACAACGGCCGCATCTGGTTCGACGGCGTGCGGGTGCCGCGCGAGGCGCTGCTGAACCGGTTCGCCGACGTCACCGCCGAAGGCGTCTACGAGAGCTCGATCGAGAACCCCGACCGCCGCTTCTTCACCATGCTGGGCACGCTGGTGCAGGGCCGGGTCAGTGTGGGCGGCGCCGGGGTCAACGCCGCGAAGGTCGCCCTCGTGATCGCGACGAAGTACGCCGTGCGGCGACGGCAGTTCGAGGCGGCCTCGGATACGGAGGAGCAGCTGCTCCTTGACTACGGACTGCATCAGCGCCGTCTGCTGCCCCTCATCGCGCGTACGTACGCGTTGCACTTCGCGCAGGACGTCGTGCGCACGCAACTGCACGACGTCTTCTCCGGCATCGCGGACGACCCGCAGGCGCGGCGCCGGCTGGAGTCGCGGGCCGCCGGCACCAAGGCGCTCGCTACCTGGCACGCCACCAAGGTCGTCCAGGAGTGCCGCGAGGCGTGCGGCGGCGCAGGCTATCTCGCCGTCAACCGGTTCGCCGCCCTCAAGGCCGACAGCGACATCTTCACCACCTTCGAGGGTGACAACCACGTCCTGCTGCAGCTTGTGGCGAAGGGCCTGCTCACCCACTACGCGAGCGAGTTCGAGGACCTGGACCAGCTCGGGATGGTCCGCTACGTCACCAACCTCGCCGTCGAGACGGTCATCGAGAAGACCTCGGTCCACAAGATGCTCGAACGGGTACGTGACCTGCTGCCCGGCGGCGACGAGTGGGACCAGGAAGCCGGGCTGCTCGACTCGGAATACCATCTCGCCATGCTCCGGTACCGCGAGGAGCACATGCTCGCCGGCGTGGCGCGCCGGCTCAAGCGTGGGATCGACCAGAAACGCGATCCCGGCGTCGTCTTCTCGCAGGTGCAGGACCACGTCATCGCGGTGGCCCACGCCCACGTCGAGCGGCTGGTGCTGGAGGCGTTCGTGGCCAAGGTCCGCGCGGTGCCCGAGAGCGGAAACAAGGTCGCGCTCGGCTTGCTGTGCGATCTGTTCGCCCTGTCGACGATCGAGGCCGACCGGGCGTGGTTCATGGAGCACGGCCGGCTGACCGTCCAGCGTTCCAAGGCGATCAGCCGCGAGGTGAACGACCTCTGCCGCAAGGTCCGGCCCCTCGCCGTCGACCTCGTCGACGCCTGGGGAATCCCGGCCGAAATGCTGCGCGCGCCGGATCTGGTGGGCTGATCCGCGGACCCCTTCTCACCTCGGCCAGGACGACGACGGACTGCCCGTCCGGGCCGGGGAGGGGGCTGGGTCTTGGGCACCCGCACTTTCGGTCCGGCCGGCGGATGTACAACGTGCTGAACGGATGACGAGAACAGGGCCGACCCGGACCTCTGCGTCGTTCAGGCGAGGGTGCGAGCACGTCAGGCGACGGTGCGGCTGCGGTGGTGGGTTTCGTCGGGTTCGCCGAGGGGCTGGGTGATGTTGTCGTCCGCAATCGGCAGCGCGTCGTCCATGGATCCGCGGGCAACAGCCGCTCCGAGGCATTCGTCGCACTGATGCTGCCCGTCGTCCATTTCAATGAGTGCTTCGGGTGATTCTGTCCGGCCGCACCCGGCCGCACACGGTACTTCCCTGGTGTCCCCCATGAGTTCGACGGTCCGTCAGGAAGCTGACCTCTTGTAGGGGGCATGCGGGGCGCCTGGTAGCGCCGGCCAGGCATGGCGTCACCTGTCCCTCATGGGCCCCACCCCTCGGCCGTGTCGCCTCAAGACGTCCGTCCCCAGGCGCGATCACGGACCAGCCATTGCCGGCGAAGTGAGGGACGGTGGGCGGGCTCTGTCGGTCGGCACAGGGGTCAACGGGCTGCACCTGTGGGACCCGGTCACAGGGGCGCTCCTGGGCCCTCCGCTGGACCATGTGGCGGCGGTTGCCGTGACCATCGCGAAGTTGCGCGATGGGTCGTCATTGATCGTGACGGGGGACCACGAAGGAGTTACGGCGCTGGCAGGGCGACCACTGCGAGGCCTCCTTCGGCGCAGACATCAACGCTCCGCATATCGACATGCTGACCACGGCGTACGACGACGCCGGGCGACCGCTGATCGTCGGCGTGGTGGAGGAGGGCGAGACTCGCACGGCCGGGCGATGCCGTGCACATCTCCGAGATCTTCCGCCTCGTCTGCTCCAGCGGCCATCACTGGACCAGAGCCGCAGCCGCGGAGGGAAATCCGGTGGCCTACCGGCTTCGCCACATCGGGTCGTGATGTCAGAAGATGTCAGAAGGTGACCTCGTCGGGGGCACTGATGATTTCGGCCCCCATATTGCGTTCCATCATGCGGATGGCTGCGTCGGCCAGGTCGCTGTGAATGTGCGCTACAGCATCCTTGGGGATTGTGACACGCAGATGCCGGATATGAGCATCGAGGGCTGAGTACAGCACACATTGTTCCGTCACCTGGCCACAGAGCACGACATGATCGACATCCAGCTGGGAAAGCAGGTAACTGAGCGGTGTCTCGTAGAAAATCGAGTGCCGGGCCTTGATGACGAAAAGAGACGCGTCGTCCGGCAGAATGGGTTCGACCAGCTCCGCTTCACCCCCCGCGAGAGCCTTCTCGATGATCTCTCCGTGATGGGATCGCCATTCTCCGAAATTGTCGTTCGCGTAGATGACCGGAACGTCCTCGGAACGGGCCTGGGCGATCAGGCGTGTCACGTGAGGGAGCACCGTGCGCACGGCTGGAACGAGCAGGTCCGCGTCGGGATGGTCGTATGAATTGATCATGTCGATGACGATGAGAGCGCTGTTCCTCATGGTTTCATCATCGCAAAGGAGCTGGTCGTGTCCCGCCGACGGGACTTTCCGCGTTTCGCGAAAGGGGTGGCGGGAACCCGGGAGGCTTGGCGGAAAATTTTCGGCGGCTGGGCGGAGCGGGCTGTGCGCGTACTCACCGACCCGGAGAGGCGAGACGGTCCGGTGGACAGCTCCCCGGGCCCGCACTTTCGCGATCTGGCTGTCGTGCTCCCTGGGTGCCGGACCGACGACAAGCGCTGGGTGGACGATCGGATGCCGCTGCTCGTCGACTGTGTTCCGCTGGAGACGGACTCCCTCGCCGCCCGCCGCCCGCCGCCCGCCGCCCGCCGCGGAGATGAGCCCGAAGGCGTGCCGGCCCTTTCGGCAGGGGGCGAGGGCCTGATCAGAAATCTGCCTGCCCCCTGAGATCCGCACAGCGACGAAAGAAGGCAGCTCCTCGTGGAGAACAGCAGTCGACACCCGGGCAAGCGGATTGTCGTCACGGGTGCCACCGGCAACGTCGGAACCAGCGTGGTTCGCGCGCTCGCTGCGGACCCGGGCATCGGATCGGTCCTGGGGCTGGCCCGGAGAAAGCCCGCGCTGGAGCTCCCGAAGGTGGAGTGGGGAGCCGTCGATCTGTCCCGGGCCGACAGCGAGGGACGGCTCGACGGTCTGCTGAGCGGCGCGGATGCCGTCATCCATCTGGCATGGCGTTTCCAGCCCACTCACGATCCTGTCGTGACCTGGCAGAGCAACGTGCTGGGTTCCCAGCGCGTCTTCGAAGCCACAGCACGGAACGGCGTACCCGCGCTCGTGCACGCCTCTTCCGTGGGTGCCTACTCCCCGGGCCCGAAGGACGATCCCGGCGTGGACGAGGAGTGGCCCACGCACGGCTGGCCGGATGCGGCCTACTGCCGGGAGAAGTCCTACCTGGAACGGGTCCTCGACACGTTCGAGCTGCGGAACCCCGAGGTTCGGGTGGTCCGAATGCGGCCAGGATTTCTCTTCAAGGAGGCCGCTGCCCCCGAACAGCGGCGGATCTTTGCCGGCCGCTACGCCCCAGGCCCCCTCCTGCGGCCCGATCTGCTGCCCTTCGTGCCCGACCTGGCGGGGCTGCGTTTCCAGGTGCTCCACACCGACGACGCCGCCGATGCCTACCGGTTGGCCGTACTCGGCGACGCGCACGGCCCGTTCAACCTGGCTGCGGAGCCGGTCATTGACGCGCACAGACTGTCGGAGCTGTTCGGCGCCCGGATCGTACGAATGCCGAGGGTGTTGGTGCGTGCCGCGCTGGCGGCCGCATGGCGGGCTCATGCCGTGCCCGCCTCGCCGCACCTGTTCGACGCGGTGCTGAGGCTCCCCGTGCTGAACTCGGGCCGTGCCCACGACGTACTGGGGTGGCAGCCCACACGAACGGCGGATGACGCGCTGAACTCCTTCTTGCGCGGCGTCCGCACGGGCGCAGGCGAGGACACCGCGCCACTGGCCGGCCGAAAGATCGGCTGAGCGGGGGCCACCGGTACGGGTGGGATCCGCGGGCCGAGGTGCCTCGTCCGGCCGGCTTTAAGATGCCCGATCTGCCATCAGGAGACATTCGCACCAGCTCTCCAGAGAAGGGACAAATTGATGAAGAGTGAACAACCGCAGGACCCCAACGAGCTGCATCCTCGCCCCGACTTTCCTCAGCAGGACCAGGCGCATCCGGGGTGGACCGGCCCGATGGATCCCCCGCCCGACCACGGCGAGGAGTCCTATCGGGGTTCGGGTCTCCTCAAGGGGCGACGGACGGTAATCACCGGCGGTGATTCGGGTATCGGGCGCGCGGTCGCGCTGGCCTTCGCACGCGAGGGAGCGGACGTCGTTCTCACCTGCCTCCCCGAGGAGGAGACAGAGGCCCAGGAGACCGTCCGCCTGGTGGAGGACGCGGGCCGGCGTGCGGTACCCGTCGTGTGTGACATTCGGGACGAGACACAGTGCAGCACGCTCGTGGATCGCGCGGTCTCCGAGTTCGGTGGCATCGATGTCCTGGTGAACAACGCGGCCTACCAGATGTCGCAACCCGACGGGATCTCCGCCATCTCCACCGAGCAGTTCGACCGGGTGGTGCGCACCAACCTCTACGGGATGTTCTGGCTGTGCAAGTCCGCCCTCCCGCACATTCCGGCCGGCGGGTCGATCATCAACACCACCTCGGTTCAGGCGTACAAGCCGAGTCCCCATCTGCTCGACTACGCGATGACCAAGGGGGCGATCGTCACCTTCACCCAGGGTCTCGCCCAGATGCTGGCCGCTGATGGCATCCGCGTCAACGCCGTCGCTCCTGGCCCCGTCTGGACACCTCTCATCCCGGCGACGCTGCCGGACACCGCCGAGTTCGGCAAGCAGAGCCCCCTGGGCCGCCCCGCACAGCCGGCCGAAATGGCGCCCGCCTATGTCTTCCTGGCGTCCATGCACGCCTCGTTCATCACCGGCGAGATCATGAACGCCACAGGCGGCACGCCGCTCCCCTGAGGTGAGGAGGCGCCGGCTCCCCGCAGCCATGCGCCACGCCCCGTCCGCCGGGCCACCCCCTGCCCCCACAGTTACGGAGAATCCTCATGCGCGCCGTCGCCTTGGTCTGCACATTGAACGCTTCGCCCGCCCCTTCGAGCAGCCACCATCTCGCCGAGCAGGTCATGGCGCAGTTCGCGCGGCATGACGTATCAGGCGAGATCATCAGGGTCGCCGACCACGACGTGCGTCCGGGGATCGGTGTGGACATGGGCAGCGGGGACGCGTGGCCCGCCCTGCGGGAGAAGATCATCGCGGCAGACATCCTTGTGATCGCCACCCCCATCTGGCTCGGACATCCCTCCAGCATCTGCCAGCGGGTCCTGGAGCGGCTGAACGCCGAATCCTCCGAGACTGACGACCAAGGGCGCCCCCACACCTACGGCAAGGTCGCCGCAGTGGCCGTCGTCGGCAACGAGGACGGCGCGCACAAGGTGAGCGCCGACGTCTTCCAGGGGCTGAACGATGTGGGTTTCTCCCTGGCACCCGGAGCGGTCACGTACTGGGTCGGTGAAGCCATGCATGGCACCGACTACCAGGACCTGGACGAGACGCCCAGCGCTGTCGCTTCGACGACTGCGGCACTCGCGGCCAACGCCACCCATATGGCCCGCCTCCTCGCCGACCGGCGTTACCCGGCATCCTGATGTGCCTCGGGACCAGTGGGGCGAACCGGTGCGCCACGCCCCGAAGTGCGCTGCGGAGTCACAACGACGCAACCGAACGGGCTGGCGGCGACGCCACGTGGGGCACCAGCAGAGTTGGCTCCCGCCCCGAGACGTCCAGCACTGAAGCCGCGCACCCGTCAACGCACCCGACTCCCCTGTCCGAGGGGAAGGCCCCTGGGATTCCCTCATGCTGAGACTCGGATTTCCTGTCCTGGGCGTGAGCGACCTCCCCCGCGCCACGGCCTTCTGGACTGCGGCGCTGAATCTGGTCGCCACATCGGAGTGGCAGAGCAGTACATGGCGCACCCTCAGCTATCGAGACGGCTCCGGCCGGGCCCTCGGCCTGATGTCCAGCAGTTCGCCGGCCGAGCCCCGTCCGCGCCTCCACCTCGATCTCTTCACGGATACGGTCGATGAACAGCGCAAGGAGGTGGCTCGCCTGGTCGGCCTCGGGGCTCGAGTTGTCGATTGGGACCTCTACCCGCCTGAACCCGACTTCGTCGTCCTTGCCGACACCGAGGGAAACCTCATGTGCGTGGTGGACCTCAGCCATGCCCCCAGCGGGAGCGGCGGGCCTGCCTTGTGAGCGTGCGGAGAGCAGTTGCCCCTCCCGCGCTGCCCGACCTGGGCGGGTCAGTCCGCGTCGACGTCGTGCACGGACACGCGAATCGTGCCGATCGTGCTGTCGGCGGCGTCGGGAATGAGCATCCCTCCGTCGGCGCCGGTCCGCAGGTAATCGACCGCGGCTTGGTCGAGCAGTTCGCCGGGTACGGCGGCTGGGATCCCCGGAGGGTAGGGCGTGAGCATCTCCGCGCAGACCCGGCCGACCGCCTGGTCCGCGGGGACCTGCTCGACGTCGCCGAAGAAGGCGTCGCGCGGCAGTGTCGCCTGACGGAGACGGAGGTCACCGGGGGCCGGGATACGGATGGTCGGGGCTGGTGGCAGCTCGTCGGCTCTGGCTACGAGGTCACGCAGGCCGTTCAGGAGCCGGGTGATGGTCGTGTCGTCGTCGGCGTGGGTGAGCGTGGCATTGACGCGCCGGTGGTCGGACGTGTGCAGGTTGATGCGATGGTTTCGGCGCAGCCAGTCCGCGGCGTCGTATCCGCTGAACCTGACTCCGCTCAGGTCGATGAAGACTTGCAAGGGGTCCAGGTCGAAGGCGCGCCCGGGTCCGCAGAAGTCCTCCCGATCGTTGACGTGCAGGCCGTCGATGCCTTCGATGGCAGCCCGTACGCGGCGAGCCCTGCGGAGCGCTCCGTCCAGAAGCTCGTGGCCGCCTTCCACCATCTGGCGGCGCCAGCCGTCGAGGGCCGCGAAGACGAGAACCGAGGGGCTGGTCGTATCCAGCAGGTCGGCGCGGGAAGCGAGCGTCGGGGCGGTGACCAAGTCGCCCTGCAGGTGAAACACGGATCCCTGCTCGAGCCCCGAGCCCATTTTGTGGACTGATGTGACGCAGATATCCGCACCCGCATCCATGGCCCAGGTGGGCAGCTCGGGGTGAAAGGGCAGGTGAGCACCCCACGCTTCGTCCACGATCAATGGCAGCCCGCGTTCGTGGCACAGGGTCGCGATCGCTCTGATGTCCGCGCAGGTTCCGTAAGGGGTGGGGCTGGTGACCAATGCGCCCCGGGCATCCGGATGCTGTTCGAGGGCCGCCCGGAAGGCCTCGGGGGCCGGCGGGTGGGCGAGATGCCGGTCAGGGTCCCACTGGGGGTCGACCCACACCGGGCGGATGCCGGCGAGGATCAGGCCGGAGATGACTGATTTATGTGCGTCGCGCCCGACCAGGAGTTTTTCGTGCGGGCCGGCGACGGACAGCATCGCAGCCTTGACGGAGAGCGAACTGCCGCACGTGGAGAAGAACGTGTGCTCGGCGCCGACGGCGTCGGCCATCAGCTCTTCCGCCCGCTCCAGAACCTTCTGTGACTGCGTACGGTCGTCCAGGCCCGACACCGCAAGCATGTCTGCGTCGAAGAGTGAGTCTCCCAGTACGGCTCGGACCCGAGGATCAGCTCCACGCCCCTGTTTGTGGCCGGGCGGCGTGAAGGGCAGCTGGTCTTGTGCCTGGTAGGCGCGCAGTGCGTCCAGAACGGGTGCTTTCGTGTGGTCCATGGTGAGGTTCCAGTACGTGGAGGCGAATAGGGCGAGGCCGGCCCGGAGACAGCATGGGTGTTCGGGCGACAGGCGGCCGGGTTCGCGAGCGTTGTCTCGACGCTCGCGACCCCGGGCCGGAGCGAGCTCGCACTGGTCAGTGAAGTGATCCGCCAGCGGTCAAAGACCTGGTGGGAACCGGTCTCCCGCCGCGGCGCCTCGGCCATCTGGCACGGCGCGGGCCGGGTCGCGGGCGATACCCGGTCACCGCCCTCAGCTCCTCCGCCGGCTTTCCGGGCCGTCAGGGCACCAGCAGCGTTTTGATCATTCCATCCTGCTTGTCCTGGAAGGTCTTGTAGGCCTGCGGTCCTTCCTCGAGCGGGAGCCTGTGCGTCGCGAAGTCGTCCACGCCGAGCGGGTCCCCGTCGGTGAGCAGCGGGAGGATGTCGTCGACCCAGTGCTTGACGTTGGCCTGTCCCATTCGAAGCTGAATCTGCTTGTCGAACATGGTGAGCATCGGCAGGGGGTCGGCCGCTCCGCCGTACACGCCGGAGACCGAGATCGTGCCGCCCCTGCGTACGACGTCGATGGCAGCCCGGAATGCCGTCAGGCGGTCGACTCCCGCCGTTTCCATGAGTCGTTGCCCCAAGGCGTCGGGCAGTAGTCCCACAGCCCCGTGGGCGGCCTTCGCGACGGGGGCGCCGTGTGCCTCCATGCCGACGGCGTCGATGACCGCGTCGGTGCCCCGGCCATGGGTGAGATCGCGGATGGCGTCGCCGATGTTCTTGCCGTGCCGACGCAGATCGAGACAGGTCACTCCGTCAGCGGCGGCGCGGGACAGGCGTTCGGGGACGAGGTCGACGCCCACCACCAGCTCGGCGCCCCGGTGCCGGGCGATCCTCGCCGCCATCGCGCCGATGGGCCCGAGCCCCAGGACAGTCACGCTTCCGCCCGGTGGGATCGCGGCATACTCCACAGCCTGCCAAGCGGTCGGCAGCACGTCGGAGAGATAGACGAACCGGTCGTCCGCCGGCCCGTGCGGAACCTTGATCGGCAGGCTGTCTCCGAAAGGAACGCGCAACAACTCCGCCTGGCCGCCGGGTACCTGGCCGTACAGCTTCGTGTAGCCGAAGAGCGATGCGCCTGTGCCGTGCTCGCGGACCTGTGTGGTTTCGCATTGGGAGTGCAGCCCCCGGTCGCACATGTAGCAGTGCCCGCATGAGACGTTGAAGGGGATGACGACTCGGTCCCCCGGGGCGAGCGAGGTCACATCGGCTCCGACCTCCTCCACGATCCCCATGGGCTCGTGACCGAGGATGTCTCCCGGGTCCAGATAGGGCCCCAGGACCTCGTACAGATGCAGGTCCGATCCGCAGATACCGGTGGAAGTGATCCGGACGATGATGTCCGTCGGCTCCTGGATTCGCGGATCCGGGACGGTCTCCACCCGTACGTCCCGTTTACCTTGCCAGGTCAATGCGCGCACGATGCAACCTTTCGAGAGGCACTTCGGAGATGTGAGATTCGACTGCGCGACCTGTTGCACGGGCGCGTCTCTTGATCTCTGTTTTCCTTGCCCTGTTCCGAGTTCCCTGTAACGGGCCCCCGAAGCGGGGATACGCACTCGGGTGGGCGCCCTGGCCTTCGGTACTGAGTGTGGAATCACTCGCAAGGGCGGCATTCAGCCGCTTCACCGTCCGATGTCGCGACATCCACGCGCATAGGTGACCGTGTTGTCCGGCCGTCGATGCCCGTCGCCGGGTGCGGGGCGCCGACCGGTTTCGATTCCGGTGATCTACGTTGAACCTGAGGGCTGTCGGGGGAGGAACGCCATGGAGGGCGACGGCAAAAGACTCCAGTTCCTCATTCCGCACGCTTCGGCTCCGCAATTCCGCGGATGCATTGCACCGGACCAGGCGGGGGAGCATGAGGCTGTCGCAGGTGCTGCTCGTTCACCGCCCCCGTGCGCCTGGCCCCGCGCCTCCGGTCACCGGGCCCCCAGTGCGCTGGCGAGGAAGGCCGCCTGGTTCTTCTTGAGCCGTGTGGCGATCGTTGCCTCGCCACCGGTGATGGCACCGTCGATCCCGACTCTCACGAGCAGCCTGTCGTCGCCCTGGACGACCGCCAGTGCGTCGGTGGGACGGGTGCGGACCGCCACCTTGCCCGTCAGTTCGGCGAATGCCTTCGCGTCCTTCTCCTTGAAGGCGACCCGCACCGACCAGCTGCGCCGCCCGCCTTCCTCCACGTCCTCGAAGGCCGTGACGTTCCTGAACCCGTTCACCGTCATCCCGGGCGCGGTGGAGACGACCACGCACAGATTGCGGTCGTCGGAGGTGAAGGCCCGGCCCGGGGGCACCGTGGGCTGCGGTGTGGCGACGACAACCGCGGACGACGCCTTGCCGTCGGGGCAGACCCCGAGCAGTTCGCTCTCCACCTCGAGAATGCGCACCGGCAGGTCGGGGGAGCCCGCCCCGGCCGCCCCCGAGCCCTCCCACGGGCGGAGCACCAGCAGCCCGGTCAGCGTGGCCGCCCCGGCCAAGGCGCCCCCGAGCAGGCCCAGCCGACGGCCCCGCGCGGGCGCGCCGCCTCCCGGGAGGCCGGTGAGCCGCGGCGTGGCGTCCGGCAGGGCCACGGGTCTCGTCCGTTCCCGTGGCCCTGCTCCGGCGGAGCCGGGCGAGGCCGGGCCGTCGTCGATGTGGCTGATCGCGGCACGGCGCCGGCACGTACTCCTGCGCCATCCACGGCACCGGGGCGCCGGGGTCGGCGTCGACGACACTCGCCGTGTACACCCCGCGCACCCGCTGCGCGCATTCGACCTCGCGAGCGAACCGCCTGCGGTCGTCCGCGCTGTCCGTGATCAGTGTCTTCAGCGCGACCGTGCGGCCCGCGGGCGACCGGGCCAGATTCACCCGGCCCATGCCGCCGCTCGCCAGCTCGGCCAGCACCGTGAACCGTCCCACGCGCAGGCCCGGACGTATCGTCTCGGGCGTACCCCACCGCATATGTCGCTCCCCCGTCGCACGATGACGGGGGAGCAATACCCCGGCCGGTCGCGCCTCATCCTGCCCGCGCCACGTCAGTCCGTGGGGCGTCCGGCGACCGTGGCGGAGGGGGGAACCCACCGACGGGTCCGAGGCACCGCGCCGGAGACGTCGTACTCCTTCCTGAGCTGCTCGGGGACGGCGTAGTGCATGACGCGTCCACGGGTGAGGGAGGACAGCTCGAGGAAGGTGGTGAGATGGCCGACGCGGTCCAGTGCCCAGGCGGCGAGGGGCGACCGGTCCTCGATGGTCTCCATCACGCCGAGGAGGTGCGGCACGGCCTTCACCAGGGTGTCCCAGCTGGTGCGGGGCACCTGGAGCCAGTCGGCGCAGGTGTCTCCGACGAGGTGGCGGATCAGCGCGGAGACGATCGGGTCGAAGAGGGTGCCGGGGACGACCTCCTCGTAGAGGTCGATGAGCTGACGGGTCAGGTGGACGCCCTCCGCCGAGGGTCCCATGTGCCGGAGCATGTAGAGGTCGAGAAACTGCCGTGCCTCGTCGAGTGATCCGGGCACCGCTTCCTGATCGACACCGAGCATCGCGCCGACCACCCGCCAGGCGTAGTAGTACGCGTCGGCGCCCTCCTCCGACATGTGGATGCCGAGGCGGTGCAGGCTGTCCAGCACGAGCATCGAGAAGAACATCTGCCCGCCGATCATGTCCTCCTGGCAGATCGGCGTACCCAGCGCGTCGGCGTCCCAGCGGTCCTCGCGTTTCAGATGGTGGCGGATGGAGGCGTGGAGGAGCCGGACCTTCTGGGCGGCGGGGATGAAGCGGCTGCCCGCCTCGAAGGCGTCCGGCTGCATCAGATGGACCGTGAACTGGCCGGTCTCCGCCATCCGTTTGGAGGGATACGCGAGTCCGTGGGACGCCGAGAGCAGCTTCGCCACATGGGGCACGAGATAGCAGGCGGGCATGGAGGCGAAGGACAGGGCGGTGGCGATGTGCACGTTGTTGTCGATGAAGAAGAGCCTGGCCCGCTCCATCTCGCCCCAGTCCACCCAGGCCGGGGGCGCGCCGGTGGCCTCCAGATACTCCCGGGCGACATCGGGGAGTCCGTCCGGCAGGGGCGCGCCGGCCGTGGAGACGTAGCGCATCAGCGTGTTGAACTTCCCCACCTCACCCCGTTCGAAGAGTGTGGCGACGGTGGCGTCAGCGAGTTCGTCACCGGTGTGGCGCAAGGCGTTCATCGATGCCTCGGTGAAGGCGGCCATGGCAGGGCTCCTTGGGAAGGGTGAGGGTCGTCCTCGAGAGGGGTGGCGCGGCCGGCGGGTCAGGCGGGAGAGAGGGCGGCGCCGCGGACCGGGCAGACGGCGCGTGGATCAGAACTCGCGGACCGACACCGAACGCGCCAGCGCGGTCAGGGCCCCGGCGGCGGGCGCGGACACATCCAGCTCGTGCAGAGCGCCGAGGGCCTCTTCGACCCGTACGGTGATCATGTCCTCGACGCGTTCGGGCGCCCGCACCCGGCGCATCACCTCACGGACCGCGTGCAGAGCGTCCTCGCCCAGGTCGCGCCTGCCCAGGAGCGTGCGCAACTGCCGTCGCTCGTCCTTGTCGGCGGCACGCCAGGTTTCGGCCAGCAGTGCGGTCGGCCGGTTGCCGCGCAGGTCGTCGGCGTTGGCCTTGCCGGTGTCTCCGGGACTTCCGAACAGGCCGAGCAGGTCGTCCCGCAACTGGAACGCCTCGCCCAGCGGAAGCCCGTACGCCGAGTAGCCCTCGCGCAGCCGCTCCCCGGCCCCGGCCAGCGCGCCACCGATCAACAGAGGCTGCTCCACGGTGTACTTGGCCGTCTTGTACCGGATCACCTTCAGCGATTGCGCGGTGTCCGGCGTCGTGCCGGTGCGCAGGATCTCCAGGCACTCGCCCGCGATCAGCTCCCGTGCCAGCACCGACCACAGCGGGCGGGCCCGGGCGAGATACGCCGCGGGCAGACCGCTGGTGGCGAACAGCTGTCCGGCGAGACTCATCAGCAGATCACCGACCAGCATCGCCAGCGATCCGGCGGCGGCAGCCGCCCGGGGGCGACGGTTCAGGGCACCGCGCAGGGCCATGTGCGCGGTGGGCCTGCCGTGCCGCAGCGGGCTGTCGTCGATGAGGTCGTCGTGAACCACCGCGGCGGCGTGCACCAGCTCCATCGACGCCGCCGCCCGCACCAGCGAGTCGCTGTCCGGCTGCCCGGCCGCACGCCAGCCCCAGTAACAGAACGCCGCCCGCAGCCGTTTGCCGTCCGCGACCGACGCCACCAGCTGCCCGGCCACCGGGTCCAGCGCCGGGTCGATCTCCGTCAGCCGCTCGGCCTCCTCGGCGACGAACCGGCGCAGTACGTCGTCGACGCGGGCCTTGAACGCGGCCGGCTCCCAGAGGTCAGACGCCATCGGCTGCCCGCCGAGCCATGGACTCCCGGGCGAGGATCTCCAGATGGGCCGGGGGAGCGGCGGCGTACCGGTCCAGCACGAGCCGCCCCCGCGCCATCAGGTCGCTCTCGGCCTCGGCCGCCAGCTCGGCGGCGTCCGAGCGGTGGAGCAGTCCCCGCACGGCTCCCAGGGCCGACCCCGCCGTGCTCACCGCCAGATCCGCCAGCCCGGCCACCAGCAGCACCGCCTGCCGGTCAGGCCCCCCGTGCTGTCCCGCACCATGCGTCATGCCGTCTCCCCGCACCCGTCACGCATCCAGGACGGCGCCGGTCCGGCGCCGTCCTGGCCAGAATGGCGTCGCGCGAGGCGCGGGTGCGGAGGAAGTCACCATCGGGTGAGTGCCCCGTCCGACCGTACGGTTCGCGGCCGAAGCACTCCTGTGCCGGTCAAACGCTGCTTTTCGGCCTGGAGCTCGGTCCGTGACGGCCCGTACGCGGTCCGCGGTCCCCGGTTACCTGTACGTGGCCCGTACGTGGCCATGGCCGTCTGTACGCCGCCCGGTCGTCACGGCCGCTGCTCCCGCGGCGCGGGACGTCCACTGCGGTTGCCGCCCTCATGGCGCCCGGAGGTCCGCCGGGTGCTGCCCCCACGACGAGTGGCCCCTGGCCGCAGCACCTCCGTCTCAGGGCCCTATCCGCATGGCGAGACGATCCGGCAAGCGGAGCAGCCCCGTCCGTATATTCGTACGCATGTCTGTATCGGTTCTCTCGTTGTGCCATGCGCTGTTCGCGCACTCGGAGTGGTGCGTCGACGACGGGCTCTGTCGCCGCTGACCCCGCGCCGGCGGCGCGTCCCGCGCGCCGGCAGTCAGTGCCGCCGTCCCCCCGTGTCACTCCGGAGACCACTTTGACCACCGCGCCCCCCGCCGGGCCGGCCGCGCCGCCGCGCGCGCTGCCCGCGCTCTTCATTCCCTCTCCCACCTCCACTCCGAGGCCGGAAGCGCCACCCCTGCCGCCCGTGCGCAGGACCCCGCTCGTCGTTTCCGGGCTCCTGGCCGTGGCCCTGACCACCTATGTGTGGGCCACGCACGGTGCCAAGCCGGGTGTGCTGCTCCTGATCGGGCTCGGACTGGGCGTCGCCCTCTTCCACTCCCGCTTCGGCTTCACCTCCGCCTGGCGGCAGCTCGTGGCCGTCGGCAACGGCTCCGGACTCAGGGCGCACGCCCTGCTGCTCGGCACCACGGCCACGCTGTTCGCGCTCGTCATCGGCACGGGGACCGGACTGTTCGGCTCCCAGCCCGCGCCCTCCGCCGGGCCGCTCGGGGCGGGCCTGATCATCGGCTCCGTACTCTTCGCCATCGGTATGCAGCTCGGGGGCGCCTGCGCCTCCGGCACCCTCTTCGCCGTCGGCTCGGGGCAGACCTCCGTGCTTCTGACGCTCGGCGGGTTCATCGCGGGTGCCACGCTCGCCGCGTGGCAGTTCGACCTGTGGAAGGACCTTCCGGCCTGGGAGCCCGTCGTCCTCTCCGACCACATCGGCTGGTTCGGCTCATGGGCCGTGACGATCGCCGTGCTGCTCCTGGTGGTCGTGGTCACCCGGCGCGTCCAGGCGCGCCGCAACCCGCCGCCCGTCGGAGCCGTTCCCTCCGCGCGGACCGCGGCCGTCCGCGCCCTTCGCGGCTCCTGGCCGCTGGCGGCCGGCGCCCTGGCCCTGGCCGTGCTCGGCGCGGGTGTGCTGCTGGTGTCCGGCGGAGCCTGGGGCATCACGAGCGCCTTCAGCCTCTGGGGCTCCGAGCTGGTCGGCGCGCTCGGCGGCCAGCCGGAGAACTGGACCTGGTGGAAGCAGGCCGGCAACGCCGAGATGCTGGCGGGTCCGGTCCTGGCGGACAAGAACAGCCTCACCGACATCGGCATCATGATCGGTGCGGCGGTCGCCGCCGCCCTCGGCGGTACCTGGGCCCTGCACCGCGGCATCCCCTGGCGTACGGCCGTCGCCTCGGTGCTCGGCGGCGTACTCATGGGAATCGGCGCCCGGCTCGCGGGCGGCTGCAACATCGGCGCCTACCTGGCGGGCATCGCCTCGGGCAGCCTGAGCGGCTGGCTCTGGGGCGCGTTCGCCCTGGCCGGTACGTGGGTAGGGCTCAAGCTCCGCCCGCTGTTCGGCCTCGGCAATCCGAAGCCCGGAGACGGCGTCTGCTGAACCCGCCCCTCCCCGGGGCGGGTCCCGTGGCACGTTCTCACCGGCGCCCGGTCGCGGTCCCCAGGGGCCGAAGGAGTGATGACACACCCATCATGACAGGTCAGAGGGCATTTTCGTAGGACGAACAGCACGTCTGTGAAGCCTTGTTGGGTACCCCGGGCCACTCGCAGAATCGCCGTCATGAATCACTGCGGGAACGTCGATCACGACAGGGTTCTGAGGGCTCGTACGCTGCTGCTCGGATCCGGCACGATCAATGTCCATGAGGAGATCGACGCCTATCGAGTGCTCACGGGGGTGAGCCCGGTGGTGTATCTGCCGCGACTGGCCCGCGCGCTCCTGGAGTTCGGAACGGCCGGGCCCAGGAACCCGGCGACCCGTCTGCCGGTCCTGACCGAGGCCGCCGCGGCGGCGGAACGGATGGACGCGGCGGAACCGGGGCGGGCTCCCCTGCTGCTGGAGATCCTGGAGGCGTGCCGGGAGGAACTGCACGCGCTGGGACGTACCGAGGAAGCCCTCGCTGTCGGCGAGAAGATGACCAGGACGGCCGGGGGAGGACAGAAGACGCCCGGGCGCCGGGCCGTCTGAGAGAGCCCGTCGGTGGGGCGGCCGGAAGGGAGCCGGCCGTCCCGCCGTGCCGCCGGGGGACGGCGGAGAGCCGTCTGCCCGGCGGGCGACGCCGGAAGGCCGTTGTGCGGGCTCCTCTACGATCATCCGTGTGTGCGCAAACGTCATAGTCGCGGAAGACGACGCGAAACAGGCCGAGCTTGTACGCCGCTACCTCGAACGCGAGGGGCACGCGGTCACCGTGGTGTCGGACGGCCTCTCCGCGCTGGAGCAGGCCCGGCAGGGGGCTCCGGATCTCCTCGTCCTCGACGTGATGATGCCGCGCGCCGACGGCCTGGACGTGGTCCGCATCCTGCGCGCCGAGGCGAGGGAGCTCGCCGTCCTCATGCTGACCGCCCGGACGACCGAGGACGATCTGCTGCTCGGGCTCGACCTGGGCGCGGACGACTACATGACCAAGCCGTACAGCCCGCGGGAACTCATGGCGCGCGTACGCACCCTGCTGCGGCGCACCCGCCGGGACGTGGGCCGCGAGGAGGGCCCCGTGCTGCGGGTCGGCACGCTCGCCGTCGATCCCCTGCGCCATGAGGTGGCCGTCGAGGGAGTGCGGGTCGAGTGCACCCCGGGAGAGTTCCGGCTCCTGGCGGCGATGGCCGCCGAGCCCGAACGCGTCTTCACCCGCGAGCAGTTGCTCGCCGAACTGCACGGCTTCGACCGCTACATCAGCAGCCGTACCGTCGATGTGCACATCATGAACCTCCGCAAGAAGATCGAGCGCGCGCCCCGCCGCCCGGCCCGGCTGCTCACTGTCTTCGGGGTCGGCTACAAGCTCATGGACCCGCTGAAGGCGGCCTCGCGTGCCTCGGCGCGCTGAGCCCCGCCTGCCCCGGCGCGCAGGGCAGCGGCTGCGACTTCCGCTGCGCAAGAGCCTGCTCGGCCGGCTGCTGGCCGTCTCGGCGCTCGTCGCGGCGTGCTCCGTCGCCGCGACCGCGTGGCTGGCCGTGCAGACGACGTCCGGCGCCATCGAGCAGGAGCAGGGCCGGAACCTCGCCGCCGACACCCGGGTCCTCGACTCCCTTCTCGCCTACGCTGCCGAACACCCGGGCTGGGACGGCGTGGGGGCCACCGTGGACGAGCTGGCCGAGACGTCCGGCCGGCGGATCACCCTGACGACGCAGAGCCGGGAGATCATCGCCGACTCCGCCGATGCCCCCACGCCCGCGCCGGCCCTTCCTCCCCAGGCATCGGCCGTCGTCGACCCGCTCTCCGTGACCACCGTGCCGGGAGGCGGGACCGGAGCCGACGCCCGGTCGGTGACCTCCGGTTCCGTGACGATCGCGGCACCCGGCGCCGACGGTGTGCAGCACTCCGGCAGCGACCGGATCGACCCGCGGGCCGTCGGACCGTTCCGGCTCCCGGGGAGCGAACGCGCCGCGTTGAGGCGCGCGGCCGAGGAGGCGGTGCAGTGCCTCGGCAGGTCCGGGATCGCCTCCGACGTCGTCGAAGCCGCGAGCGGACGGCCCCGCATCCAGGTCGTGGGCAATGATCCGGACCGGCTGCGGGAGAGCCGGTGCTCGACGGACGCGCTGGACACCCCCACCCGGACCGAGGAGAAGGCGCTGGGCGCACTCAACGAACTGGTCGACGCCTGCCTGGACCGGCAGGGGCGGGAAGGCGTACGGCTGGACCTCGACCTCTCCTGGAACACGGCCGCGGAGCCCGTCCCGGCCACGGCTGTCCCGGTGCCCGCGCCCGAGCCGAGCATCAGCGTGCCCCAGGAGGCCCGGCCGACGGCGTACCCCACACCCTCGCCCCTGGACAGTGCCGTCGACCGCGACATCGCCTCGTGCGTGGGCATCGCCCGCCAGGAACAGCTCAGTTCGTATGTCGCCTCACCCGCCCTGCTCTTCATCGGCGACCCGGGCGGCGGTGCCGTCCCCGGCTTCGAGCTGTCCCCGGCCAACACGGCGAAGATCATCGGTGTCGCGGCACTCGTCCTCGCGCTCACCGTCGGCGCGTCCGTCCTCGCGGGCGTCCGCCTCGTGAGGCCGCTGCACGCGCTCACGGGAGCGGCTCAGCGCATGCGGGACGGCGAGGAACCCTCACAGGTGGTGGTCGCGGCGGACAACGAGATCGGCCGGCTGGCCGCCGCGTTCAACGACATGTCGGCACACCGCTCCCGCCTGGAGGAACAGCGCAAGGTGATGGTCAGCGACGTCGCGCACGAACTGCGCACCCCGCTGAGCAACATCCGTGGGTGGCTGGAAGGCGCGCAGGACGGCATCGCGGAGGCGGACGCCACGTTCGTCTCCTCGCTCCTGGAGGAGGCGGTCCAGCTGCAGCACATCATCGACGACCTCCAGGACCTCTCGGCAGCCGACGCGGGCGCCCTGAGGCTGCACCCCGAACCGGTGCGGATCGAGGAACTGCTCGCCCAGGTCGCCGCCGCCCACCAGGCGCAGGCCGACGCCTCGCGGGTCGGTCTCACCACGGACCTTCCGGCCGGGCGCGAGCCCGTCCCCGCGCTCGACGCCGATCCGGTCAGACTGCGGCAGGCGATCGGCAACCTGGTGTCCAACGCCGTCCGCCACACACCTGCCGGAGGCCGGGTCACCCTGCGCGCGTATGCCACGGGGGACGCGGGTGCGGAGGTGGTGGTGGAGGTCGCCGACACCGGCAGCGGCATCGCGCCGGAGGACCTGCCGCACGTCTTCGAGCGCTTCTGGCGCGCCGAGAAGTCACGCAACCGCCGCACCGGGGGCAGCGGCCTGGGGCTCGCGATCGTCCGCAAACTCGTGGAGGCGCACGGAGGGACGACCGCGGTGGCCAGCACGGTGGGCCAGGGATCGGTCTTCACCCTGCGTCTGCCGGCGGCCGGCCCTGATCCGATCGGAACAGCGGTCTGACAGCTTCCTCACAACTTCACTCCAGTCTGAGGGCATGCCCGGCGCCCGACGTACATCAGTGCGGGGGCACCATCAACGCCGAGCTGGAATCGGAGTTCTTCATGTCCCTTCGTCCGACCCTGCGCACCGCAGTGCTCGCCGCCGTCGCGGTGGGCGCGGTCCTTCTTCCGTCCACCGCGGCCGTCGCCGACGGGAGCCCCACGCCGGCTCCCGCCGCGAGCACCGCCACCCCGAGCCCCGTCCCCACGGAGGAGGGCGCCGAGCCCGCCCCGGTGTCCACGCCCGTACCGGCCGAGTCCGTTCCCGCCGGCACGATGCCGCGCGGGGGCGTCGACGCCGGGGAGCGCACGGCCACGGGCGCGGACGGCGCCGCACTGTACGGCTCGGCGGCGGGCGCCGTGCTCCTCGCGGGCGCCGCCGGCTTCGTGCTGCGCCGCCGGTCCGCCGCGCGTCACAACGGCTGATCCCCCCGCGGTGGCGCCGTCTCCCGCATCAGGGGAGGCGGCGCCGTCAGCGTTTTCTTCCCGCTTGCTTTAGCTCATCCCCGTACCGGAGTTCTCATGCGCCTCACCCCTCACGTGGCACGGCGGGCAGCCGTGTCCGCCACCGCCGTCGGTCTGCTGCTCGCATCCGTCACGGGCTGCGGCCCGGCCGAAGCCCCCGAGCCCTCGGCCCGCACGGCCACGCACGCGCCCGCGCCCCGGTCCCCGGAGGCGCCCAAGGCCCCGGCGCCCACCCGGCTGGTGGTCCCCTCGCTCGGGATAGACAGCGGGCTGCTGCGGCTGGGGCTCAACGAGGACGGCACGGTCGAGGTCCCGCCCGCGGACGAGGGCATGACGGCCGGCTGGTACGCGGGCGGGGCCGTACCCGGCGAGCGGGGCGCCGCCGTGCTCATCGGCCACAACGACACCCGCTTCGGCAAAGCCGTCTTCCACGACCTGCACACGATCGCCGAAGGCGCGGACATCGCGGTGTCCGACGGGGCGGGCGAGGAGATCCACTTCGAGGTCACCGGCACGGAGACCGTCAGCAAGAAGGCCTTTCCGACCCAGAAGGTGTACGGCGCGACCGACGAGCGCCTGCTGCGGCTGATCACCTGCGACGGAGCGTTCGACGCCGAGGGCCACCCCGTGGACAACCTCATCGTGTACGCGAAGCTCCGCTGACCGGGCCCCCGCGCGCACCGGTGTCACACGGCGCGCCGGGCCGCCTCGGACGCCGGCGTCCGCGCTCCGTCGTACGACGGAGCGTGCTCCACACAGGTGACCGCGACCAGCGCCATGTCGTCGGTGAGCACCCCGTCGGTGTGGGCGTGCGCCGCACGGGCGAGCCTCTCCACGACGGCCGGCGGACCGTCGCGCCAGGACTTCCGCAGCTCCTCGTCCGGCGTGAAGAAGCGCCCCTCGGCGTCGCGGGCCTCCAGGAGTCCGTCCGTGCAGAGCAGGAGCAGATGGCCGGGCCCGAAGGGACGGGACTCGTCCTTCCACGCGCCGGTCTCGAACTCCCCCAGCCCCAGGGGGAGCCCCGGATTCTCCGGCTCCCAGACCTGGAGGGCGTCCTCGCTCACCAGGAAGGCCGGGCAGTGCCCGCGGTTGATGAGGCGCACCTCCGTGCCGTCGGCCGGGATCTGCGCGATGGCGGCGGTGGTGAACTGCTCGCTGTTCGCGGCGTCCTCGCCGCTCACGGCGGCGACCTCACGGGTGTGGCGGGCCACCGCGGCGTCCAGGTGGCGCGCCAGCTCCGGCAGGGTCGGAGTGTGGTGGGCGGCTTCCCGGAAGCTGCCCACCAGGGCGGCCACACCGGGGATGGAGTCCAGCCCTTTGCCGCGTACGTCGCCGATCAGCAGGCGCACGCCGTACGGGGTGTGCTCCGCCGCGTAGAGGTCGCCTCCCACCGCGGCGGCGGCGGAGGCCGCTTCGTACCGCACGGCGATCCAGGTGCGTCCCCACCAGGCACGCACGGGGGGCAGGACCGCGCGCTGGGCGCTCTCCGCCACGAGTCTGGCGCCCTGGAGCCTGCGCCGCAGGGTCAGCCGCAGCCGGCACAGGGGGACGGAGGCCCAGGCGAGGATCACCATGGCGACGTAGTCGATCACCGCGTGGCGGGTGCCGTCCGCCATGTGGCTCCCGAAGAGGAGGGCCAGCCCGGCCACGCTGTTGAGAAGGGCCACCCAGACGACCGCCCGCTGGGAGTACAGGCACGAGGCCAGCATGGAGCTCAGGATCAGGAACACGTCCCCGCTGAACGCGCCGGGCGAAGGCAGATCGATCACCAGTGCGAGCGCCACCAGTACGAACGGCACGGACCGGGTCCACCGGGGGAGCAGGTCGCTCTCGTTCCGCTGCGCATGCGTCATCAGCCCTGTCGCGGTGCGGTACGGGCTCACGGCATCGCCTCCCGGAAGTGCGGGGCGGCGGACCGCCGTGGTGGCGGCGCCGCGTCCCTCCTCTCGACCTTGAAGCCGACCGTGCCGTCCCGCACTCCGGCAGGGGCGCTCCTCGGCCCCCACCGGTCCTCTGGTGACGTCAGGCGCCGGTCCAGACCGTTCGTCGAAGCGCTTCGATCCTCGCGCTCCGCGCTCTCGCAGAGCCTCGGCGGCCAGAAGTGGTCTGCGAGGCTGTTGACACCCTGCTGGCCGAATGCGATCTTCGAAGCGCTTCAACGACCTGTCCGTTGGGGCCCGCACGCTGGACGGCCCGTCCTTCACCGGTGCCCGTCCGACTGCGTGACCGCGACTCATCCGAGGACGGACATGGCGTTCTTCGACAATCCCGTGATACCCGGCTTCAGCCCCGATCCGAGCATCTGCCGTGTGGGCGACGACTACTACGTGGCGACGTCCAGCTTCGAATACGTACCCGGCGTGCCGCTGTGGCACAGCCGCGACCTCGTGAACTGGCGGCTGATCGGCCATGCGCTGAACCGGCCCTCGCAGCTGGCGCTCGCCGACGACGCGCCGTCCTCGTGCGGGGTCTACGCACCCACGCTGCGCCACCACGACGGACGGTTCTGGCTGATCACGACCGTGGTCGCCGGCGCGGGCAACGTCCTGGTGACCGCGAAGGACCCCGCCGGCCCGTGGTCGGACCCCGTACCGGTCGGCATCCCGGGAATCGACCCCGATCTGGTCTGGGACGAGGAGGGCCACTGCTGGTGCGTGTTCTCCGACGGCGGGATACGCGGGGTGCGCATCGACCCGGAGACCGGCGAACTGCTGAGCGAGCCGGTGGCGATGTGGTCGGGCAGCGGGCTCCAGTACCCGGAGGGCCCGCATCTCTACCGGATCGGCGACTGGTGGTACCTGCTGCTCTCGGAGGGCGGCACGGAACGCGGCCACGCCATGTCGGTGGCCCGGGCCCGCACCCTGCCGGGGCCGTTCGAGCCGCACCCGGACAACCCCGTGCTGTCCCATCGCAGTACGGGCCACCCCGTGCAGAACACCGGCCACGGCGATCTGGTGCAGGCACACGACGGCACCTGGTGGATGGTGCTGCTGGGCACCCGGCCCCGAGGTGACACCCCGAAGTTCCACGGCATGGGCCGGGAGACCTTCCTCGCGCCGGTCCGGTGGGAGGACGAGTGGCCGCTGCCGGGACCGCTGGAGCTCCGCGCACCGGCGCCGGCCCTCCCCGCGCATCCCTGGCCCGACGAGGCGTACCGCGACTCCTTCGACTCGCCCGTGCTCGCGCCCTGCTGGGTCTCTCTCCGACGGCACGACCCGGACGCCGTACGCCTTGACGAGCGGCCCGGCCGGCTGGTGCTGCACGCCCGCGCGGACGGCCTCGACAAGCCCGGCGCGCTGTTCGTGGGCCGGCGTCAGCGCGACCCCGACTGCAGCGCGCGGACCCGTGTCGAGGTGGGGGAGGGAGACCGGGGCGGTATCGCCGTACGCCTCGACGAGGCCCACCACTACCAGGTGGAGACCGGCGACGGCACGGTGCGGGCGGTCGCCCGGATCGGTCCGGTCCGTCAGGCCGTCGCCGAGAAGGCCGTTCCTCCGGGCCCGTTGACGCTGCGGATCGACATCACCACGGACGTCGTCCTGCCGCCCACGGTCACATCGGCGCCCGCGGACCCCGAGGAGGTGGCCGCGGCGGGCCTCCGTATCGGTGGCCCCGACACCCTCCGCCTCGGCTACGAGACCGAGGACGGGTCCTTCGAGGTCCTGGCCGAGCTCGACGGCCGCTACCTCACCACCGAGGTCGCGGGCGGCTTCACCGGCCGGGTCATCGGGATGTACGCGACCCAGGGCGCCCCCGCCTTCGACTGGTTCGAACTGAGGCCCGCCCAGGACGGGTGACGCGCGCCTCTCCGTGCCGGGGCGCGGACCGCCTTGCCGGGCGGACCGTGCCCCCGTGGGGACGTCAGCGGGCCCGCGCGGCCTCCAGCCACTCCAGGACCTCGGGGGTGACCGGGTCGGTGATGTCCGCGAACTCCTCGTGCTTCTTGAGGAACTTCGCCACATAGGGGCAGACGGGCACGATCCGCTTGCCCGAGGCCCGTACGTCGTTCAGCGCCTCCCGCACGAGAACGGACGCCAGACCCTGTCCGGCGAACGCGTCGTCGACCTCGGTGTGGAAGAAGACCCGCTGCTCGTCGCGGTCGCGGTAGGCGGTGAGACCCGCCCTCACCTCGCCGACCAGGATCTCGTAGCGGTGCCTGGCGTCCACGTCGCGGACGGTCGGGGTGGCGGCGGGCTGGGTCATCGGGTGCCTCTCGGGTGTGTCGGGTTGCCTCGTGGGGCGATCGTGGCGTTGGGGAGCGAAGGGGCGGGGATGCGGTCGCCGGGATAGCCCTCGACATGGCCGAAGCGCTCGGATCCGGCCTGCCACTCCTCGCGCGCCCGGACGATGTCCTCGTGGCTGCGGCCCACGAAGTTCCACCACATGACGATCCGCTCCTCGAACGGGGTGCCGCCGACAAGCACGGCCCTGGCCGGGGCGTCCGTCTCGTTGGTCAGCGTCAGCGTGCCGCTGCCCGGGGCCAGGTAGCCCAGCTCGGCGGGGCGCAGCGATGTTCCGCCCATGCGGATGGTCCCCCGGTCGACGAGGAGGCCGTGCTCGAAGGAGGCGTCGGTGTCCAGGGTCGTGGTCCCGTGGGGCTCCAGCACGATCTCGGCGCCGAGCAGCGGGGTGAAGGCCGGGACCGGCGAGGTGTCCCCGGCCAGGGAGCCGAGGAACACCCTGATCACGGCGCCGTCCCGGTGGACGGGGTCCGGCACGTGGTGCCGGAAGTCGCGCCCGGCGTCCCGGTGTTCACCGGGGAGCGCCACCCAGAGCTGTACGCCGTGCAGGATCGTGGTGCGGGGCGTGGAGACCTCGGTGTGGCTGATGCCGTGGCCGCCCGTCATGAGGTTCAGCTCGCCCGGGCGCACGAACGCGTGGCTGCCCAGGCTGTCGCGGTGCTCGATCTCCCCGCTGAACAGCCAGCTGACCGTCTGCAGACCGGTGTGCGGGTGGGGGGCCACGTCCATCCCGCCCGTCTCGGCGACGTCGTCGGGGCCGTAGTGGTCGATGAAGCACCAGGCGCCGATGAACGTACGGGCGCGCTGCGGCAGCGTGCGCCGCACGGTCATCGCGCGTGGCCCTCCCAGGGGCACGTCACGCGGCGACAGCACCTCGACACGAGCGGACTCCTCGCCGCCGGGTGCCGTATCCGGTGCGGCCGGGTCCATGCCGACGCCGCTCATCATGTGTCTCCTCGCACGACTAGAGTACTTTCAAGTTCAACAATCATGCTTGATCATAAGCCGTCGCCCACCGGGGTGCACGGTCCGGCAAGGGGCGGCCTGCCCCGGTGAGGAGAGTCCAGGGTGAATGGTACGGAGGCCGTCGGCACCGACAGGCGGGTCTACGTCGACAAGCAGCACCCGAAGGCCTACCGCGCTCTGGCGGCGGCCGCCGAGGAGGTGCGTACGGCCGCGGCGGAAGCCGGCCTGGACCGCGTCCTGGTGGAGCTGGTCAACCTCAGGGTGTCGCAGATCAACGGCTGCGCCTACTGCCTGGACGTCCACACCAGGGCCGCACTCCGGGAGGGCGAGACGACACGCCGCCTCGGCGTGCTGGCCGCCTGGCGCGACACCGAGCTGTTCACCGCACGGGAGCGTGCCGCTCTCGCCCTGGCGGAGGCGACGACGCACCCCGCCGACGCCGCACTCCAGGAGGATGCCTACGCCGAGGCGCGCCGGACGCTCTCCGACGACGAGACATCGGCCGTGATCTGGGTGGCCCTCACGATCAACGCCTTCAACCGCGTCTCCATCATGAGCAAGCACCCCGTGCGGGGCGGTGTGCCCCGGCAGTGACGCCGGGCGGGAGTCCACGTAAAGCCCTTCCCCGCACCGGTCCGCAGCCACCATCCTGGTGCCGTGACCGAGGACGCGGGAACCGGTGGGTTCCACTGGGAGATGTTCACGAGCAACCGTCCGGAGCACGGGGACCGGACGCTGGGTGCCGTCCTGACGCTGGCGCACGTCCTGGCCGTCGTCGGGGTCATGGTGCCCGCGCCGGTGGCCGGGCTGCTTCTCGGGAGCGTCTTCGCGCTCTTCTGGGGGAGTGTTCTCGGCACCCCGTGGCTGCGCGACCGCCGGTCCGTCGTGGCCGCCGACATCAGGCCCGGGCCGCCTCCGGTGCTCGTGCTGCTCAGGCGCTCCGGCCGGAAGGTCACCCTGCCTCTCGACGCGTTGACGGAGCTGAGGCCCCTCACCGTGGGGTACCGGTCCGTCGACAGCAGCGGGTCCGACATCCTGGAACTGCGCTTCGGCAGCAAGGCGTACCGGACCCGGGCCGCGTTCAATCCGCCGGCGAACGACGTACGGCTGCTCGAGGACGCGCTCGCTCAGGCGTGCCCCCGGGTACGCGTCCACCCCAGGCAGGACCGTACGACCTGGGTGTCGGACAGCGGCTGAGCACGCCGGTGGACCGCTGGTCCGCTCCCTCCCGCTCCTTCCGTCCGCCGAACGGGTGAACTCCGTGCTCCTCGTGCCGCGCGCCCGGCAGGGATGCGGCATCCGTGTCCCGGTCGCGTCTGGAATACCCGTGGACGCGGTCACGGGTACCGCGCCCGCCCGGAACGGGAGGACGTATGAGAACCGTGCCCGGTCCCACGGACCATGTGGTGGTGGTCGGCGCCGGTCTGTCCGGTCTGGCCGCGGCCCTCCACCTCCTCGGCGCGGGCCGCAGCGTGACCCTCGTCGAACGGGACGCCGGACCCGGCGGCCGGGCCGGGCGACTGGACATGGGCGGCTACCGGGTGGACACCGGACCCACCGTGCTGACCATGCCGCACCTGGCCGACGAGGCCTTCGCCGCCGTGGGGGACAGCCTCCACCGGCGGGTGGAGCTGATCCCGCTGCACCCCGCCTACCGGGCCCTCTTCGCGGACGGCAGCCGACTGGACGTCCACACGGACGGCGACGCCATGGAGGCCGAGGTCAGGCGCTTCGCCGGGGCCGCAGAGGCCGCCGGGTACCGCAGACTGCGGAGCTGGCTGGAGCGGCTGTACCGGGCGCAGATGCGCCGCTTCATCGACACCAACTTCGACTCGCCCCTCCAGCTCCTGCACCCGGATCTGGCCCGGCTCGCCGCACTCGGCGGCTTCGGCCGGCTCGATCCGCAGATCGGCAGATTCCTCTCGGATCCGCGGCTGCGCCGTGTCTTCTCCTTCCAGGCGCTGTACGCCGGAGTCGCGCCCGCCCGCGCCTTGGCCGCCTACGCGGTCATCGCCTACATGGACACCGTCGCGGGCGTCTGGTTCCCCAAGGGCGGCATGCACGCTCTGCCCAGGGCCATGGCCGACGCGGCGGCCGACGCGGGCGCCCGCTTCCGGTGGTCCGCCGAAGTGAGCGCACTGGAGCGGATCAACGGCCGGGTAAGGGCCGTCACCTTGGCCTCCGGTGAGCGGATCGCCTGCGACGCGGTCGTCCTGACACCGGACCTGCCCGTCGTCCACCGCCTCCTGGGCCGGGCACCGCGCCGCCCCGTCCCCCTGCGCCACTCGCCGTCGGCCGTGATCCTGCACGCGGGCACGGACCGCACCTGGCCGGAACTCGCGCACCACACGATCTCCTTCGGCGGCGCCTGGGAACGGACCTTCGACGAACTCACCGGCACCGGGCGGGTGATGAGCGACCCCTCGCTGCTGATCACCAGGCCCACGACCCACGACCCGTCGCTCGCGCCGGAGGGAAGGCACCTGCACTACGTCCTCGCCCCGTGCCCCAACACCACGACCGGCCCGTCGGCAGCCACCTGGCGCGACCTCGGACCCCGCTACCGGGACAGCCTCCTCGCCGAACTGGAGCGCAGAGGGCTCGACGGCTTCGCGGCGTCCGTCGACAGCGAACTGCTGGTGACGCCCGTGGACTGGGCGGCCCAGGGACACGCGGCCGGCACCCCCTTCTCCCTCGCGCACACCTTCGCCCAGACCGGGCCGTTCCGTCCGCGCAACCTCGTACGCGGCCTCGACAACGTCGTCCTCGCCGGGTGCGGCACGACCCCCGGGGTCGGCGTGCCGACGGTCCTGGTGAGCGGCAAGCTCGCCGCGGCCCGGATCACCGGAACCCGCCGCACCACCGGTGCGCACCGCCGCCCCGCCCTCGAAGGAGCGAGCAGGTGAGCCGCCGTGAACTCGACGCCGCCGGCATCACCGGCCCCGCCCTGCGCGCCGACTACGACCGCTGCCGCCGGATCAACGCCCAGCACGGCCGCACCTACTTCCTGGCGACCCGTCTGCTCCCGCTGGAACGCCGCTGCGCCGTCCACGCGCTGTACGGCTTCGCCCGGTGGGCCGACGACATCGTGGACGGGCTGGACCGGGGGCGGCCCCCGGAGGAACGCGACCGTCTGCTGAGCCTGCTGGAGAGCGACCTCGCCCACGGGCTGCGCACGGGGGGCGGCGACGAGCCCGTCGTACGGGCGGTCGCCGACACCGCGAGGAGATTCGCCATCGACCATGGGCTGTTCGCCGACTTCCTCGCGTCCATGCGCAGCGACCTGAGCGTCACCGACTATCCGACGTACGAGGATCTGCGCGCCTACATGCACGGTTCGGCCGCGGTGATCGGGCTCCAGATGCTGCCCGTGCTCGGGACGGTCGTGGCCCGGGAGGAGGCCGCACCTCACGCGGCGGCTCTCGGCGTGGCCTTCCAGCTGACCAACTTCCTGCGCGACGTCGGCGAGGACCTGGACCGGGGGCGCGTCTACCTTCCCGCGGATCTCCTCGCCGCCCACGGAGTGGGGAGGCCCCTGCTGGAGTGGAGCCGCCGCAGAGGACGGCACGACCCGCGTCTGCGCGCGGCCTTCGCCGAGACCGACGCGATGATCCGGACCGTCTACCGGGAGGCGGAACCCGGCATCGCCATGCTGGAGCCTCGGGCGAGGCCCTGCATCCGCGCGGCGTTCACCCTCTACCGGGACATCCTCGACGCGATCGCCGACGACGGCTACTCCGTGCTCCACCGGCGTGCCGTCGTGCCGCGCCGACGGCGTACCACCGTCGCCGTGGGCGGGCTCGCGCGCATCCTGGCGGCGCGGATGCGCCCACGGGGGGACTCTCCGGCACCGCGACCGGTCTCCGGAACGGAAGGTGCCCGCCGGTGAAGGAGCCGCGCGACAGGTGGGCCCCACCCCTGAGGATTCGCCGCGCCCCCCGCTGGGAGCGGCAGGAGGCGACCTGGCGTGAGGCCAGGCCCGCGTTGATCGCCGAGGCGCTGAAACGGGCCTGCGCGCGGCCGTGGGGCAACTGGTACGTCGCGGGAGCCTCCCGCGAGATCGGCGCCCGGGAACGTCCGTACGGCCGCACGGTCGCCGGGGTGGAACTCGTCCTGTGGCGGGCCGGCGACGGCACGCTGCGCGCGGGCCCGGGGGAGTGCCCCCACCTGGGGGCCCCGCTCCGCGACAGCCGCGTGGTGTGCGGGACGCTGCTGTGCCACTGGCACGGAATGGCCCTGGACGGCGCGCCGTTCGCCGGATGGGAGCCCGTTCCGGTGCACGACGACGGGGTGCTGGTGTGGGTGCGGCTCGACGCGGCCGGGGGCGAACCACCGCTGGACCGCCCCGTCGTGCCGGTGAGGCCCGGGGCCGGCGACGCGGTCGACGCGGTGTTCACCGCGGTGGGCCGGTGCGAACCGGAGGACGTGGTCGCCAACCGGCTGGACCCCTGGCACGGGTCCTGGTTCCACCCCTACGCGTTCGTGGGACTGAGGGTGGCAGGCACCCCGGAGGACGGTGGCGAGGACGCCTTCGCGGTCGACGTCTCGTTCAAGGTCGCGGGCCGCCTGGTGGTGCCGGTTCGGGCGGAGTTCACCGCTCCCGGACCGCGCACGGTCGTCATGCGGATCACGGACGGGGAGGGCGCCGGATCGGTCGTGGAGACCCACGCCACGCCGCTCACCGTGCCGGGTGACGCCCGGCCGCGCACGGCGGTGGTGGAGGCCGTGGTCGCGGCCTCGGACCGGCGGGGTTTCGCCCTGGCGCGCGCCGCCGCACCCGTGCTGCGGCCCCTGATGCGCCGGACCGCCGGCAGGCTCTGGCGTGACGACCTGGCGTACGCCGAGCGCCGCTGGACGCTGCGCCGCACAGGACGCTTCCCGGGCTGAGTGCCGCGCGCTCAGTACCGCGCCGCCCGGGCCGCCAGGGCGCGCAGGACCCGGGAGCGGCCGGCTCGCGGGACGGTCCTGAGCACCTGGCCCCGCACACCCCAGCCGGCGAGCAGCTGATTGGCGGCCAGGAAGCCCGAGGTCGCCGCCCGTTCCATCAGCGCGACGGGCAGACCGGTGCGGACGAGGTCACCCGCCAGCGTCACGCGCGGATGCGGGGTGCGCACGGCGGGACGGCGGTGGTGGCCGCCGACGGCGAAGACCGGGCAGTCCGCCCGCCACTCGTGGACCGCGTCGACGACCCGGGCGTCGGCGGTCTCGGGGTAGACCTCGTGGAGCCGGTCGAGGATCCGCTTCTGGACACGCTTGCGCTCCTCCCGCTCGTCGACGGCGTACGCGTGGAGTTCGACGACCCCGCCGCCCGTCCGCGCGGCCCAGCGGGCCGCTTCGCCCTCCCAGCGGTCGAGGACGCTGATGTTGTCGAGCCCGTCGTACCCACTCGTGCCGAGGAACCCCGCGCGGTCCTGGCGCACCGGGCGGTCGAGCCACAGCCTGGATACGAGGAACGGCGGAGCCGTCCGCAGCGCGGCGATGTCCCCGCGCCAGGAGTCGTCCCCCAACTCCTCCGAGGCGCCCACCACATGGCGCAGGCCGCCGGTGTCGAGCGCGAGGACCACGGCCTGGTACCGGTCGGCCGCCCCCTCGGTCTCCACGGCCAGGTCCCCGTCCGCGAGCGGCCGGACACGCCGCACCGGGGTCCCGGTCCGCACCTCGGTGCCGAGCCCACGCAGATGCCCGGCCAGCGGCTCCCAGAGGGCCTGGGGGAACGGCTCGCGCGGCACGTCGAAGAGGAGGCCCTCGGACGAACCCAGGAAGTAGATGTGGAACATCACCAGCAGTTCGGCCGCGGAGAGTTCGCGTGGGTCGGCGAAGAAGCTGCGGGAGAACACCTCGAAGGCCAGATGACGCGCGGCCCAGGGGAACCCGATGCGGTGCAGGAAGTCCTCGGCGCTGATGCCGTCGAACCGCTCGTACACCCCGGGCACGCGCACATCGAGCAGCGGCAGGGCCGCCCGGGCGTCCATCGCGGCGAGGTCCCGCCATCCGAACGTCGGGCTGAGCGCCACGAATCCGAGCGCGCTCCACGGCGGGGTCCGGGGCACGCGCGCGAAGCTGTCCCTCAGGCCGTCGCGGTGCACGAGCGGATAGTCCGGCAGCGGGGTGAGCGCGGAGAGCCCTGGATCCGCCCGGCGCAGCAGGTCGCGCAGGTTGTAGTACTGGCGGAAGAACGCATGGAAGCCGCGGCTCATCGTCGCCCCGGACCCGTCGGCCAGCCGGACCGGCCACCCGGCGACGCGCCCGCCGAGGACCTCCTCGCGTTCGTACAGGGTCACGCGGACGCCCCGCTCGGCGAGCCCCGTCGCGGCGGCGAGGCCCGCGATGCCTCCGCCGATCACCGCGGCCGACGGCGCGTCGCCGGTGAAACGCTCGCGTCCCGGCGCGGGAAGGAGGACCTCCGCACGGCGGTCGCGCCCATGGGTGCCCAGCAGGGTCATCGGGGGCTCTCTTCGGATCGGCCGGTGGCCCGGCGGGCGAGAAACGGCAGTTCGGCCGCGGTGCGGAGCATCGGGCCCACGGGAGTGCGCAGACCGATCCCGAACTCCTCCCACGGCGTGCTCCCGCCGTCGAGGAAGCGCAGCAGCCGCTCCATCGGGACCCGGCGGAACAGCTCGGTGAAGAAGCGCGGGCCGTCCACCCGCCCGGTGTCCAGGGCCCGCAGCAGCACCGCGTCCATGGCGAGGGCCCGGCGGCCGTGCGGCGGCGGCACGGACGGCCGGCCCCGCAGCACCGAGGCCGCGACGGACCGGCTCTGGCGCTGCACGGTGGCGAAGGTGTAGCCCGTCGCCGGACGGGTGGCGCCCCCGGCCGCCCCGATACGGAACACGGCGGGCCCGGTGCGGCGGGGAAAGCGGGCGTCCGTCATCGGGATGACGCCCTGCTCCGCGGAGTCCACGGTCAGGGGACCGAGCCGCAGAACCTCGGCCGTGTAGTGCCGCAGAGCCGCGTCGTACGCCGCCCTCGTCAGCGGGGCCCGGGAGAACTCGGTGTACTCCACCAGCGCCCGGTCCGGCGCGAGCGGCAGGACGTATCCGAACGCGAGGCCTCGGCGCGGCTGCGGCACCCGGAAGTCCATCAGGTCCGCCACGCCGGGATCGAACCGGGGGGAGGCGGTGCGCACGAACCAGCCGCGGAAGTGCTGGAGCAGCAGCGTGCGGTGGGGCGGTGTGCCGCGCACCGGCCGCGAGTCGAAGACGCAGTCGCCCCGCAGCGTGAGCGGCCTGCCCCCGGCCGTCGTGCAGTGCACCTCGGCGCCGTACGGCGCGTCGCGCACCTCGTGGACGGTGGCACGCACGACGCGGGCCGTGGGGCAAGCCGCCAGCCGGGCGTGGACCAGCCGTTCGAACGGGCCGGAACGCACCATGCGGTAGCGCAGCGGCGCGGGGTCCGACTCGACGACGCCGCCGTCGGGCCCGCGCACCCGCAGCCGCTGCCAGGAGGCGACGACGGCCTCCTCGAACTCTCCCGCGCCCGCCTCCCAGTAGCACCAGGTGCGCTCCGCCGGGCGCAGCGGCCCGTTGGGAGCCTCGACCAGGGTCACGCCCGTCCCGGAACCGACGAGCCGGTCCGCCAGACAGAGCCCGGCCGCGCCGCCGCCCACGACGACGACGTCGTCCACCCGCCGCCGGACGTCCCCGCTCACATCCGGCCGGACCGGGCCGCCGCGCGGTCGGCCAGCACCTCGCGTGCCGCCCTGCTCCCGGAGGCCAGCGCCCCCTGCACGGAGCCGGTCGCCCGGTGGTCCCCGCAGACGTACCGGCCCGGTGCGAAGCGGGTCGTGCGGCTCAGCGGCCAGGGTGGGCGCATGGCGGGCAGGGCGCCCTCCACGGTGTACGCGCCGACCGTCTCCCAGGTGCTCGTGTCCGTGTCGTACAGCTCGGCCAGCCGCGCGCGGACCGTCCTCTCACCGCCGGGCGGCCCGGAACCGAGTACGGACGTCGAGACCAGCGCCGTGCCCGGGGGAGCGTAGGAAGGTACGACCTCGGTGAGGACACAGCTGTTCAGGACGGCGAGCCCGCTGTCGACGACCAGGGTCGGTTCGGTCAGCGGCGACCGGACGGCCGCGTGGTAGTACGTCGTCACGGTGCGGCTGTCCGGCACCGCCAGCCCGGGCAGCAGACGGGCAGCGGTCGCTGCGTCCGTGGCCACGACGACGGTGGCGGCCGGCCGCTCGCCGCCGTCCGCGAGGAGCACCCCGGAGTCCGTGATGCCGGCGACGGGCGTACCGAGCCGCAGGGCGCCTTCCGGCAGCCGGGCGGTGAGCTGGGCGGGCACGGCACCGATGCCCCCGGCGGGCAGACAGAGCGTGCCGCGCACCATGCTGCGCCAGACCAGGTGCAGGAAGCGCGCGGAGGTCTCGAGCCCTTCCTCCAGGAACACCCCGGAGAGGAAGGGCCGCATCAGGTCCTCGATGGCGCGCGGCGAGAGCCCGGCGCGCACGAGCGCCTCCGACGCCGTCCGGTCGGGCACGCGTCGCAGGCGTTTCGCGGGAAGCAGCGCGTCACGGGCGGTGAGTGCGGCGAGCGCGGCGAGGTCCCGCGCAGGGAGCACACGTCCGGGCAGCAGCTGCGCCGCGTCCCCCGGCCGCCGGGTGGGGTCTGTGACGCGCACCCGCCCCGAGGGGGTCCGGGCGATCAGGCCGGGGGTGAACGGCCGCAGGCGCAGCCCGCGCAGATCGAGGCGCCTCTTCACCTGCGGATAGGAGGTGTTGAAGACCTGGAAGCCCCGGTCCAGCAGGAACCCGTCCCTGCGGTCCGTGCGCATCCGGCCACCCACCCCGTCGGACGCCTCCAGCAGCTCGACGCGCAGGCCCGCCTCGACGAGGTCGAGCGCGCACGCCAGGCCCGCGAGGCCGGCGCCCACGACGACGGCGTCCGGTGGCGATGGGTGCTGTGGTTTCGTCATCCGTGTCCCTCGGCTCGGTGCCCCGCGTCCGGCGACGCCTCTGACGGGTGGTCAAGCCGATCACGAACGGGACGCCGAAGCCAGGAGCCTCCACGGGCATCCCCCTCAACGGGTGACGCGGGCGGACGGAAAGGGGGGCGCGGTCACCGGGGCTCCCCGCACAGGTGGTGCAGCACGGCCCGCATCGCCGCGTGCACCGCCTCGCGTGACTCGTCGGTCGGGTCGACGGTCTCGAAGCCGTGATGGCCGTGCGGTACGTCGATCACCTCCAGCTCGGCCCCGCACGCCCGTGCCGCGTCGGTGAACTCGTCCACGGTGGCCGCAGAAGTGCCCACCGGAGGAGCGCGCGGGCCGCCTGCGGCTGGTCGGCGCCGTGACCGCTCCGCCGAGCACCGCGCCCCTCGCCCGGTTCTGACGCGGCTGGCTGCCGCCGCGGATGCCGGCCCGGTCGGTCACCGCGTTCCTGGACGTCGCGGTACCGCAGCCGCCGGAGGACCCCGGCCCGGCCCAGGTCCTGGCCTTCGCCCGGCTGTACGCACTCGTCGACGGCCCGTGCGAGGGGACCGGGCCCGCCCAGCCGCACGCCCACCGGGCGGCGGACGCCCGGGCCTCGGCCGTGCTCCACGCCGGAGGCTCGCGGCGGACCCGCGCATCGACCGGTACTGGGAGCTGACCGCCGAGCTGATCAGCCGCCCGGACGGACGGCCGGAGCCCACCCCGGGGTCCGCGCACGACTGGCTCCTGGCCGCTCTGAACGACCGGCAGGAGCCCGTGGGGACCGCCGGGGACCGCGGCTGACGGCCTCGCGGGGTCAGGTCAGGAGCTGGGTCCAGCTCTCGGTCAGCTCGTGGAGCATCTGCTCGTGATCGAGCTTCCAGTCGGCGCTGTCCCAGTGCTGGGCGACGTAGTCGAGCTGGGCCATCGCCAGCACACCGCGGAAGTGGCGCTGGTGGGGCTCGAAGCGGCCCGCCTCGGTCAGCCCGTCCTCGACGTCGCTGATCGCCTCCTCCAGCCAGCGCTCGACCAGATTCGCCAGCTCGGGGTCCACGGCCGCGGCGTCCCGGCCGATCCGGATGATCGGCCGGATGGGCGGCCAGCTCTCGGCCGTGCTCCGCAGCCAGGCGGCGATGGCCTCCCGCGTGCCCTCGGCGACGGTGGCGACCAGGTCCTGAGCGGTGGAGCCGTGTTCGGGGGAGCGGACGCGCTTGAGCGCCTCGTTGAGCCGCTCGTCGATGAGCGCCTTCATCAGCTCGCTGCGCGAGGGGAAGTACGCGTAGAAGGTCACCCGCGTCGTCCCGGCCGCGGTCGCGATGTCGTCGACGGTCGTCGCGGCGTACCCCTTCGTCTTGAAGAGGTCCAGGCCGGACTCCAGCAGCAGACGGCGGGTCAGCTGTTTCTGGGCCTCTCGAAGGTTTGCCATGGCCCGATCCTAGACCGTGTGTGTAAGGCGAACACGCACCGAGGCCCCTTCCGGTACGGGGCGGACCGAACCCTGACGCGGCGTAAACCCCCACGTCACCGGCGCACCGCCGCACCGGAGGCGGCGGCCCCGTACCACCGGGAGGTGGTACGGGGCCGCCGGAGCACCGCGGAACGGACCGCTGCTAGTCGGTGCGAGCCGTGAACGGCAGTACCAGCCGGGAGGGGTGGGCGGCGTCGCGGTAGATCTTGTGCGTGACCGGGCGGCCCACCGGAAGGTGGAAGGCGTCCGGCGGCAGCAGCGAGTTGTGCTCGTCGGCCAGCGGCTCGTCGTTGGACAGCTCCACCACGATGCGGTGACCGGGCAGGAACGTCGCCGCGAAGGGGTAGAGCCGCAGCACGTACTCCTCGATCGCCCCGGGCTCCACCGGCACCGAGCGGGTGTGCGGGTGGTACGGGTTGCCCTCGGTGGTGCGGTCGTCCAGCTCGCGGTGCGAGGCCTTGAGGTACCCGGTGGTGATCAGCTGGCGCGAGCCGTCGGGCGCGGTGTCCCACATGCGCAGGATGAAGTTCGTGTCGTCCTGGTCGATCTCCGCGAAGATGTGCGCGGCACCCGTGCCGATCATCTCCGTCGGCTCCTCGAAGGGCGCGGTGCTCCAGCTGAGGATCTCCACCTTGTCGGTGACCGTCAGCGGCGCCTGGTAGAAGCCGTCCGGGGCCGCGTGCTCCACCCCCATCGTCTCGGGCTCGAAGGAGAGCTTGCGGCGCGTGCGCAGGTAGAGCGGCTTGTACTCGACGTCCTTCGGCGGCCACTGCCCGGCCGTGACGACCTCGCGCGAGCCCTCGACGAACGCGCTCACGGCCGGCTCGTCCATGATCCCGTTGTCGATGCCCTTGAGCCAGTACTCGTACCAGCGGAACATCTTGTCGTGCTCCTCGACCCAGGGGCGCGACTGCATCGGCGGGTAGGAGCCGATGTCCAGCTTCTTCGGTCCCTTCAGCACATCGAACAGTTCGATGTGACCGTCCAGCGTCCAGCCGCGTCCCTGGTCGATCTGGAGATAGACCGGGATGTCGATGTTCTCGGCCAGCGTGATGGGGTTGCGCTCCTTGTACCACTCCCCGTCGAACTGGTTCATGACGATGTCGAACCAGAACTCGCGGTTCTTGGGGTACTTGAGCACATGGACCAGATTCGGCCAGGCCGCCACGTCCGGGTCGAGGAGCCGCTCGTCGACGAGCTTCCTGAGCTCCTCGGGGGAGTGGACGTCCTGCATGCGGGACCTGACGTTCGTGTGCGCGATGCCGGAGTCACCGCCTCGGCCCTCACGGGCGGCTCGCGGCATGAACCACATGATGCCGCCGTGGTAGGTGGTCTCGTAGAAGTCGTAGTGGCCACCGCTGACGAAGATCGCCTTGAGGTGCGGCGGGCGCTCGGCGGCGGCCAGCACCTGCATCGAACCGAAGTAGGAGATGCCGATCATGCCGACGTTGCCGTCGCACCACGGCTGCGCGGCGACCCACTCGACGAGGTCGTAGAGGTCCTGGCCCTGGGACACCCCGCCGAAGTTGTAGTTGCCGATCATCACGCCGCCCGAATCACCGGTGCCGCGCATGTCACCGATGACGTGCACGTAGTCCTCCTCGACCACGCGCGCGATGTCACCGGCCTCGATGCAGCCGTCCCACATCGGGCTGGGGCGCCGCTGCGGAGGCATCGTCAGGGCGAGCGCCTGGAGTTCCTTGCCGTAGGCGCTCATCGCGATCAGAGCCGGCCGCGGCTTGTCCTCGGTGCCGTGGTAGGCGTCCACGGCGAGCTCGACGCCGTCCCGCATCGGAACGTGGAGATCCTTGCGGACGGCAATCGTCCGCGCCCCCGCCTGGATCGACTGGAAGTCAGCCATGAGTGCGAAACTCCTTGCCCTCTGTCACGAGTTCTTTGAGTGGTGCGTGCGGTAGCCGTGCATCGACGTGAAGAACGGCGACGGCTCAAGTGCGGGATCGCCGGTGTAGCCGAGCTCCTCGGCGACAGGGGCGAAGGGGGAGTAAGGCGAATCCGTCTCCCGGAGGCCGTCCCGCAGGCAGCGCCCGGCCGCCCGGCTGACCCCGGCCTCGATGTCCAGGCTGCCCTGGAGCGCCTCCCGGGCCTGGGCGGCGTCCAGTTCGACGCCGTACGGAACCCCGTCGGCCGTGCGGTACGGGTGCCCGAGGTAGAGGCGCCGCGGCCGGACCTCGTCGCGGAGGTACTCCAGCCCGGCGCGGTAGCCGACGGGGTCGGCGTAACCGGGGAAGCCGTTGGCCGCCCCGTGCACCTGGACGGCGTCGCCGACGAAGACCGAGCCCTGGCCGTCGATCTCGTAGGCGACCGATCCGGGTGTGTGGCCCGGGACGGAGTGGGCGGACACGGTGACGCCGCCACCGAGGGGGAGGGTCTCGCCGCCCTTGAGCAGCACGGCCGGCTCCATCTCGCCGGAGATGACCGCCTCGGCCGACGCCGTCACCCGGGCCTCGCCCTCGGGGTCGTGGAGATACCGCCCACGCCCCGCGAGGTACTCGTCCACATGGGCGCGCCGCGAGCGCAGCATCGGTGCGTCCGCCTCGTGGATCACGACCTTCGCGCGCCGGCCCGTGAGCTCCCACAGGGCGTACGCCCCGCCGACGTGGTCGATGTGACCGTGGGTCAGCAGGATCCAGCGGATGTCCTCGACGCGGCGCCCGAGCGCTTCGAGAGCGGGGGCCATGCCCTCGGCGGGCGAGGAGCCGATGCCCGTGTCGACGACGGCGGGCTCGGGTGCGTCGATGTAGAAGCTGTAGAGGCCGAAACGGCCCCACGGCGAGACCAGGGGATGGACTTTCACTTCGTTCATGGCTCTCTCCTTCGAGCTCGTTCGTGGGGCCGTCCGCGTCAGCGGCGCAGGAAGTCGCGCGTCTCCTCGAAGACCCGGTGGTAGTCCGGGATCCAGGAGAAGTGCTGGACGAATCCGTGCCCGGCGCCCGCGTAGCGGCTGACCGTCGCGCTCACTCCGGCGTCGTCGAGCCGGCGGCCGTAGAGCTCGCCCTCGTCACGCAGCGGGTCGTGCTCCCCCGTGACGACCAGGGCGGCGGGCAGCCCGGAGAGGTCGTCGCGCTTGACCGGCGAGACCAGGGGGTCCGCCGGGTCCGCGCCGCTGTCGACGTAGAAGGCGTTGAAGGGCTTCAGCCCCGCCGTCTCCAGGCCGTATCCCTCCGCGTTCTCCCGCAGCGAGGGATAGCGGTCGATGTCGAAGTCCAGGTCCAGGGACGGGTAGTAGAGGATCTGGTGCGTGATGCGGTCGAACCCGTCGTCGTGGGCCATCGCCGCGACGGCCGCGGCGAACGTGCCGCCCGAGCTGTCGCCCGCGACCGCGAGGGTCGCGCCGTCCCACTTCAGGCCCGCGCCGTTCTCCTCGGCCCACCGAACCACGCCGTAGCAGTCCTGGAGACCGGCGGGGAACGCGGCCTCGGGCGCCCGGCGGTAGCCGACGGAGAGGACCTTGAGCCCGGTCTCCTTCGCCAGCGACCGTGCCACATGGTCGTGCGTGTCCAGGCTGCCGAGGAAGAAGGCACCGCCGTGGAAGTAGACCAGCAGGCCGTACGCGTCGGCCTCGGCCGGTGTGTAGATCCGCACCGGGACCTCGCCGGCGGGGGTCTTCGCGGTCACGTCCTCGACGCCCGCGAGCGGCAGACGCTCATCGAGGGGAGGCACCTGCGCCTCTTCGCCGGCGCGCATCGCCGCCGGGTCCAGCGGACCGTCGGGCGGGGCCGGCAGGTGGCGGAGCACATCGGCGATCCGGGGATGCAGTGTCATGGTCTCAGTCCTTCGCGGTGGTCGCCGCGGGCTTCTGGCCGGGGAAGACGTCATGGACCTCTTCCTCGGTCCACCCCTGGCGCGAGATGCGCTGCAGTTCGTCCGTCACCGGTTTGCGGGTGGCCTGGAACAGGGCCAGCGCCTCCTTGACGGAGTCCGCCTCCAGCAGGGCGTCGGCGAGGGCGCCGCCGTCCATGATCGCGGAGTTCGCGCCCTGGCCCTGGTGGTGCAGCATCGAGTGGGCGGCGTCGCCCACGAGGACGACGGAGTCCGAGTGCCAGGTGCCGATCGGGTCGATGTCGTAGACCGCGCGGATGTTCACCGAGTCCAGGTCGAGACCTCGCGTGATGTCCACGATCCGCTCGTCGAAGCCGGCCACCGTCGCCAGCAGGTCCTCCGTCGTGACCTTCGGCGACCAGGTGCTGTCGGGACAGAGGGCGGTGATGTCGAACGACACCTGGTTGCGGTGGCGCAGGGGCAGCAGATAGACCTTCGTGCCCCGGCCTATGTACATCCGGAGGTTGTCGTCGACGACCATCCCGTGGGCGTCGTCGGCCGAGATCACCGCGCGGTAGGCGTGTTCACCGGAGAACACCGGGCCCTTGTCGCTGAACATCTGCCGGCGGACCACCGAGCGGATGCCGTCGGCCCCGATGACGAGGTCGGCCGTCACCTGCTTGCCGCCCGCGAAGGTGAGCGTCGTACGGTCGCCGTGGTCCTCGACGGTCTCCAGTTTGTGGCCCAGCCGCACCATGCCCTCGGGGAGCACGCCCAGGAGGGCTTCGATGAAGTCCCCGCGGTGGATCAGATGGGTCCTGGTCTCCACGGCGAAGTCGTGGATGCCGGGCCACGCGTCCTTCATGATCGGGTCACCGGTGGCGCTGAGGATCTCGAAGTAGTCGCTCGGCGAGCTCACCTTGGCGATCGCGTCGAAGATTCCCCACTGGCGGAACCGGTCCATGGTGGACGGGCGCAGACCGATGCCGGCTCCGACCTCCCGGATGTGGCTCGCCTGCTCGTACACAGCGACCTTGGCGCCGAGCAGGCTCAGGGCCTTGGCCGCCGCTGCGCCGCCGTACCCCGCGCCGACAATGGCGACGTCCAGGTTCTTCAGGTCTGAGGGCTGCATCTCTCGTCCTTAGTCAGTTCTTGATCGCGCTGAATCAGTTCTTGATCGTGAGGAAGTCGGCGGGGTTGTCGACGAAGATCGCCCTGATGGCGGCCTCGTCGAGCCCGGCGGCCCGGAGGTCCGGGATGAGGTCCTCGAAGATGTAGTTGACGGTGTGGCCCTTCACGCCCGGCCAGCCCAGCGGGCTGCAGTTGGCGTCCGCCGACGCGAGCACCTGGCCGAGGTGGCCCTGCCCGACGAACCGGAGGAAGTGGTCGAGGCGCTCCTTGCGGGGGCGGGCCCAGAAAGGCGGGTCCTCGAGCTCGGTCTCGTAGCCGAAGGTGTCGAAGCCGACGCGCCCGCCCTGCTCGGCGATCCAGATGTCGCGCGTCTTGTCCGCGTTGACACCGTCGTCGACATGCCCGAAGAGCACCCGGTCCAGCGGAAGGCCCTCCTCGTCGAAGATGGCGATCGCGTTCTCGGCGTCGATGGCCAAATGCGTCAGGACAGGGACGCCGGTGGCCAGGGCGGCTCGCGCGGCGGCGCGGTAGATGCGCTTGTCGAGTTCCGTCATGCGGCCGCCGCGGCTCACGCCGACCTTGATGATGCCGGCGCGGCCTCCGGTGTCGCCGATGCCGACGGTGATCTCGTGGACGAAGTGCTGGGCCAGGTACTCCACGGTCGCCCGGGCGAAGAACGGAAGCGCGGTGTCACCGCCGACGAATCCGGTGCTCGCCACGATGTGCACGCCGGTCTTCGCCGAGAGGGACCTGTAGTAGTCGACGTCGCGGCCGTTGCAGATGCCGGTCGCGTCGACGAAGGTGCCGCCGCCGTACTCGTGGAACCGGCGCAGTTTGGGAACGGTCTCCTCGTACCGCTGCTCCGGGGTCTTCCACCACCGGGTGTCCAGCTCGGAGCCGGGCATGCCGTAGCCGATGTGCTCGTGGACGGCCACGATGCCCAGCTCCTCGGCCGGGACCGGCCCCAGGACGGTGTTCACTCTGGACACAACACTCACCTCAGATTGTCGAAGCTCGATGGGGATAGCTGCGGGCGGGGGCTCAGCGCACCGTCAGCAGATCGCGCGGGTTGCCGACGAGAATCCGCCGGACGTCCGCGTCGCCGAGGCCCTGGGCCGCGAGCAGGGGGACGAAGGCCGAGAGGATGTAGCTGTACGGCAGGTCGCGGCCGGGCTGCCCCTTGGCCACACCGATCGCGTTGCTCGACAGCAGGATCCGGCCTCCGTGTCCGGCCTCGGTGAGCTCGGCCACCAGGGCGGCGCGCTCCTTGTCGGTGACGTGGCCGTCGCCCTCCAGACCGACGTGGTCCAGGGCGACGTACGCACCGAGGCGGGCGACCTCCAGCGGAGCGCCGGCGGCCACGGCGTCAGGTCGGTCGAGCCCGCCGACGACCACGCGGCCGGCGGGAAGCTTCTCCTCCAGGACGATCCCGAGGTCGTGCACGGCGTCGTTCCCGTAGCGGACGGAGACCGGGACGCCGGTGGCCAGGGCGGTGCGTGCGGCGCCGCGGAACAGGCTCTCGTCGGTGGGGGTCATGCCCTCACGGCTCGCGGCCGTCGCCACGATGCCGGCGCGGCCGCGCCGTTCCACACGCGGGACCACCATGCCCTCGGTGACCTCCTTGGTGAAGAGATCGGCGAACTTCTCCGCCGGCCACGGCGTCGGGGGGTTGGTCTGCGGTGTCAGGAAGTAGCCGCCGAGCAGCTCCTCGGGGCCCATGCCGGTCGAGGCGACGATGTGGACCCCCGTCGTGCGGGAGAGGCTCTCGTACAGCCTCACGTCGCGGCCGTGGAACATGCCGGTGCTGTCGACGATCGTCCGGCCGCCCTTGTCGCGGAAGTCCGTCAGCCGGGCCGCCAGCGTCTCGAAGATCTCGGCGCGGTCCATGGTGACGTCGAACGCGTGCTCCGCCCCCGGTACTACCGACAGCAGCGCCTCGTGGACCGAGACGACTCCCAGCTCGTCGGCGGGCACCGGGCCGAGGACTGTGTTGACGGTTTTGCTCATGGCGGTCATGTCTGCCTCACGACTCCGGGATGAAGGTGCTTGGCACCCTGTGGCGCCCGTCACCGTAACCCTTCGGTTTACACGTCGTCAATGAAATGTACTCATGATTAGGTCTTTTTGCGGAGGGTGATTCTGGTGGCCGGACCTCTGTTCGGGCGGGGATGTGAGTGGGGCCTGAGCTGCGCTTTTGTCAGGTGCGCGCCCGATGGGGCGGAGTCAGTGGGTGTCGATACGGGTAATCGGACATGGATGCGGTGATGTCTTGCGGGGCCCCTGGCAGCCGCGCCAGGACGCCCGCGAAGGGCTGGGCCGAGCCGGAATCGTGTACGGAGCGAACGGGTGCGGCGGCCCGCCCGGGAGGTGCGCGGCATGCGGACTCGGGGGTGTGCCGGCATGCGGTTTCAAGGTGTGCGGGACGCGACTGTGGGGCCGCTTCGGCCGGCCGTCGCCCTGCCGCGTCGAGTTGGCCGACTGTGTTCGACGAACCCGATGTCGGCGGTAACACAACGCGCCCTAGCCTTAAGTGCAATAGTCCATTCAGCCGAGTTGCATACGAAAGGCGACAACATGACGGTTCCCGACAGCACTTCAGGCGGCGTGGCGGCCACAACGGCACTGCTGCAGGCGGAACTTCCCCGACTCGAGGAACAGCAGCAGACGTTGGAGAAGGACCTCGCGTCCGTCACGGCGCGTCTGACTTCGGTGCGCTCCGCGCTGACCGCACTGCAGGCGCTCTCCGCCGTGCCTCCGTTGCCGGGCGGACCCGACCCCGTCCAGGACGCGGAGGCGCAGCCCACCGCTCCGGCCGCCGTCGGGGCAGTGACCGCCGCGGCTCCCGAAGCCGCGCCCCAGGAGGAGGAATCCCCGGCCCCGGCCCCGGCTTCGGCCCCGGCCGAGCAGCAGGACGTTGCCCCCGCCGCTCGCGGCAAGGCCCGCAAGGGCACCGCCAAGCGCGCGAGTGGAGAGGCCGCGCCGAGGAAGCGTGCCGAGCGGCCGGCGAAGAAGGCCCCCGCCCAGGCCGCCAAGCCGGCCAAGCCCGCGAAGGCCGCCAAGCCCGCGAGCGCGCCGAAGGCCGTGGCCCCCACCGCCTCCGCCCCCGCGGTGGCGGACGGCGGAAGTCTCACCGAGCAGGTCATGGAAGTGGTGGCCGCCTCGGGCAGCAAGGCAGTGCGTGCCCGGGATGTCACCGAGGCCCTCGGCCGCGAGCTCACCGCCGGCAGCATCAACACGGTGCGCAGCACCCTCGACCGGCTCGTCGCCACCTCTCGGGCACACCGCGCGGGCCGGGGCCTCTACCAGGCGCCGCCCGCGTAGTCGGCGACGACGGGCCGAGCGACGCGGGCCCTCCCTCGCGTGGACCTGAGCGGCAACCTCGTACGGGCGTCGTGCCCGTCCGGACGCACTCCTGGCGTGACAACAGTGAACTGCCGGGAACCAATGCACCCTCCGAGCCGACTACCGGACCGGCCGACCACGGTCTGCCCGCCAGTTTCCGCGCGTGAGGAGAGCAGCCATGTCCGTCGAACCGGCGGTACGCCCGTCCCCCGACGGGCGGGAGACCCGCGACGCCCAGCCACCGGGGACACCGGCCGGCTGGGCGTCGCTCCGGCCGTTGGTGCTGCGGCTGCACTTCTACGCAGGGGTGCTCATCGCACCGTTCCTCCTGGTCGCCGCCGCGACGGGCCTCCTCTACGCGGCCTCGTACCAGGCCGAGAAGATCGTGTACGCGGACGAACTGCGCGTGCCCGTGGGCGCGAACGAGCTGCCGGTCTCGCAGCAGGTCGCAGCGGCCCGGGAGGCCCATCCGGAGGGGAAGGTCAGCGCGGTCCGTCCCTCGCCGGAGGCCGGAGCGACGACACGTGTCCTGCTGTCCGGAGTGCCGGGGGTGAATCCCGACCACACGCTCGCGGTGTTCGTGGACCCGTACACCGGCGAACTGGCCGGGTCCCTCGAACAGTACGGCTCCAGCGGCGCCCTCCCTCTGCGCACGTGGATCGACGAACTCCACCGCGATCTGCACCTGGGCCAGACCGGCCGTCTCTACAGCGAACTCGCCGCCAGCTGGCTGTGGGTGATAGCGGGCGGCGGTCTCGTGCTCTGGTTCGGCCGCCGGCGGGCCCGCCGGAAGCTGCGCGGGACGAACGGCCGCCGGCGCACTCTGTCCCTGCACGGCACGGTGGGGGTATGGGCCGCGATCGGGCTCTTCTTCCTGTCGGCGACGGGGCTGACCTGGTCGACGTACGCGGGCGCGAGCGTCTCGGATCTGCGTGAGGCCATCAGCCAGACGACCCCCACGGTCTCGGCGGGCGTCGCGTCCGGGGGCGAGCATGCCGAGCACTCGGGGTCCGGAGGAGCCCCGGACATGCAGGGCGAGGACGTCGGACTCGACGCCGTACTGGAGGCGGCGCGCGCCGAGCGTCTGTCGAACCCGGTGGAGATCGTGCCTCCGGCCGACTCCTCGTCCGCGTACGTCGTGCGTCAGATCCAGCGCAGCTGGCCCGAGAAGCAGGACGCGGTCGCCATCGACCCGGCCACGGGCGAGGTCACCGACGTGGTGCGGTTCGCCGACTTCCCGGTGCTCGCCAAGCTGACCCGCTGGGGCATCGACGCGCACACGGGCGTGCTGTTCGGCCTGGCCAACCAGCTCGTGCTCATCGCCCTCACCTCGGGCCTGATCCTGCTGATCGTGCTGGGATACCGGATGTGGTGGCAGCGCGGCCGGGGTTCGGCCTTCGGCCGCCCGATGCCTCGCGGTGCCTGGCAGAAGGTCCCGCCCCACATCCTGGTCCCGCTCCTGGCGGCCGTGGCGGCCCTGGGGTATTTCGTACCGCTCCTCGGTATCCCGCTGGCCGTGTTCCTGGCCGTGGACATCGCGCTGGGCGAGATCGCCTACCGGCGTGGCAAACGCACGTACTCGACCGCCGGCTGACGGGGCGGTGCGTGCGGGGCGCGGGCGGCCGGGGGTGTTCAGGCACTGCTGCGCCGCGAGGGCGTCGGATGCGACGATGGGGCCGTCATGAGACCGGGCCGGTGTTCACGAGCTGTGCGGGCCGCGATGTTCGCGGTCGTCTGTGTGCTGCTCGCTGCGACCGGCCATGTCCTCATGTCGGGAACGGCCGTGTCGGGGTGGGCGATATGCCTCGCGCTCATAGGCACGGCGACGGCGGCCTGGGCGCTCGCCGGCCGCGAGCGGGGACCGGCCGCCGTCACATCGGGTGCGGTCGTGGCACAGGCCGCCCTCCACACGGGGTTCACGCTCGCCCAGGCTCCCGCCGTGACCTCGCCGCCGGCACCGGTGTCCTATGCGCGTGAGTGGGCCGAGCGGCTGCTGTGCGGAGACGGCGCGACCGCGCTCTCCGAACGCGATGCCGCCGACCTCGTCGTCAACGCCGGGCTCGGGAAGCTGATTTCGCAGCCCCCTCCCGGCGTCGAGGCGGCCGGCCACGCCCTCCACGCGATGCACGGCACGACCACCGGCGCGCCCGACGGCCTCGGCCCGGCAGCGCACGGCGCCCTCGGGACCGCGGGCCCGTCGGGGGCGGGGATGCTCGCCGCCCATCTGCTGGCCGCCGTGCTGTGCGGCCTGTGGCTCGCGTACGGGGAACGGGCCGCCTTCCGTGTGCTGCGCGCCGCCGCGGTGCGGTTCTGGACGCCGCTCCACCTTCTCCTCACGCTCTGGGCGCCCCCGAGCAGGCCGCGCCCGCGGGTACGGCGCCGACGCGCGGTGCGCGCCCCGGCGCGGCTGCTGCTCGTCCACAGCGTCACCTCACGGGGCCCGCCGACGGGAACGGCTGTCGCACAGAGCCCTTCGTCCGGCCGTCCGGGGCGGATGCCGGTCCCTGATCCGGCCTTCTCCGGTCTCGTCCGGCCTTGAGTGACCTGACCAGGCCTTCTCCGGTCCGATCCGGCCTCCGGTGAGCTGATCCGGCCTTTCACGGCCCGGTCGGGTTCTCCCTGGTCCGCTCCGGCTCGCTCCGGCTTGGTCCGGCTCTCTCCGGTCCGATCCGGCCATCGCCGGACGGGGGCCCTGGCGACGGCGGTTCCCCGAGTGCGCCCGGAGGTTCCGGTGCGCCTCGGGCACCGGCGCTGCCGTCCGGCAGGCCGTTCCCTTCACCGGCACCCGCTCCCGCGCGGGGCCGGACATCCCATGCCCTTGAGGACTCTGTGGCGATGCCCCATGCCCAGCACACGTCTGTCGGCAGTACACCCGCGCCGACGTGGCACACCCCGGTCTCCGACGCGACCGCGACCCGGCTCGCGCTCGCCGCGCGGGACGGAGATCCCGCGAAGGCGGACCGTTTCTTCCGCGCCTTCCACCGCGACGTCCGGCGTTACGTCGCTCACCTCAGCGCGAACCCCCAGGCTGCCGACGACCTCACCCAGGACGTCTTCCTGCGTGCTCTCACCAGCCTGCCCTCCTTCGAGGGCCGCTCCTCCGCCCGCACCTGGCTGCTCGCGATCGCCCGCCGCACCGTGGCCGACAGCCTCCGCCATGCCGCCGCCCGGCCCAGACTCGCCGACCGGTCCGACTGGCAGAGCGCGGCCGAGCAGACCCAGCCGAACGACCTGCCCGGTTTCGAGGAGGGGGTCGCCCTGGACGAACTCCTGTCGATGATCCCGGCCGAGCGCCGTGAGGCCTTCGTGCTCACCCAGCTCCTCGGGCTGCCCTACGCCGAGGCCGCCACGGCCATCGGCTGCCCCATCGGGACCGTGCGCTCTCGCGTCGCGCGGGCGCGCACCTCACTGACGGCACTGCTCCGCGACGCCGAAGCGGGCTCCGTGACCGACAGCGGCGTGCCTCGGGCGGACACGACGTTCGTACGGGGCGAAGCGGCCCGGAGAGTCCCGACATCCCGGAGAGCCTCAAGTCCCCTGGGCGATGGGCTTCTTCTCCTCGGCCGCCCCGAACGGCGGTGAGGGCACGGATGTACCGCACACCGCCGCCGGGGTGTTCACGCCTGGCAGAGACAGAAGGGATGCCCCGCCGGGTCCGCGTACACACGGAAGTCGCGCGAGCCGTCCTGGTCGTCGATGTCCAGCGGCGTGGCGCCCAGAGCCAGCACCTCTTTCTGCGCGCGGTCCATGTCCGTCACGTCGAAGTCCAGGTGCTCCTGCTGGGAGTTGCGGTCGCCGCGAGGCCACTCCGGGGGCCGGTGGTCCTCGGCCCGCTGGAAGGCGATGCGTGCGCCCTCCGGGACCTGGAGGATGTACCAGTCGTCACTGGACCTCGTGACCTCCCCTCCCAGAACCGCCTGGTAGAACGCGGCGAGAGAGGGGGGATCGGGGCAGTCGAGGGCGACGAGGGAGTAGGTGGCGATGGGCATGGCCGGTCCTTTCGTGAGGTGCTGCGTCGCGGGCTGCCGACCGCGTTGGACACACGCCGCAGAGTTCCCCGAAGACACCTGATCAATCATCCCGGCCGAATGAACGTCGGGCATGTCGAGCGGGGTGCCTCCGGGCGGACCATGAAGACTGTAAATTCGAACAATGAGTCCTATGACTGGTGCCGTCCCTCGCACGCCGAAGGGAGGCGGCCGGCTCCTCGCGGTGAGCGATCTCCATGTCGGCATCGCCGACAACCGTCCCATCGCCGACAGGCTGCACCCGTCGTCCGACGAGGACTGGCTGATCGTCGCCGGCGATGTGGCGGAGCTTGCCGGAGAGGTCGAAGCCACACTCGAAGTGCTGGCGGGGCGATTCGCCCGGGTGCTGTGGACCCCCGGGAACCACGAGTTGTGGACGGTGGACAAGGACCCCCTGCAACTGCGCGGCCGGGCGCGGTACGAGCACCTCGTCCAGGTCTGCCGCGAACTCGGGGTGACCACACCCGAGGACCCGTACCCCCAGTGGCCCGGTCCGGACGGTCCCGTGGCCGTGGCCCCCGTGTTCCTTCTGTACGACTACACCTTCAGGGCCCCGGGGACGGCGACCAAGGAGGAATCCCTGGCCCGGGCCCACGAGGCGGGCGTCGTCTGCACCGACGAGTATCTGCTGCACCCGGACCCCTACCCGAGCCGGGACGGCTGGTGCCGCGAACGGGTGGCACTCACCGAGAAGCGTCTGGCGGCACACGACCCCGAGGTCCCTCTCGTGATCGCCGGGCACTGGCCCCTGCTGCGCGAACCCACCTCCGTCATGTGGTACCCGGAATTCGCCCAGTGGTGCGGCACGGAGCTCACGGCCGACTGGCACACACGCTTCAACGTCGCCGCGGTCGTCTACGGCCACCTCCACATCCCCCGTACGACCTGGTACGACGGCGTACGGTTCGAGGAGGTCTCGATCGGCTACCCGAGGGAGTGGCGCAAGCGCGGCCACCCCCGCGGACTGCTCCGGCAGATCCTTCCGTACGACGGTGAGCAGCCCCCGGCCGCGACGGGGGGCGACGCATGATCGAGAAGCTGGTGCCCCAGGACGTCGCGTGCGCGGACACGTACGAGGTGGACGCTCCGGCCGGCAGCCTCTACCCGGAGGAGGCGGAGCTGGTGGCGAAGAGCGTGGACCGCCGCAGACAGGAGTTCGCGGCCGTGCGCGCCTGCGCGAGACGGGCCATGGCCGGGCTCGGGCTGCCGCCGGCACCCGTGCTGCGCGGCCACCGGGGTATGCCGCTGTGGCCCGAGGGGACGGTCGGAAGCATGACGCACTGCGACGGTTACCGTGCCGCGGTGCTGGCCAGGGCCTCGGAGGTGCGCGGGATCGGTATAGACGCGGAGCCGAACGAACCGCTGCCGCCCGGTGTGTGGGACGTGATATCGCTGCCTTCGGAGCGGAAGCGGACACCCGAGGGCGCGAACAGCACGGCGGTCCACTGGGGCCGGCTGCTGTTCAGCGCGAAGGAGAGCGTCTTCAAGACGTGGTTCCCGCTCACCCGGATCGAACTCGACTTCTCCGAGGCGGACATCAGCTTCGACGGAGTCCCCGACGGAAACCCGGGAACCGCGACCGAGGGCACGTTCACCGCCGAGCTCCTGCGTACGGCACCGGGCATGCCCGGGTCGTACAGGGGGAGATGGCTGGTCGACGGGGGGTTCGTGGTGACGGCGATCGTGCTCCGGCCGGAGGACTGAGGCTGCCGACCGGGACCGGGGCTGATGCTGCTGACGTGGGCTGCCCCTCATGACGGGGGCGGAGGCTACGGGCGGAGGGCTGACGCTGATGACGGGGCTGCTGAGGCTACGGGCGGAGGGCTGACGGCTGAGGCTTCCGGGCGCTCCGCAGAAGTGTTAGCGACGTTACCGGCGTAGCCACGATGGGGGGTAGCGACGATACGGTCTTGGTGTTAGCGTTGTTGTTGTCAGGGTTCGCAGAACCGACGGCAACCTCCGCCAGGAGCGACGTCATGACCGAGCAGCGCATCACAACTCCCCCCGCACGCAGGGTCGCCCTCGTCACCGGAGGATCGCGAGGGATCGGCCGCGAAAGCGCCGAACGGCTCGCGGCGGACGGGTTCGCGGTCGTCATCAACTACGCGGGAAACAAGACCGAGGCCGAGGCCGCGGTGGCAGCCGTCGTCGCCGGAGGCGGGGAAGCCCTGGCGTACAGGGCGGATGTCGCCGACGAGGTGGAGGTCGCCGCCCTCTTCGACGCGGCCGAGGAGGCGTTCGGCGGAATAGACGTGGTGGTCCACGCCGCGGGCGTCATGTCGCTCGCCCCGCTGGTGGACCTCGACCTGGACGTTCTGGACCGGATGCACCGCACCAACATCCGCGGCACCTTCGTCATCGGCCAGCAGGCGGCACGCCGTCTGCGTGGCGGCGGCGCGATCATCAACTTCTCCAGCTCGGTGCTGGCCCTGGCCATACCTGGTTACAGCGCCTACGCCGCGACCAAGGGGGCCGTCGAGGCGATCACCCTGATCCTGGCCCGCGAGCTGCGGGGCCGGGACATCACGGTCAACGCCGTCGCCCCCGGACCGACCGCCACCGCGCTGTTCCTCGACGGCAAGGACGAGGAGACCATCGCGCGGATGGCCGCGCAGCCGCCGCTGGAGCGCCTCGGCGCACCCCAGGACATCGCGGAGGTCGTCTCCTTCCTCGCCGGACCGGCCCGCTGGGTCAACGGCCAGGTGCTGCGCGCCAACGGCGGCATCGCCTGAAAGGTCCCGCCACCGCACTCGTTGTGCCGACCGGCAGGGGAGTACCGCATGTGCCGCATATGTCAGGCCGAGGCGATTGCGGGGGCGGACGTGGCGCGAGTCGGGTCCCGGACGCGAGGGTGGTGCCGCAGCCGTCCGGTCCGCCCGGCGCGGTGCTTGGTAGCGTCCGTCCGATGAGTACACGAGCGCGCATCCTCGAAGTCGCGGCCCAACTGGTCGCGGAGTCTCCCGACGGAGACATCTCCACGCGATCCGTGTGTGAGGCGGCACAGGTCGGCGCCCCGGCTCTGTACAGGCACTTCGGGGACAAGGCCGGGTTGCTTTCGGCGGTCGTCGACCACGGCTTCGACGCCTACCTGGCGACCAAGCGGGAGCGTGGCGTCACCACGGACCCGGTCGAGGATCTCCGTAACGGCTGGGACAGCCATGTCGAATTCGCGCTCCGGAATCCGAATCTGTACCGGCTGATGAACTCCCCGGCGATGCGGACACCGCCCGCTGCCGCGGACGAGGCCCACCGCATACTCACCCGCGATCTGGAGCGGGCCGCCGCGCAGGGGAAGCTGCGCATGGCCCCGGAGACGGCCGCCCAGATGATCATGTCGTCCACGACCGGCGTCGCGCTGATGCTCGTGTCCCGTCCGGCGGACTTCCCGGACGCCGGTGTGTCGGAGCGCGTGCGCGACGCCGTGCACGCCGCCGTCTTCACGCCGGACGCGCACGCGAGCAAGCCCGTGGACACAGAGGTGCCCTCCACGGCGGCCCGGCTGAGCGCGCTGCTGCGCCAGTCGCAAGGGTCCGGGCTGAGCACGGCGGAATCGGCGCTCATGACGGAATGGCTGGACCGGGTGTCGAACGCGGAGCGACGGACGGACTGAGAGCGTCGTGGCCATGCGGGCGGTGCAGCCCTGCGGGACTGCCCCAGGGCGAGCCGATCGCTGCCGGCTCCGGCACCCGGCCGGTGGACCGTACCGGGTGACGGTGCGGACCGTGGCCGGCTGCCGGTCACGGGGACCGGGAGCCGGCGCTCGCCACGCACGGCGGAAGGGACGGGTCAGGCGGCGCTCTCGTGCAGCCAGCCCGAGCACCCGTTCATGTCGTACGTCTGGGTGCCGTATTCACCGAGGCAGACCCGGTACTCGACCCAACCGGACTCCGGGAGATTCATGTTGATGTCGAGCCGGGAGCCCTTGCCGTACTGGTTCCAGTCCTTGATCAGTGTGCTGCTGTTGTCGGACCGGTAGTACATGACCATCACCGAGTGGCCGTCGGCGTTGTTGTCCCAGACCAGCAGATGGTCGCCGTCACGGACGAACGACGCCGACCCGTCACAGTAGTTCGGCTCATCGGTACACAGGTCGCCGGTGTGGGTGCCGGGGTAGGTGACGGTGTACGTGGAGGCGGAAGCGGGGGTGGCCACCGCGAGCACCGCGAGCATGCCTGCGGCAGCGGCACCTATGAGCTTGGAGTGCTTCTTCATCCTGGCCATCCTCGGATCGACGGTGTCACACCTGCGGCCCGCGAGTACAACAGGGACGGCCGCAGGTGAATCGGGAGCGAGGGGATGCTAGCGAAAAGGTTGATCTTGGGCCAGGGGCAGGGGCTGATGACCGACCGCTCCTCATCGCCGGCGCCTCACCCCTCTCATCCGGACCCGGGGCCGGACGATCATGGTCATCAGCATGACCGCCGCGGTGCGTCACGCGAGTTCGGCGCAGCCGGGCCGCCAGGGCAATGTGCGCACGACCGGTATCCCGGGCGGCTTGGCGGCCTCGGCGCTCCGCACCCCCGTGGCGCTGCTGAGTGCCGAAACCGGCCACGCGGTGATGATGGGCGCCGCGCAGAGGGCGGCTGCCCTGTGGGTGCCGCGCGCACCCGCCTCACCGACTGTCTCGCGGGCCACGCTCGCCACCCGTGGCGCCGGGGTGCACAGTTGGGCGGCATGGCTCCGGGGGCGGCGGTGTCCGCCGCCCCCGGATGCGTCAGCCCTGCGCGGCTGCCGCGGCTAGGACTCCGGCGGGAAGTTCCCGGCCATGGCGTCGGCCATCCGCAGATGCGGGGCCGCCTCCGCGTGCCGGCCCTGACGCTCGAGGGTGCGCCCGAGCATCAGCCGGGCGTAGTCCTCGACAGGGTTGCGCTCCAGCACCTCGCGTAGTTCGGCCTCGGCCTTGGCGAGCCGCGCCGAGTGGTAGTAGGCGCGCGCCAGCAGCAGCCGCGGGGCCACCTGCTCCGGCGCCTCCTCGACCAGCCCTCCGAGGATCCGGGCCGCGGTCAGGTACTCCTTCGCCTCGAAGAAGAACTGCGCTCGGTCCCAACGGTCGGCGGGCGTACCGAACTCGTAGTACGTCTCGTCCACTGTTCCTCCTCGGCCTGAATGGTTACGCACGCGTCAACACGGCAGGGTAGTTAAACATTCCACTAAATTTTCGGCGTGGGGACCGGCGCTCCACGGCCGTACGGGAATAGGTTGTGCGCCATGAGCAATCTCGATCGCCAGGCCACGCTCTCCGTCTGCGGAGGACGGGGTTTCGTCGTCGCCGAACCGGTCCGTGAACTCCTCACCCCGCGCCGTGTCCAGCTCGGCGAGTCCACCGAGGTGCGCAGGCTGCTGCCCAACCTGGGACGGCGCATGGTCGGCGCCTGGGCGTTCGTGGATCACTACGGGCCGGACGACATCGCCGACGAGCCCGGGATGCAGGTGCCTCCGCACCCTCACATGGGCCTGCAGACGGTCAGCTGGCTGCACGACGGCGAGGTCCTGCACCGGGACAGTCTCGGAAGCCTCAGGACGGTCCGCCCGCGTGAGCTCGGCCTGATGACCTCCGGCAGGGCCATCAGCCACTCCGAGGAGAGCCCGAAGCCGCACGCCAGGTTTCTCCACGGTGCCCAGCTCTGGGTCGCCCTGCCCGACACCGACCGGCATGTCGAGCCGGCGTTCGAGCACCACACCGACCTGCCCACCGTCTCGGCGCCGGGCCTCACCGCCACCGTGATCCTGGGCGGACTCGACGGCTCCACGTCCCCGGGCACTGCGTACACCCCGATCGTCGGAGCCGACCTGGCTCTGACCGCCGGCGCCGAGACCCGGCTGCCGCTGGAGCCTGATTTCGAGTACGCCGTGCTGTCGATGTCCGGCGAGGCCGAGGTCGACGGCGTCCCGGTCCTGCCCGGATCGATGCTCTACCTCGGCTGCGGCCGCACCGAGCTGCCCCTGCGCGCGGCCTCCGACGCGGGGCTGATGCTGCTCGGCGGCGAGCCGTTCGCGGAGGAGATCGTCATGTGGTGGAACTTCGTGGGGCGGTCCCACGAGGAGATCGAGCAGGCCCGTGCGGACTGGACGGCCGGCGCCCGGTTCGGCGAGGTGCTCGGCTACGACGGCGAGCGGCTGGCCGCTCCCGAACTGCCGCCCGTGGCACTGAAGCCACGGGGACGAGTGCGCTGAGCAGGCGCGGCGGTCACTCGAGGACGCCGCTGCGCCTGCCCTCCGCGAGCAGGGCCGGTACCAGGGGGGCTTCGCCCCGGGAGCGATCAGCCAGAGGGGCGCGGCGGAGCCGTTCCTGAAGATCTCGATGCGGTGGCAGCCCATGACGAGACCCGCCACCACCATCTGCTGCACACCGGTCACGTCCTTCCACGCCACCGAGTCGCGTATCCGGCCGAGCCGGCCGGTGACGGCCACGCCGTCCGTGCACAGATAGCACCGGTTCACGCCGAGCCGCGCGGTGACCAGGCGCCATACGTACCTCAGGGCGTACACCGCGACCACGACGGCCGTCGTGGGGATGGCGTTGTCGTTGACAGCGGACGGATTGACGACCGTGGCGACGAGCATGAAGACCCACAGAATCAGCAGGAACCCCCTCAGGACCTGCAGCATGGCGCCCAGAGCCGGGTTGATGACGGCGTAGTCGCCGCGGATCTGGCCGAGCCCCAGACCGGCCACTCTGTTACTCACTGACACTCCTTGGGTCGAATCCGTATGCGTGCGGATGAGGCGTGCGATGTGGAGGTGCGCGCGGAACTGCACGGCGTACGTTCGCGGCCGGCGCCTCGAACCGGCCGCTTCCCGAGGGGAGATCGGCCGAGGAACAGGCCCTTCATCTCCGCGCGGACCGACGCGGTGTGACACGAGAAGCGCCCTCCATCCGGCCGACGAACGGTGGGCGCATCCGCGTCGGGTCCCCTGTGAGAGGCCCTGCGGGATCTGTCCACGTCGTCGCGCTTCGCCCCCGTTATCTTTTTCGCGGTCCTGCAACGGGATCGCTGGCCTCTGGGCCCGGCATGACTGTGTCCCCCTGTCGAAGGCATGACCTGGGGGGTGGTGTCACCGGGCCTGGGGGTGTTCGTCGGAGACGCTGATCAGAGGTCCGGCCACCGTCCGGTCCGGCGCAATGCCGGACAGTTCGCGGGCGGCAGGTCTGCATAACGTGGATGCGCGAGCACGACACCCGAGCCGAGGCCGGCACCGTCAAACCCCATGGAAGCGTGCGATGTTCGAGATCGAAGACGTGGGCGTGTTCCTCGGCCTGGACGTCGGCAAGTCCGCTCACCACGGGCACGGGCTCACCCCGGCCGGGAAGAAGGTCTTCGACAAGCCGCTGCCCAACAGCGAGCCGAAGCTGCGGGCCGTGTTCGACAAGCTGACCATGAAGTTCGGCACCGTCCTGGTCATCGTGGACCAGCCCGCCTCCATCGGCGCCCTGCCCCTGGCCGTCGCCCACGACGCAGGCTGCCGCGTCGCCTACCTGCCCGGCCTGGCCATGCGCCGGATCGCGGACCTCTACCCCGGCGAGGCCAAGACCGACGCCAAGGACGCGGCCGTCATCGCCGACGCTGCGCGAACCATGCCGCACACCCTGCGCTCGCTCGAACTGACCGACGAGATCACTGCCGAGCTGACCGTGCTGACCGGATTCGACCAGGACCTCGCCGCCGAGGCCACCCGCACCAGCAACCGGATACGCGGCCTGCTCACCCAGTTCCACCCAAGCCTCGAGCGCGTCCTGGGGCCTCGCCTTGACCACCAGGCCGTCACCTGGCTCCTGGAACGCCACGGCTCCCCGACCGCCCTGCGCAAAGCCGGCCGACGCCGCCTCGTCGAGCTGATCCGGCCCAAGGCCCCGCGCATGGCGGCACGGCTGATCGACGACGTTTTCGACGCCCTGGACGAGCAGACCGTGACCGTTCCCGGCACCGGCACCCTCGACATCGTGGTCCCGTCCCTGGCCCGCTCGCTCGCCGCCGTCCACGAACAGCGCCGGGCCCTGGAAGCCCAGATCAACAGCCTGCTGGAGGCCCACCCTCTTTCCCAGGTCCTGACCTCGATGCCCGGCGTCGGCGTCAGGACCGCCGCTGTTCTGCTGGTCACCGTCGGCGACGGCACCAGCTTCCCCACCGCCGCCCACCTGGCTTCCTACGCAGGCCTCGCACCGACGACAAAGTCCTCGGGCACCTCGATCCATGGCGAACACGCGCCCCGCGGCGGCAATCGGCAGCTCAAACGGGCCATGTTCCTCTCCGCCTTCGCCTGCATGAACGCCGATCCGGCCTCCCGGACCTACTACGACAAACAGCGAGCCCGCGGCAAAACCCACACGCAAGCGCTCCTCCGCCTCGCCCGCCAGCGCATCAGCGTCCTGTTCGCCATGCTCCGCGACGGCACCTTCTACGAATCGCGGGCACCCAAGGACGTCGAGCTCGCCGCATAACCCCAGCAACACCGAACCACCCCAAACCCGACAGGGTGCCTTGACGAACGACATAGAGGCACCCCCCCCGGAGGGCGATGCTGTCAGGATCCGCCCCCGGCGGGCGTCAGTGGAATCACGTACATCCCTACGTAGCGCATGTCAGGGAAAGCACGGACGCGCGGACTCGCACCTGCTGGAAGGCTGGGGCCAGGCAGGTCGGCCGATACGGCGGAGGCGACCGGCTCAGGGGTGAGGGGGCTTGAGCGGGGACAAGCCCGGGAGGGAGGGGGCGATGTGGCGGACAGGATGGGGCGATGGTGCGATGGGGCGCGGGGAACGGCCGTTGCCGGCGCAGCGCTGAGTCTTGTCGCGGCCGACTGGCTGTCCTGGCTGGCCCCCCTCCCTCACCTTGCGGCCGTGGCGGGTGCCGGGCCCGTGGACGGGACGATCTGAATCACGCATTGTTGACGACCTGGCTGTTCGTCAGCGCACGTCGAGCCACGTGGGCTCCGGGCGGCCACGGCTCCATAGCCCTCGTGTTCACGTCGCCCTCGTCGTACTGCTCCTCGTTGGGGTGGGCGTGGTGCTGATCGGCTGATCCGGGTGGTCGTCGCACCTGCCGGAACACTTCCGGCAGCCTCGTTCGACGGCAACGCTCCTCCGGCCGGATGCGCGCTTGCACGGCCGGCTGCCCAACGTGGTAGACATTGCCGTGGAGTTCGCCAGAGGAGTCACACCGGCGCGGGCGGCGATCGGTGCCGCGGCAGACCGCGTCGGCGGGTACCCGCTCGTCGGCCGCGCGGCCGAGATCGCTCAGCTGGACGCCGTGCTCGATCGCCTGGGCCGGGGGAGTCCCGCGATCGTCGACCTCACGGGCGCGGCGGGAATCGGGAAGAGCCGCCTGATGGGGGAGTTCTGCCGACGGGCCCGGCAGCGTGGTGCGACCGTACTCCGGGGGCGGGCGACGGAGTACGAACAACACCTGCCCTTCCAGCCGTTCGCCGATGCCTTCGCCGATGTGGACGACCGCGGCCCGAGCCGGGAGCCCGAGCTGTTCGACGCGGTGTCCCCGGTGCTCGGCGGCCGGGTCACAGGGCCGTCCCCCGCGACGGGTCCGCCCACCGTCGACCGCTTTGCCCTCCACCGTTCGACGGCACGGCTGTTGGCACAGCTTGGCGCGGAGGGCCTCGTGGTGGCGCTGGACGACATGCACTGGGCGGACCCGGCGTCGCTGGAACTCCTGGACCATCTCGTCCGGCACCCGGTGCCCGGCCCGGTCGTACTCGTCGTCGCGCGCCGCGACCGCCAGACCCCGCCGGCGCTCACCGCGGCGCTGACCCGCGGCCTCGACACCGCGTCGGTGTTCCGGATCGGTCTGGCGCCGCTCGCGGAACGGGAATGCGTCGAAGGGCTCGCCCCCGGCCTGCCGCGTCTCCGGGCGGCACGGCTGTACGCCGCCAGCGAGGGCAACCCCCTCTACTTCCTCTCCCTCCTGCACGCCCATCGAGAGGGCGCCTTCGGCGGTGCCTCCTCCTCGGCATGGGCCGACGACGGTTCCGACGGACTGCCGGCCGGTCTCGGATCGCTGCTGCTCGACGAGCTGACGCCGCTCACGCCGTCGCAGCGCCGGACCCTGGAGGTGGTCGCCGTGCTCGGCGACCACGCCACACCCCCCGTGACCGGTGCCACGGCCCGCCGCACCGGCGCGGAGCTCGACGACGATCTCGACGCCCTGGCCCGGCGCGATCTCGTGCGCGCGGGGCCGGGCGGTCGGCTGATGCTGCGCCACCCGGTACTCCGGACCCTGGTCCACGAGTCCACCCCCGCAGGGCGGCGCGTCGACATCCATCGCACGGCGGCCGTGGAGCTGGCCCGCGCAGGCGCCCCGGCCGTCGACCAGGCCCAGCACATCGAACGCTCGGTGACGGGCCGGGACGCCCGGGCGGTCGCAGTCCTGGAACAAGCCGCCGACGAGACCGAGGCGACGGCCCCGACAAGCTGCGCGCACTGGCTCGGCGCGGTGCTCCGGCTCCTGCCGGACACGGCCGAACACGCCCTCGAGCGGCGCCGGCTGACGCTGAGGCGCGCCCGTGCGCTCGGAGTCTCCGGCGGCCTGCGGGAGAGCCGGGAACTGCTGCACCAGGTCATCAGCGCATCGGAACAGGACGAGGACGGTGTCAGGACCTCGGCCGTCGTGCTGTGCGCCCTGGTGGAGCGGCATCTCGGACGGTATCCCGAGGCAATAGCCCTCCTGCGCCGGGAACTGAAGAGGAAGCCGGGGCCATCGCCCGACGGGAGAGTTGCGATCGGGCTCGAAATGGGCTCGTCCGCACCGCACAACACCCCTTACCCGCAGGTGCGGGACGAGATAGCGCGCACCCTCTCGGCCGCCCGGCTCCTCGAGGACGAACCGGGCGAGGCGGGCGCGCTGGCGCTCTCCGCCTTCGGCGAGGCCTATGAGGGCAGTACGGCGACGGCGGCCGGATTCGCCGGCAAGGCAGCGGAACTCATGGACGGCCTGCCCGACGACGTCCTCCAGCCCCTGTGCGAGCCCCTGGCCAGGCTCGGCTGGGCGGAGGCGTTCCTGGGCCGGTTCACCGACGCCGAGCGCCACGCCGACCGGGGCCTGGAGATCGCCCGCCGCAGCGGACAGGTCTACCTCCTGCCGCTCCTGCTGCTGTGCAAGGCGCACGTACGGATCCAGACCTGCCGACTGCCGTCGGCACGGCAACTGGCCGACGAGGCGGAGGACGTCGCACGAGGCATCGGCAGCGGCGAACTGCTCTCATTCGCCCTGGCCAACAAGGCACAGGTCCTCGTGGCGGCATCCGCGCCCGGTGACCCGGAGGCACTGGCCGTTGCCGAGGAAGCGGTCGCCGGCGTCGGGGCCGGCGACAACTGGCGGGCGTCCATGGCCTGGTGCATGCTCGGCTACGCGGCACTCACCGGCGGCGACCCGCACCGCGCCCGGGACGCCCTGCTACGGGCGGGCGGCGACGATCTGCATGGCCTGCAGCCCTCGATGCGCCCCCTGTTCCTGGAGCTCCTCGTCACCGCGGCTCTGTTCACGGGGGACGTCGGTTCCGCGTCCGCCTGGGCCGAGCGGGCCCGCAAGGAGGCCGATCTGCTCGGCCTGCCCCTGCAACGCGCCTCCGCCATGAGGAGCGCGGCGCAACTCTCGCTGCACGGTGGCGACCCGGTCACCGCGGCGACCCTGTTCTCCGAGGCGGCCGAGGAATGCGCACGGTCGGGCGCGGTCTTCTGGGAGGCGCGATCGCTGCTGCTCGCCGCCCCGGTCCTGACGGCCGCCGGGCTCCCGGCCCGTGGTGAGGCGGCACGCGAGAGGGGCCGGCGGCTGGCCATGACCGGGGGCGCGCACCTGCTCGCCGGTCTGGCGGCGATGGCCGGGACATCCGCACCCCCGAAGCGCCCCGGCATCCCGCAGCAACTGGTGTCGTTGACGGCACGTGAGCGGGAGGTCGCCGATCTCGTCGCCGAGGGACTGACGAACCAGGCCATCGCCGACAGGCTGTACCTGAGTCCGCGCACCGTCGAGACCCACCTCTCCCGGGTCTACCGCAAGACCGATGTCACCTCCCGTGCCGCCCTGGCCGCGCTGATCGCCCGCTTCTGACCCCGTCTCCGTGCCCTGGGCGGGACCGGGCAGGCCGGACCTGGCTGCGGTGCCTCGGTCCGGAGCCGGTCACCGGTGGGGCCCGGCGGCATCGAACCGATCGCGTGCGGCAGCCGTGGTCAGTGTGGGCACCGCACCACAGGGCGAGCCATGTGCACGCGGCGCCTCCCGGTGAGCGTGCCGGGCCCCGCACCGAAGGCTTCTCCGTTCACCCGCACGGCAGTCGTGGGAGCGCTCCCGCATCACGTCTGCCGATCCCACGACAACGGAAGGAACACTCATGCGCACCTATCCCGCTCTCTCCCGGAGGGCTCTGCTCACGGCCGGCGCGGCGGGCGTCGTCGCCCTTGCCGCCCCCGCCCGCACCGCTCTCGCGCGGCCCTCACGCCCACCCGTCGCCCCGGCCTCCTTCCGCACGGTGGGCCGCGTCAGGAAGGCCGCCGATGGATTCGTGGAGTACTCCTGGCCCGGCATCGCCTTCGAAGGCCGGTTCAGGGGCACCGGCGTCGGGATCGTGCTCGCCGACTCCGACAACGACTACGACGTCCAGATCGACGGAGAAACCGTCAGCACCCTGGTGACACCGGGTCAGGTCACCTCCTGGGTCGACCGCCTCGCCGACGGGGTGCACAGCGTGCGGCTCGTGAAGCGTACGGAAAGCCCATGGGCCGTCGGGCGGTTCGGCGGGTTCGTCGCGGCGGGAGGCGGCGCCGTCCTCCCGCCCCCCGCGCCTCGCCGCAGGCAGATCGAGTTCATCGGCGACTCCTTCACCGCCGGATACGGCAATACCTCCGGCACACGCGACTGTTCCGCGATCGGCGGGGTCACCCGCAACAGCAACGCCGATCTGGCCTTCGGCGCACTGACCGCCAGGAGACTCCGCGCCGACCACCAGCAGAACGCGTTCTCGGGCCGCGGCATGGTCCGCAACTACAACGGCGGCGAGCCCGGTACCGACTACCGCACCTACTACGAGCGGGCGCTGCTGAACATCCCCGGCGACGTCTGGCGGAACCCGGGCACCTGGCAGCCGCAGGTCGTCGTCATCGGCCTGGGCATCAACGACTTCTCGACCCCGCTCAATCCCGGCGAGCAGTGGGCCACCCAGGACGACCTGGTCACCGCCTACACGAGCGCCTACCACGGCTTCCTCGACACTCTGCGCGCACGTTACGGACCCCGGACCCACCTGGTGGTCAGCTCCACCCTCGTGTCCGGCAGCCCCTTCGCCGACACCACCCAGCGCATCGTGCGGGAGCGCAACGCGCGGGGTGACGGCAGGATCGTCCACTGGTACTACGACGATCCGGCCCTGGACCGCCTCGGCTGCGACTGGCACCCCTCGCTGCACGACCATCGGATCATCTCCGGCCTGCTCGACCAGAAGCTCGCCACTCTTCCGCTCGGCTGGTAACCGGTCGCCCGGGCCGGGTCTTCCGAGGCCCGGCCCGGGCGGCTGTGTCCGGTCCGGCCGCGCGCAGGACCGGATGCGGCGACACCACCCCTGGTGAGGCGTACCCGTTCCGCGTAGCATCCGGTCGGTCCTGAAGGCGACCCTGCCGGCTGCGCCGGGTGTGGTGGTCGCGGGGAAGGCGACTGCCTTCAATTCGCCTCAGACGCCGCCCAGTTCGGGCAGGACCGGTCGCAGTCTCAAAAGGGGACCATGTGATGAGTTCAGCACTCACGACCATCATCGTCATCGTCTTCCTGGTCGCACTGGCGAACAGGACGCTTGAGTCTCCAGCAGGGGGAGACCTGAGAGTGGGGAGATGAACGGCCACACGCTCCACTCGATCGGCGAGCTCGCCCGACGAACAGGTATCACGGTCAAGACCATCCGGTTCTACTCCGACAACGGGCTGATCCCACCCGCGGACCGCAGCCCGGCCGGCTACCGCCTCTACGACAGCGCTGCCGTCGCACGCCTGGATCTCGTGCGGACCCTGCGCGATCTCGGGCTGGAACTCGCGGTCGTCCGGAAGGTCATGGACGGGGAACTCGCCCTGTCGGACGCTGCCGCGGCGCAGGCCGAGGCAGTGGAGGCGCAGATCCGGATCCTGCGGACGCGAAGCGCGGTGCTGAGTGCTGTGGCGAAGCGCGGAGCCACCCTTGAGGAGACGAATGTGATGCACCAGCTGGCCAGGCTCTCCGAAGCCGAACGCCGACGGCTGATCGACGAGTTCCTCGAAGAGGCCCTCGGCGATATGGGTAACGACCCGGTATTCGCGGGGATCATGCGCTCGATGACTCCGGAACTGCCCGACGACCCCGACGCGGAACAGGTCCAGGCGTGGGTGGAACTCGCCGAACTCTCGCAGGACCCGGAGTTCCGTGCTCATGTGCGGCAGCTGGCCGAGGAGCAGGTGGCCGGGCATCCCCAGGGCGAACCACCCACATCACAGCGCGACTTGGCCGCGATCGTCCGTGACCAGATCGCCCCGGCCGTGGCACGCGGCATCGAACCAGGCTCACCCCAGGCCGATCCGGTCGTCTCCCTCCTTCTGAACCGCTGTGCCCCTTTTGTTGAATTCCGCGACGGCACCGAGCGCCGCGACGGCACCGAGCGCCGCGACGGCACCGAGCGCCGCGACGGCACCGAGCGCCGCGACGGCACCGAGCCCCGCGACGGCACCGGGCCCCGCGTACGGCTTCTGTCCCGGCTGGAACGCATGAACGACCCACGCAGAGAGCAGTACTCCTCGCTGCTCGCGGTGATCAACGGATGGCCGGGCCCGGAGAGCCTGCGGCCGGTGCTCGACTGGTCCGTCCAGGCCCTGCGTGCGCGGACGGGGAGCTGAGAGGGCGGGCGCGGGGCGCCATCCGGTATGTCGCCGGAGCCGGACGGGCGAGTTCCCTAACCGTGCGGCCGCCATCGGGCCCTCCCGCGCGCCCCGGAGCGCGCCGGCCGGGCTCGGCCCGTCCGGCGCGCCCGGAGCAGAAGGGATCAGCGGGCCAGCAGGTCCCGGATCGCCGTCGCGATCTCGTCGGGCGCCTCCTCGGCCATGAAGTGCCCCGCCCGGGTCAGCCGGTGGTCCAGGTCCGGTGCCCACGCCTTCCACACCGCGGCGGCGTCGTAGCCCAGCTGCGCGCCCCAGTCCTGCTGGACGACCGTCACGGGCATGGCCAGCTGCGACCCCGCGTCCAGGTCCGCCTGGTCGTGCGTGACGTCGATCCCCGCCGACGCCCGGTAGTCCGCGACGATCGACGTCACCGCCTCGGCGCTCGCCCGCAGGTATGCGGCACGCACATCCTCCGGCAGGGCCGCCCCGTCCCCGGCCCAGGCGTCGAGGAACGAGCCGAAGAACGCGTCCGCGCTGTTGGCGATCATGGCCTCCGGCAGCCCCGGCGGCTGAGCCATCAGGAAGAGGTGGTAGCCGACCGCCGCCGAGACGCCGTGCAGGACGTTCCACATGTCGAGCGTCGGTACGACGTCAAGGATGCCCAGGTGGGTGATGGTCTCGGGGTGGTCCAGCCCCGCCCGGAAGGCGACCAGAGCGCCCCGGTCATGGCCGACGAGAGCGAAGCGCTCGTGGCCGAGCGCCGCCGCCAGGTCCACGATGTCGGCGGCCATGGTGCGCTTGGAGTACACATCGGGGCCGGTGGCCGGGGGCTTGCCGCTGGCGCCGTAACCCCGCAGGTCGGGACAGATCACGGTGTGCTTGTCCGCGAGCCGCTCGGCGACGTACCGCCACATCAGGTGGGTCTGCGGGAAGCCGTGCAGCAGCACGACCGGGCTGCCGGTGCCGCCGACGGCGGCGGCCAGTTCCACACCGTCCGCACCGGGCAGGCGGGTGTGATCGAAGCCGGGAATGGTGAGTGTCATGAAGGGCGTCCTTCGGTCGGGGTCTGACCGGTACAGCGTGGACGGAGACGATCAGCAGCTGATCAGTACGGTTGGGCGCAGCGCCCCCCGGTTACGGAGGATGGGGGCATGCGAATCGACGTGCTCGGTGCCGTGCGGGCCCTCAGCGACGACGGCTCCCCGGTGGACCTGGGCGGACCCCGTCATCGCGAGGTGCTGGCCCGCCTCGTCGCCGCCGAGGGGCGCATGGTCACCACCGACACGCTCGTCGACGACCTGTGGACCGATCCGCCCGCCCGCGCCGTCGGCGCGCTGCGGACCTTCGTCGCCGCTCTGCGCCGCGCTCTCGAACCCGACCGGCCGCCCCGCAACCCGCCGCGCGTGATCGTCACCGAAGGGCCCGGCTATGTGCTGCGCCTGCCGCGTGAGGACGTGGACGTCCATCTCTTCGAGGACACCCTGGCCCGCACCCGGCGCGACCCCTCCGCCGTGACCGGTCTCGGCGCCGTGCTCGCCGCCTGGCGCGGTCCCGCCTATGCCGACGTGCCCGGCTCCCCGTGGGCGCAGCGTGAGCGGACCCGGCTGGCGGAACTGAGGCTGGAGGCGGTGGAGCTGCGCGCCCGCATCCTGATCGACTCCGGGGAAGGGCCCGGCCTCGTCGCGGAACTCGGTGCCCATGTCTCCGAACATCCGTGGCGCGAGCCGGCCTGGGGGCTGCTCGCCCGCGCGCTGTACCGCGCGGGCCGCCAGGCCGACGCCCTGGCCACGCTCCGCCGCGCCCGCGCGATGCTCGTCGACCGGCTCGGACTCGACCCCAGCGCCGAACTCCAGCGCCTGGAGACGGACATCCTCAACGGGGCGGAGCCCCTCGACGGCGTACGTACGGGGTGGAGCGGCCCTGGTGTCCAGCTCGGCCCGCGTACCACGGTGGATCTGGCCCGCACTCTCGCACTGGCGGGTGGCGACGCCCTCGTCCACTCACGGCGCGACCGCCTCGCCGCGGTCCAGGCGGCGGAGCGTACGGGAGACGTCTTTCTGACCGCCCGGATCATCGGCGCCTACGACGTGCCCGCCATCTGGAGCAGGGCCGACGACCCCGGGCAGTCCCGCGCAGTCGTCGCGGCTGCGGAGCGCACGCTCACCGCGCTCGGCCCCGACGGCCCCGCCGACCTGTCCGCCCGCCTTCTGGCCACGATCGCTGTCGAGAGCCGCAGCGGTGATCTCCCCGCGGCCGAGCTGGAGCGCGCGCGGCAGGCGGCGGGGCAGGCCGAGGCACTGGCGCGGGACCTGGCCGATCCGGCCCTGCTGGCCTTCGCCCTCAACGGAGTGTTCCTCCAGTCCTTCCACCGGCCCGGGCTCGCGGCGGAACGGGACACGATCGGCGCCGAGATCGTCGACCTGGCCACCCGGCACGGGCTGCCCAATTTCGCCGTGCTCGGCCGGCTCGCCCGCCTGCAGTCCGCCTCCGCCCTCGGCGACCTCGACGCCGCGGCAAGGCACGCCGAAGCCGCCGAACAGCTGGCCGCCCTCACCGAGGCGCCCCTCGTCCCCGTCCTCACCGGATGGTTCCGGGCCAGGACCGCTGCCGCCCGCAGTACCGAACCCGGCGGCCCGACCGCCGCCACGGCCGCAGGCCACTACCGCGCCGCCGAGGACGCCCTTCGGACCGCCGGAATGCCGGGGCTCCACCGCGGTCTGTTCCCGCTGGCCCTCCTGGGGCTGCGGCTGCTGCACGGCCGGCCCGCGCCCACCGGCCCGCAGCTCGACTGGGGTCCCTACCTGCCATGGGCGCGCCCCCTCGTGCTGCTGGCCGAGGACCGGGCCGAGGAGGCCCGTACCGCCCTCGCCGCGGCGCCCGATCCGGCGCACGACCATATGCAGGAGGCCCTGTGGTGCCTGACGGTCCGCGCCGCCGTACGCCTGGGCGAGGACGGGATCGCGGCACGCGCCGTGGCCGCCCTGAGGGATGCCGCCGCGGAGGACGCCGGTGCCGCGAGCGGAATGCTGACGCTGGGCCCGGTGGCGATGTACCTGGCCGAGGCCGAGGGCTGAAACCCGGTCCGCGTGAGCCCGTTCCCTGTGAGGGGCTACTGCGGCTCAGGCCTCTGTCGGTGCGGCTCGCAGACCCCCGAGGAGTGCGGCCAGATAGCGACGAGCGGTGTCGACCCGGTCGGCGGGAGCGCCGCCGTGGACGTCCACGGCATAGGCGATTCCGCACATGAGGGGGACCAGGTCGGCCGGGGTCAGATCGGGGCGGACGGTCCCGGCCGCGCGAGCCCGGTCGAGGAGCGCGGTGCCGGTGGACCAGAGCGAGGCCTTGAGCGCCGTGGTGTGCGGCAGGGCGTTCTCAGCCGCCGCGGTGACAGGGGCCAGGGAGGCGTCGCTGACCTGCGCCTCGACCGTGCGGGTCAGGAAGCCCTCCAGAGCGCGCAGGGAGTCGGGGTCGGCCAGCGCCTGCTCGCCGTGCGCCGCCAGGGCTTCCAGACAGGGGGTGGCGACGGTCTCCAGCAGCACTTCAGGTGTGGCGAAGTGGCGGTAGACGGTGCCGACACCCATGCCGGCACGGCGGGCGACGTCGTTGAGCTGCAGCGGTGTGCCCTCGTCGACGAGGGCACGGGCGATGGCGACGATCTGGTCCCGGTTCTGGGCGGCGTCCTTGCGCAGTGGCGTCGTCGGCATGGGGCCATGATAACCGGATGCCCCATCCGTATAGCTCGTCGCCCGCGCCGCCGCCGCAGGGCGGCTCAGGCGGACACGAGGGGTGCGTACTGCTCGCTGAGCCGCCGGACGGCGTCGGTGACGCGAGGGTCCGTCGCGGTGCGGGGCGGCGCGACCGGGCGGGTGTCGGCGCCGATGACCAGGCCCGTACGGCCCGTCAGGGTGCTGTCGGTGGCGGCGATGACCGACGACCGGGCCGCCGTGGACGCAGGTCCGGAGGTCGAACGTGCGAACGTGCGGCGTACCAGGGGCCACAGCAGCCGCAGCCCGGGGGAGACGATCTTCGGGTCGTTCATGGTGCCGTCGGTCATATCGGTCGCGGCGCCGCCGGGATCCGCCGCGAACACGGATACGCCCGTGCCGTCGAGCCGGGCGGCCAGGTCGAGCGTGTAGGCGAGGTTGGCGAGCTTGGCGCGGCCGTACCAGTGGAAGCCGTAGTAGCCCCCGGGCGGTTCGACGGCGTCGAACACCCGCTTGGCGGCGACGACCGCGCCCGAGGTCACGTTGACGATCCTGCTCGGGGCGCCGGACGTCAGTGTGGGCAGCAGAAGCTCGGTCAGCAGATACGGCGAGAGATGGTTCAGGACGAACGACGCCTCCACGCCGCTCAGTTCACGGCGGTCCGCGAACATCGCCCCGAGGTTGTTGACCAGGACCGTCAGCGGCTCACCCGAGGCCGCGTGCTCGGCACCGATCCGGTCGGCGAGCGCGCGCACCGCGTCGAGGGAGGAGAGGTCGGCGGAGAGGAACCGGGCGGGGTGGGCCGGGTCCGTCGCATTGATCCGGCCGACCGCCCGGGCGGCCCGGTCGGTGTCCCGTCCGACGACGGTGACCGAGAATCCGGCGGCGGCCAGTCCCAGCGCGGTCTCCAGGCCGATACTGGCTGTTCCGGCTGTGACGACTGCGGTCCGCTTCATGCTCATTGACTCCAGGGCCGGTTATGCGGATAGGTCATCCGGTTGACGGAGCGTAACACGCATGCGGATAAGCTATCCACTTATCTCGCGGAGGGATGGGCGGCGCCCTGCCGGCGGCCCCGCGCCGGGTCGGCGCGTCGGCGGCGGCCCGGCGGATGGGCTCAGGAGATGGTGCCGGAGCGTACGGCGGTCACGGCCAGCGTCGTGTACTTCATGGCGAAGCGACCGCCCAGTGAGTCGATGGCGGCCCCGACCGCGTCCAGCACCTCGGCCAGCTGATCGGGGCGGAGCTGGGTGAGACCGCCCGTGGTCGGCAGCAGGTCCAGCCACTGGTCGCGCGTATAGGGCCGCTCCCAGTCGAACTGCCAATGCTCGGGTTCGCCGAAGTGTCCGGTCTCACGGATCGTGTCGGCGGACTTCTCGTAGCCCGCCCGGTAGACGTCGAGCGGGCGTCGGGCGGGCCCGCCGCTGAACGGGGAGTCAGGTGCGGCGCGCCGGTAGGCGGCGGCGAACGGTTCCGCCACCTCGGCGGGCGGCTCGTACGCGTGGCCGAAGATCGCCAGCCGCCCTCCGGGGCGCAGGGTGTGAGCCGCCTTCAGGGCCCCGGCGGCCGGATCCACCCAGTGCCACGACTGGGCGGCGACGATCGCGTCGAACGTCCGGCCGTCGGACTGCCAGGCTTCGAAGGCGGAGACCTCGACCCGCAGGCCGCGGCCTTGCGCGAACTCGGCCATCCGGGCATCGGGCTCGATGCCGAGCACCGAACAGCCTGCGGCCTGGAACTGGCGGGCCGCGATGCCGGTGCCGCAGCCGACGTCGAGCACGTCGCGCCCGGGGCTCCGGGCGACGATCCGCGCGACCAGTGCCTCGGGGTAGCCGGGGCGGGCCCGGTCGTAGCGCTGAGCGTCCGTGCCGAACGACTCGGCCGTCCGCCGGGCCCTGTGCGGCTCCGCGCGTGACGGTTCTGGTTGTTCCCGCGAAAGAGTGGGCATGCGCCCACCTTAGTGGGCGTGTGCCCACTCGGTACAGTGTGCTGCGACGTACGAGAGGATCTGCGAGTGCCGACTGGGGTGCACCTTCGCGACGCGCGGCAGCAGTTGTTCGACGCCGCCGAACGCGTACTTCTGCGGGACGGGCCGAACGGGCTGACCAGCCGGGCCGTCACCGACGAGGCCGGCTGCGCCAAAGGAGTCCTGCACCGGCACTTCGCCGATTTCGACGCCTTCCTCACCGACCTCGTCCTCGACCGGGCCGCGCAGCTCGATACGCAGGCGAGCGCGCTGCGGGAGACCGCCGGCACCGGCGCGGTGGCCGACAACCTCGTGGGCGCGCTGACCGCGCTGTTCGGGCCGGTTCCGGTGGCGATCATCCCGCTCATCACCTTCCGGGACGAGCTGCGCACCCGGCTGCGGCAGGCCATGCCCGGAGGCGGCATCGCGATGCTCGCGCAGGCCACGAAGGCGATCTCCGGCTATCTGGCGGACGAGCGAGCACGGGGCCGCGTCGCCGCCGATGCCGACATCGACTCGCTCACCCTCTCCCTGGTCGGCGGCGGACACCTCCTGTTCGCGGACCGCGACCCGGGCCCGCCCTCCACGGCGGCCGTCAGCAGATTCGTGACGGCGGTCATCGCCGACGCAGTGCGGCGACCTGCCTGAGAGGTGTCCCGGGACGTCTGGCCGGCTTCCTCGAAGACCTCAACCGCGTGACGCGAGCCCTCGCCATGGGGTGAGGGCGACCGCGACCGCGCTTCGGCCGGGGAGGTGCCAGCGCTACGGGCCGCGCGGGCCGCCCGCGCACGAGTCCGCCGGGAACAAGGGGCCTGTTCCCTGAGGAGCACCCCGCTGGGGCCCTGCCGTCGTCGGCCAGTACAGTCGCCGCATGGCAACACCAGTACTACGGGCGATCGAGTGGGACGGGACGTCGTGGGACGACCCGTCCGACGACCGGATGCATGACCTGCTGGCCGACATGAGCCTGACCTGGCGATTCGTCATCTTCGAGCGACTCGGCCTCGAACCCGCGGACCAGCACTACATGCAGGTCTACCTCAACGACGACCTCAGCTACCGGGTCGAGTACCGGGAAGGCGGCCCGGAGAGGCACTTCCACGCGCATGTGCCGCGGACGCACGAGGTGTTCGCCGTGGAGCCTGTTGCCAAGGTGGTCCAGGACTGGGCCCGTGGCGGAGCCGCATGGCGAAGCGCTCTTGCCTGGGCTCCGTGGTCACCTGAGCCGGTGTGACGGGCCGCGTGCGGCGCGATGGCTACGACGCAACCGTTGCGGCCATCGTCCGGATCTCTCCGCCCCACGAGTGGATCACGGCGGCGCCTGTCGCTCTCACGACGCTCCGTGAGTGCTCAACGTCGTAGGCCCTGGCGTTCCGCACGCACCTTCAGGCCTGACGCGCCGTGCGATAGCGGAGGCAGTGGACGTTCGACGGGAACGTACGTGTTTCCAGGAGTTCGAGATCCACCTGGCGTTCGTTCCGGGCAAAGTACGGAATGCCGCCACCGACCAGCACCGGATGGATTCTGGGCCGGTACTCGTCGATCAGGCCGAGCGTGGCAGCCTCGGCGGCGAGAGTCGCGCCGCCGATCGCGATGTCGCCCTCTCCCGGCTCGGCTCGCAACCGCTCGATCTCCTCCGCCAGGCTCCCGGAGGCCAGCCGGGCATGACCCTGCACCGTCGACAGCGTGGTGGAGAACACCACCTTGGGCAGCGGATTCCAGAGCGCGGCCCACTCGAGCTTCGAGTCGTCGAGCGAAGGGTCCAGTTCGGCGGCCGTCTCCCAGTACAGCATCGTCTCGTACAGCCGACGCCCCATCAGATGGACGCCGACCTGGCGGAGCTCGTCGGTGGCGAAGCGGAAGAGATCCTCGTCGGGACCCGACCAGTCGAAGCCGCCGTCCGGCCCCACGATGAAGCCGTCCAGGGAAGCGTTCATCGAGTAGGTCACACTGCGCATCAGGGGGTCTCCTCTGGAACGGTCCGAAGGCGCTTGACGGCCTGGATCACTGGGGTGGTGGCAGCCCCGTCCGCTGCACCCTAGGCCGGGCGGCGATCCGCGCGGTGACCATTCGCCCCAGGATCATCCAGGTGGCGGCGCGGTGCCGAGACCGGGGGAGCCCGCCGACCGCGCACCGGGTACGTCGATGTGCCGGGCTCAGCCGTCTCCGACCGGCGCGGGCGACGGCCGCCCCGGGGCGGCGTACGTCCACCCCGCCCCGCGCCACTCGGCGTCGTCCAGCACATGGCGTGCGTCGACGATGCTCCGGTGCCGCACCACTCGGCCGAGCGGGCCGGGCTCCAGCGCCGCGAACTCGGGCCAGTCGGTCAGCAGGGCCACGGCGTCGGCTCCGGCGGCGGCCGTCAGGGCGTCGGGGGCGTAGTGGAGCAGAGGGAAGGACCGGCGGGCGTTGTCCATGGCCCGGGGGTCGTGGACGGTCACCTCACCCCCCTCGCGCTGTATCTCGTTCGCGACGTGCAGGGCCGGCGAGTCCCTGATGTCGTCCGTCCCCGGTTTGAACGCGGCACCGAGGACGGCGATGCGCCGGTCCTCGAAGGTTCCGCCGCACTGCTCACGGACCAGCTCGACCAGCCTGTCCCGGCGGCGCAGGTTCACCGCGTCGACCTCCGCGAGGAACGCCAGGGCGCGATGGGCTCCCAGCTCGTCGGCGCGCGCCTGGAACGCCCGGATGTCCTTCGGCATGCAGCCGCCGCCGAAACCGAGACCGGAGGTGAGGAACTGCCCCCCGATCCTCGGGTCGTACGCGAGGGCCTCGGTCACCACCTTGACGTCGGCCCCGCACGCCTCGCAGAACTCCGCGATGGCGTTGATGAAGGAGATCTTCGTCGCCGTGAAGGAGTTCGCCGCCGACTTGATGACCTCGGCGGTGGCGAGGTCGGCGACCACCACCGGAACTCCCGCCTCGATCAACGGGGCGTAGACGTCACGCAGCGTCTTCTCCGAGTGGGGGTTCTCCACGCCCAGGACGATGCGGTCGGGGCGCAGCGTGTCGGCCACCGCCTTGCCCTCGCTGAGGAACTCGGGGTTCCAGGCCACCGACAGGACGTCCCCCGCGGGAGCCTGCTCACGCAGCACGGCCTTCAGATGCGCGGCCGTGCCCACGGGCACGGTGGACTTCCCGACGACCAGGCACTCCTTGGCCAGATGGGGGGCGAGACCGGCCGCCACGGCGTCGATGTGGCTCAGGTCCGCCGACGTCCCGTCCTGCCGCTGCGGGGTGCCCACGCAGATGAAGTGCACGTCCGCGGCGCCGGCATCCTCGTATGCCGTGCTGAAGCGCAGCCGTCCCGACCGCAGATGGCGGACCACCAGCTCGTCGAGACCGGGCTCGAAGAACGGCAGCCGGCCCTCGTTGAGAAGCGCCACCTTCTCGGCGTCCACGTCGATGCCGATGACATCGTGACCGAGCTCGGCCATGCCCGCCGCATGGGTGACGCCCAGATATCCGCAGCCCACTACAGAGATCACGTACACGGTTCCGCCTTCACCGTCTTCCCGGATTCCGACATCGGTGGCTTCCTCATCCGCTGAGGCCCTGGCGCGCCCGCCTCATGGCGGCCACCGTGAGCCCGAGCCCCTCGGCGAACGAGACCCGCGGCTCCCAGCCGAGTTCGCGCCGTGCCAGGCTGATGTCCGGACGGCGGCGCCGGGGGTCGTCGTGGTCGGCCTCCACGTGCTTGAAGGGCGATCCGCTGCCCACCGCGTCCCGCGCGAGGCGCGCGAGTCCGAGCACGCTGATCTCCTCCACGTTGCCGATGTTCACCGGCTGCCCGAGGCCGCTCGCCGCCACGGCGAGGATGCCCCGGACCGTGTCGTCCACGTAGCAGGGCGACCGCGTCTGCTCGCCGTCACCGTGGATCAGCAGGGGGACCTCGTCCAGCGCCTGTGCGATGAAGTTGGGGATCACACGGCCGTCGTCCCGCATCCGGGGCCCGTAGCTGTTGAAGATCCGGACGATTCCGGTGTCCACGCCGTACGTCTGGCGGAACGCGACCGTCATCGCCTCCGCGTACCGCTTGGCCTCGTCGTAGACGGCGCGGGGGCCGATCGGATTGACGTGGCCCCAGTACGTCTCCTTCTGCGGGTGTTCGAGCGGATCGCCGTAGACCTCGGAGGTCGAGGCGAGCACATAGCGGGCACCGTGGTGCCGCGCGATGCGCAAGGTGTTGTACGTTCCCGAGCTTCCGGCGAGCATCGTCTCGATCGGCAGCCTGGCGAATTCCGGCAGAGAGGCCGGGGAAGCCAGATGCAGGACGAGCGTGACGGGTTCCCGGATCTCGAATTCCTCGGTGACGTCCGCCTCGATGAGCGTGAATCCGGGGTGGTCCGCCAGATGCTCGACATTACTCCGGTGGCCGGTGGAGAAATTGTCCACACAGACAACTTCCGTGCCGGCAGCCAGCAGCTTGTCGCACACATGGGAACCGATGAAGCCGCCTCCGCCCGTGACGACCGCCCGCTGTGGCCGTTGCATAGCCATCTCCTCGTTCTCGATGTCCGGCGTGCTATTTCTTGTGCAGTCCTTCGGTCTCCAGGAGGCGTTCGAAGCATTTGAGCTTGATGTCCTCGTCCTGGGTTCCGTGCATACTGCCGGCGTTGAAACGCAGATCGCAGTGCCGGACGCGCAGCGGCCACTGTCCCGGCCAGGCGATGCTGCGGCCCCCGGTCCGCCCCACATGGCTGGCGAGAGCCTCCCAGTGGTACTCGAACCCCATCTTCCCGGTGAAGACGTCCCGGTCCCACGCTCCGAACCGGCGCGCCACCGGCTCGAACCGACGGGTCTCGTACGCCATGAACTGATCCACCACGCGATTGACGGACCTGACTCCGGGCTCGATCTCCGGACCGACGTCGATGAGGGGCGAGTCCCACTCCTCGTGGTCGTCCACCTTGCTCAGCAACGTCACTTCGGGGTTCTGCTCGAACAGCCTTGCCGTCGCGTCGAGGACGTCGAAGTTCTCATCCGTCTTCCAGATGAAGGAATCGTCCGTGAAGACGATGAGATAGGGGTTGGTGACGGTGAAGTTGTTCCCGTGGAAGTTGTTCGACGGAAGACCGGCGAAAGAATTGCGATCGGTGCGCCGGAAGCGGAGTTCGTCCACGCCGAACTCCTCCAGCCTGGGCAGCAGCCGCGCGACCGCGTCATCGGTGGCCCGGTCCGCGACCAGAATCACTTCGAAGTCATGGCGGGTGGGCCGCGTGATGGACCTGATCGCCAGGGGCAGTGTCTTTTCCAGAAGCCGTTCCGTGTCGTGGAACGCGCATGCGATGGTGAAGAAGGCCATGGGCGGTTCCTCCTGCTGTCAGGGAAGCAGACCTGCCAGTGCGGCGGCCAGTTCGACGCTGTCGTGGGTGCTGCCGTCCGGAAGGGCCAGCGGCGCCTGGACGACATCGATCTTCACGTTGTCCAGCGGGAGCGTGCCCCCGCTGCTGACCAGCACCAGGTCCGGCTTCACACCGTGGTCCATGAGCGCGGCCACATGAGCGGCGACGTCGTAACCCGTGGTCTCGGCCCGTTCGGGTTCGAGGTTGCACACGTACACCTTCCGCGCGGTGGTGGTGTTCAGGGCGGCGAACACGTCCGGTACGAGCGCGGCGGCCAGCACCGACGTGTACACCGACCCCGGGCCCATCACGACCTGGTCCGCTCGCAGGATGGCGTCCACCACCCCGTCCGGCGCCCCGCACCCGGGCGGATGCAGGGCGACCCGGTGCAGGCCCGCGGTCTGCGACACGGCGTACTGGCCGACGACCTCGTGCCCGTCGACCGTCGTCGCCCGCAGGCCGACCGGGTCGACCGTGGCCGGGAAGACCTGGGCGGTGTCCGGGTGGACACCGAGGAGCGCCGCGAGCTCCCCGACCCCCTCCGTGAACCCGCCCCGCACCGTGGCAAGACCCGCCAGCACCAGATTGCCGAGCGCGTGACCGTCGAGATCCGTCCCCGGGAAGCGGTACTCGAAGGCCTTGCCGATCGGGTCGTCCTCCACACCCGCCATCGCGAGGAGACACCGCCTGATGTCACCGGGCGCCGGGATGGACATGGAGGCGCGGAGCCTTCCCGTCGATCCGCTGTCGTCGGCCGTCGTGACGACGGCGGTGGTGTGGCCGGCGTACCGGCGCGCCGCCCTCACCGTCGCGGTCAGCCCGCGGCCACCACCGATCACCACGACACGGGGCGTACCGCGCGCCCGCTGCGCGGTCGTCACTTCTCGTCGGCGAAGCGGTCGATGGCTCCGATCGGCTCGCTCGGCCGCCAGCTCAGCCCGGGAATATGCGAATTGACCAGTTCCCCGTCCTCCTGGAGGATCGACGCCGGCGGGTGGGCCATGTGCAGCAGCACGTCCTCGTAGCTGTCGAACGCGGAGTTGAAGTCCATCCGGTACGCGAAGTCGTTGTCCTCGCCGCCCCAGCCCTCGTAGCGCTCGTCCATCCCGGAGATCAGGTCGAAGGCGCTGCGCCGCACCCACAGGCAGCAGCCCGGGGGCCGGCGGAGCTCGAAGCCGCGCAGCAGCGCCGGGTCGGCCTGCTCCTCGCCCCGGAACAGCCGCTGCTCGATGGCCTTCGACGTCGCGTGCTCACTGAGGCTCAGCATGTTGCGGTACGTGAGATGGCCGCTCGTCCCCGGGCGTTCGAAGCGAGCGGCGTTACGGGCGATGAAGTCGCGGTCCGCGAGGACGTCCGCGTCCAGGATGCAGATCGCCTCGGCGCGTCCGGGAGCGTTCAGCACGCCCACGTTGACGGCCCAGGACTTGTTGAACGAGGAGTGCTTGGGAGCGAAGATGTGGTGGTCGACATGCGGTTCCAGGACCTCGCGCCACCGCGGCTTGTCGTCGGTCTCCACCACCACGACCTGGTAGCGGTCACGGGGATACGACTGGTCCGCCAGCGAGAGCAGGCAGGCCATGAGGTTGCGCAGACGCATGCCGCCGGTGTCCCGGTCCCGGAACGGAATGACGACGACGACCTCGGCGTCCGTCCGGCCGCTGGGCGGTGCGACCGGACTCAGGTCGCGCAGTGCGTCCAGGGACACCGACTCGTCGCCGTTCTCGTACTTGTCGCCGAGGTGGTATCCGAGCCGGTTGTTGCACTCCGCGGCCCACGCGGACTCGAAGAGCGACACGACCGACGGGTCACCCGCTCCACGTGCCGCGAGCACCGATCTCAGCGCCCGGTGGCGTCGGGGGTCCGCCGGACTGTCGAGCAGGCTCTGTCCCAGCGTCCTGATCTCCTCGTCCTCGCTGCCCCTGACCGCGTCGACGACCGCCCGCAGCCAGGGCTGGGCGTTCTCCCAGTAGAAGAGGCAGGAACGGCGGGAGTCCGCGTCCACGGCGACGACAAGGCTGTCCGCCACCGCGGTTGCCAGCACATCGGGATCGGTGGGTATCAGACCGGGCATTCTTCTCTCCCTGTTCGAGACGCGATGGAAGGTGTTCACGAGGAAGCAACGGGCGGGGACGGGACGGCCGGGGCCGCCCCCTGCGATCTCCTGATCACGTACAGGAGGACCGGGGAGGTGAGGGCGAGGAGGCTCACGGTGCTCAGCGCCGCGGACAGTCCGACGGCCTCGGCCAGGAAACCGACCGCCGGCGGGCCCACGAAGAAGCCGGTGCCGCTGATGCTGGAGACCAGGGTGATGGCGGGGCCCGCACGGTCGCCGCCCAGCCTGCCCGCCATGGAGAAGATCACCGGGATGTTGACGGACAGGCCGAGACCGAGGCAGGCGAAACCGAACAGCGTGAAGGGGGCGTTCCCGGTCGTCAGGGTGAGAGCGAAGACAGCGGCGGCCGGTGCGACCGACCACATGACCACGCGCATGCTGCCCCACCGGGCGGTCGCCCTGTCGCCGAACACACGGCCTGTCGCCATGAAGACCGAGTAGGCGGCGTAGCCCAGCGCGGCGACACTCGCGCTCTGGCCGAGATCCTCCCGCAGATGGACCGCGCCCCAGTCCGCTGTGACGCCCTCGACGGCCATTCCGCACAGGCCGGCGACCGAGAGCAGCAGCAAGGGGAGCCGCCCGCTCCGCGGCAGCCCGACCCAGCGGGGCTGCGAGCCGGTCCGCGGGACGGCGTCCAGCCCGGCGGGCAGGAGCCACGACGCCCCTACGGCGGCGAACGCGGCCCCCACGACGGCGACGAGCGCGAAGTGCGCCTGCGGGCCGATCCCCTGACCGGCGACCGCGCCACCGGCCAGGGCCCCGAGAAGGGCGCCCGCGCTGTACGAAGCATGGAGTGAGGACAGGACCGGACGGCCCAGTTCCTGCTCGACGGTCACACCGTGGGCGTTCATGCCCACGTCGACCACACCGAGGGCGGCGCCGAACCCGACGAGGGCCAGCCCCAGAAGGACGGCGCTGTCGGCCAGGGCCGGAAGCACGAGAGCCGGACAGCTCAGGAGGATGCCCACCCGGGCGACGGGCGCACTGCCGAACCGGGCCACCGCCTGCCCCGATATCTGTTTGGACACCAGGGCGCCCAGGGCGAGGCCGAGCAGCGCCAGGCCGAGCTCACCTGTGCCCGCGCCCACATGGTCCTTGACCGCCGGAATGCGGGAGGCCCAGTGGCCGAACAGTGCCCCGTTCACGAAGTAGACGACGATCAGGCCCAGGCGCGCCCGTCGTGGCCGGCCCACGGCCCCGGCCGGCTCCGTCCTCGTGTCCGTCGGTGTCATCGGGCGAGGACGGGGATCGGCGCGGAGTCCTCGGACGCCGTGCCGGCATCCTTGGGCTTCGTACTCTCGAGCCCCTTCGTGAGCCAGATCCCGGCCCACACCTCGGGCTCGGACGGCAGGACGAGCTCCACCATGCACGGCCCGTCGACGGCGGCGGCGTGGGCCAGAGCGGCGTTGAGCCGGGCCAGAGCGCTCCGTACCTCCCCGGCCGCGCCCCCGACCGGAACGGCGACACGCACACAGGATGCCGATGGCCTGGGCGATCGCCTCGTAGCGGAGTCCGGGGACGTTCGAGAGGTAGGGCCGCTCCTTCGCGCCGAGCGACGTACGCCCCTGCTTCTGCAGGGAGACCGATTCGCCGTTGTTGCAGACCACGTACAGGACACGGGCCTTCTGCTCCATGGCCGAGACGAGCCCCTGGAACGAATTGGTGAATGCCTGATCGCCCAGCGTGCACATCACGCGTGCGCCGTGATCGCCGATGGCGAGCCCCGTCGCGTACGACAGCCCGCTGCCCACGAAGGCGCCGTGCCCGCCGAAGACCCGGAGGCCCTTCGGCAGCAGGTCGTAGTGCTCGGCGATCAGGCCGCCGAACATCTGGCTGTCGTCCACCAGCACCGGCCGGTCCCATCCGGCCAGTACGTGCGCGAGCGCCTCCACCACCGGACGGCGCCCGTCCCGGGCACGGAGGCTCTCCTCGTCGGAGTCCGAGCCCTCCGGGTCCCGCGCCTCGGGGCCGAACCACGGGGCTCCGGGGGCCGTTCCCCGCTGTTCGAGCCTGGCCGTCAGCTCGTTCAGAAGCCCGGTCGGCTCCCCGACGAGCAGCAGGTCCTTCTCCTGGAGGTACTCGTTCTTGACGGCCTTCTGCGGGTCGGTGTTGAGTGCGATCTTCCGGCAGCCGGGCAGCCTGCCCACGACCCGCTCGTAGATGTTGCGGTCCTCCACGGTGACCAGCAGGTCGCATGAGTCCAGGAGATCGGTGTGGGGCTCGGCGAACGGATTCAGCCAGCCGACGAAGTTCTCCACCTCGTCCTGCCGCAGCCGTTCGAACAGCATGGGGCCGCGACGGTAACGCACCTGCAGCACCGGTGCCCCGAGACGCCTGCTGATCCCGTCCAGGGCCTCCCGTACCCCCGGATAGGACAGGGCGTAGTCATCGATGAGGAACAGCGGCCGTTCGGCCGCGGCCATCTCCTCCAGTACGCGCTCCACGGCTGACCGCCCGCCCTCGGACACCTCCGGGACGGCGGGCCCGGAACAGAGCACGTCCAGCGGAATCCACGGCGCCTCCAGAACGTCCTGGGGTACACCGAACAGGGCGGGCCTGTGGGGCGGTTGCGAGGACGCGGCAAGGGCCTGCCGCAGCCGGAGCACGAAACGCCCCGCCTCGCGCAGGCGTTCCGCGCGGCCGGAGGGAACGGCCGGGGCCTCCCACACCCAGTCCACCAGCCCGCTCAGGCCCGCCAGCAGGTCGGCCTCACCGTGCGGAGGGAGGAAACGGGCCGAGCCGGACGAAGGAAGCCCCACCACGCAGAGCGTCCCCGCCTCGCTCCTCCGGGCGTCCGCCACGGCGCCCATGGCGTTGGTCAGCCCGCGGGCACCGTGCAGGAGTGCCGCCCCTCGGTTCGGCCGCAGGAGCGAGGCACCGGCCGCCATGAAGGCCGATTCCTTGTCGCCGCGTCCATTGACGAGGTCGATGCCGTCGGCGCCCGAAACGGCGTCGCACAGGGAGAGTTCGGAGGTTCCCGCATAGGCGAACACGGTGGACACCCCCGCCAGCACGAGCGACACGGTCACCGCCTCGGCGCCGGTGAGCTCGATGGCCCAGGAGGCCACTTCGTCGACCACGGCCCGGGCCGAGAGGCCCGAGCGCCCGTCCTGCCCGGTGGCCGCGCGGCCGAGCGCGTCATCGATGCGGCACCCGGCCGCCTCCTTGCCCTCGGCGAGGAGCAGCGCGCAGCGCACAGGGTCCGGCGACCCGTCCGGGCGGCGGAAGAAGTCGAGTACGGCTTCGGCCTCGGCCGGCTCCTCCAGGAGAAGGTGCTCGTCGAGTGCCGAGAAGACAGCTAGGTTGCGCATCGAGATCAGGTATCTCCGATCCATGACGGTTCCGGGGTTTCTTCTGCGGTACGGCGCGGTGGCGGGTCCGTGCCACGGCACTCGGGTCAGTCGTCGCCGGAGGAGTCCGCGACGAAGGCGCGCAGCCACGATCTGAAGCGCGGGCCGATCTCCTCGTGGGCCCAGGCGAGTTCCACGGTGGCGCGCAGATGGCCTTCCCGGTGTCCGGTGTCGTGGCGGCCGCCCGGCACGATGACACCGTGGACCGGCCCGCCGCCGGAGTCCTGGCGGGCCATGCCGTGGAGGGCGTCGGTGAGCTGCAGCTCACCGCCATGTCCCGGGGGAGTGCGCTCCAGCTCCGCGAAGACACCGGGGTCCAGGACGAACCGGCCCACCACGGCCAGATTGCTGGGAGCATCGCCGGCCTCGGGCTTCTCCACCAGACCCGTGATCCGGACGACGTCCTTCTCGTCGGTCGCTTCCACCTGGGCGCAACCGTAGAGATGGATCTCGGAGGGATCCACCTCGGTGAGGGCCACCACGCTGCCGCCCGCGCGCCGCTGAACAGCCGTCATGCGTTCCAGCAGCCGGGCCCGCCGATCGATGATCTCGTCGGGAAGCAGGACTGCGAAGGGCTGGTCGCCCACATAGGTGCGAGCGCAGAGAACCGCGTGACCCACCCCCCGTTCCTCCCCCTGCCGTACGTAGTGGATCTCCGCCAGTTCCGAACAGGCACGTAACTGTTCCAGCGCCGATTCCTTACCCTCTCGAATCAGGTGCTGCTCCAATTCGATCGACCGGTCGAAATGGTCTGCGATCGCCTGTTTGTGGCGGCCGACGACCATGAGGGCCCGGTGGAGTCCGGCGGCCCTCGCCTCCTCCAGTACATGCTGGGCGACCGGTTTGTCGACGAGAGGAATCAGCTCCTTGGGTATCGCCTTGGTGGCCGGCAGAAAACGGGTGCCGTAACCGGCGGCCGGTATCACGCACTTCATTTCCGGTACGGCCATGTGGCTGCCACCTACGCCTCCTTTTTCGATGCGGGTGGGCCATAAGAGCCGCGCAAGGGGAATGGAGCGGACAAGTGCTCGGGTAGTTAACTCGCGACCGAACGACGGGTCAAGGGTGGCATTCACCGGCACGAAACACCGGGTGCGGCGACGCTGCGGGGAGCCGTGCCGCCGTCCGGACGGGCCGGGGGCGGGACGGCGGGCGACAGCGCGGGGCGCGCGGGGGGCCGCACCGGTGGTCCGCCCCTCCCTGTGCTCCGTCGTCCTGCTACCCCGTGGCCGTCGTGCTCGTGGACGGACTTCGAAGGGCCCGGCGGACCGCTTCTCGGCCAACTGTCGCAGTCGTCTCCGCGACTCTTCTCATGTCCTGACCGAAGGACTAGCATCCGACAGGCTGATTGGCCATGGGAGCGCTCCCTGGGTGGTAATGAGGCTGCATGTCCTCATGGCCGGACTGCCCGAACCGTCTTCGTCGCGGGGAAGAAATGAAGACGGATCTAGGCGAAGTCACCGGAATGCGGAGCGGCTTGCGGGGAGGGTGAAGTCTTGGCACGTGAGGGTGGCCCAGTATTGACGCTCATGACCCTGACGCCAGTGATCATGATGCCTGTCGAGGAGATTCGTCCGGGTGGGCATGTCCGGATAGGCGGCATAGACAAGGATCACGTCAGAGTTCTCACCGAATGCGATGAAGAGCTTCCGCCCATCGTCGTTCAGAGCAGGAGCATGCGAGTCATCGACGGCATGCACAGACTGAAGGCCGCCATTGCCTGCGGGCGGACCGAAATCCGGGTCCGGATGGTCGACATGAGCGACGTACAGGCATTCCTGTACGCGGTGGAAGCCAACATCGCCCACGGCCTCCCGCTGACGCTGGCGGACCGCAGGAACGCTGCCCGGCAGGTCATCGCGCTCTACCCGGCATGGTCGGACCGTGCCGTCGGCAGGGCGTCCGGGCTCTCGGGCAAGACGGTGAGTGCCTTGCGCGGCAGGGCGGGGCAGGGCGAGCCGGACCCGCAGGTGCGGATCGGCCTCGACGGACGGGCCAGGCCGCTGGACAGCGCGGCCCGGCGCAGCGCTGCCAGGGAACTCCTCACGGCGCAGCCCGACGCGTCATTACGGGAGATCGCCAGGCAGGCGGGCATCTCGCCCGGGACGGTGCGCAGGATCCGGGGCGACATGGAGAAGGCGCCGTCGGGGTCCGCGGTGCCGGCGGCCCTGACCCGTGTGTGCAGCGCCCGGGTTCCGACGCAGGCCGAGCAGGAGGCTTCCGCCGCTGCCGTCGATGTGGAGAGCGCACTCGCGAATCTGCGGCAGGACCCCTCGCTGAAGTACCAGGCGAACGGGCGCGGTCTGCTCAGGCTCCTGCACCAGAGGCCCGCGCAGATGCTGAGGCGTGATGTGCTCGAAGCCATCCCGGTGCACTGCGTCCCGATCATCCTGGGTGTCGTACGTGCTCAGGCCCAGGAGTGGCGGGAGCTGGAGGACGCCCTCGACAAGGTGGCGAAGGCGCAGCCCGCGGCTGTGCAACCGCGGAGCTGACGCAGTTGCACACCGCGCTGCCCTCAGAACGGCGCTCTCAGGAACCGATGTGCAGGTAGGGCACCCAGGCCGTGGGGTCGCCGGGGTGCCGGTCCCGCAGCAGGCGCGTGGACCGGTGGACGGCTTCGGCCGCGTTCCCCGGGTTCTCGCAGACCGAGAGGGCGACCGCCGGGGCCGTGCCGTCGTTCACGGACCAGAGCGAGGCGACGACCTGGCGGTACCCGATCATGTGGAAGGCGGCGCCGAGGTGGACCGCCTCGTCGGGCAGCGCGAAGCCGCCGAGAGCGGTCTCGCACGCCGACAGCACCGCGAGCCTGGCCGGTTCGAGGTCCAGGGCGATGAGATCGGTGAGGCTCAGCGGGCCGTCGTACAGATACAGGGCGTTGCTGCTGGGCTCCGCGAGATTCTGTCCGCCGTGGCAGGCGAAGTGGATGTACGGGTGGGTGCGCATGGCGGTGAGGACCGACGACCGGGTGGCCTCGGCGCCGATCAGCGTGGTACACGGGCCCGCGAAGCCCGCCTCGACCAGGCCCGCCTCGGCGGCGGCTGAGGGCAGCGGACGGGCCGTCGGGGCGTAGGGCGGAGCAGTGGGGACGGCGGTGACGAGCAGCCGTTCGGGTCCGGGCGCCGCCGGCGCGGGGCGCATGGCGTGGATCAGGGCGCGAAGACTCGGCGTGTACGACGAGATCACCCGGTCGGGTACGGAGTCCGGGCCCGGGCCGTCGTCCGGATCGTGGTAACCGGCGGCGTGCAGCGGCAGATGGGTGAGGGGCCCGGTCGGGGACCACCAGACGCGAGGCCACCCGCCTCCGGCAGCGTCCGGCGAGGACGTGTGCCCGAGCGCGTCGAGCACCACCTTCGCGCAGACGTCCCACATCCACTCCAGACAGGCGAGGATCGCCTGGCGCGCGACCCCGGAGCCGGCCCCGCGGGTCAGCTGATCGGCCGCCGACAGACACCTGGTCGCCCGGCGCGCCACCTCCTCGGAGGTCATGGCGGGCAGGGGCACGACCCGGACGCCGTCGGGACCGACCACGAGGGCGTCGCAGCGGAACCGGCTGACGTTCACGATCACGACGGGGCCGCGGGCCGCGGCCCGTGAGAGCTGTTTGTAGGGCGTCGGGAGAAGGAAGAGACCGAAACCGTCGAGTTCCCGGACCTGGCCGATGAGGAGATCCCAGGCGTCGGCCGTACGCCGGCGCTCGTCGGGGTCCTCGGCCGGCCGGTCGAGTTCGGCCGCCAGCCGCGCGAGCCGGGAGGCGATGCCGGGATGCGCCTCGCGCAGTGCGGTGAGATCGGTGCGGGTGTCCAGAAGCTGCCCCCAGAGCAGGGAACGCCCCTGTTCCAGCAGTTCCACCGCCTGTTCGGGCCGGCCCGCGGCGGTGGCCGACGCGGCAGCCTCAGGCCCGAGACCGGAGGAGAGCGCGAGCAGTTCCTCACGGGTGGAGCGGTCCAGGCCGCGCCAGGCCAGCAACGGCAGCAGCCCGATCGCGTTCGCGTAGTCGTCCACCGCGTCGGCCAGGCGGCCCTGCTCACCCTGGTTCACCGCGGCGGCTGCGGCGGCCAGGAAGCGCATCCGTGCCTGACCCGGTCTCGCGGCAGCGGTCCGCCAGATCGCCACCGCCTCGTCCAGGTCCCGCGCGGAGCCGGTCGCCCGGGCCCTCATGCCGAGGCAGTTGCCGAGACCGGTCAGGGCGTCCGCCGAACGGTGCGCCCGCTGTACCCGGCTGACCAGCCGGTAGGAGTCGATGGCCCGGTCGAGATCGGCCAGGTCCCCGCGCGCCGTGAAACGGTCACGCCAGTCGGAAGCCAGCGTGGCGAGTACGGAGATGTGCTCGGCGCTGGACTCCGACGTCCTGGTCGCCGCCGCCGAGCGGAACTGGGCCCGGCTCCGGGGCCACCCCGTCCGCTGCGTGGTCGAGCTGGCCCTCGCCGCCTCGGCGGCCGGACTCCTGGGCGTCGCCGCCCGTGGAACCGGCACGCTCGTCCAGCGCTTCTGGCTGCGCGAGCGGCGTCTGCTGCCCCCGTCGGTGCGGCTCGGCCCCCGCCGGTGGTCCAGGCACCACCGGGCGCTGGCCGCGGCGAGCCGCCAGGGCATCGAACCCGTGCGCGCGTATCTGCCGCAGCGGCCGACCTGGATGAGCGACCGCGTCCGCCTGACCGAGGCCAGAGTCCGCGGTCAGTACAGGCTGAGCGCGACGCTGCTCTGGCCCCGGATCTGGCTGCTCGTCCCGGAAGAGGTCCACGCCCCCGTGCGCCATGCCCGTGCCCGTTTCGACGAGGCGGGTGTCCTGGCCGGCTGGGCGGTCTGGTACGTCCTCGTCGGGCTGTGCTGGTGGCCCGCCCTCCTCATCGGCGCGGTCACGGAACTGGTCGCCTGGCGCCGGGCCCGGCTCGCCCTCGACGAGTTCGCGACCCTGGTCGAGTCCGCCATCGACATCCACTGGCGGACACTGGCCACGGCACTGGGCGTCACCATCGCGGGCGAGGCGCTCACCGCGGGGGAGGCGGCGCTGATCGAGGACCGGCTGCACAAGGGAGGTTGAGGGCACCGGCAACCTCCTGGGCACCGGTGACGACCCACAGGACGTCAGATCCTCACCCCACCCCCACAAGAGGTCGCCCGATGTTCCGATCCCGCTCCTTTGCCAAGCCGGCCGGCGCGCTCCTCGCCGCAGCGCTCGCCGCGACCGGAGGCGTTTTCCAGCAGACGGCCGGGGCCGCCGAGGAACAGGCGTCCCCGGCCGCCGCCGGCACCGTGAGCGCTCTGGCCGCCGCGCGTGTCGCGGAGCGGCTCGACCGGGGGCTGGTCGCCGTGCCCGCGAGCGGCGGAACCCTGGTCACCTGGCGGATGCTCGGCGACGACCCCTCCACCGTCTCCTTCAAGCTCTACCGGGGCACCATGCTGGTCTCCACAACGACCAAGACCAACTTCCTCGACACCGGCGGGAGTTCCTCGTCCACGTACGAGATCCGGGCGGTTGTGAACGGCATCGAACAGCCGGGGGAGAAGACGGCGGTCTGGTCCGCAGGACGACGGGACATCCCCTTGCAGAAACCGGCGGGCGGCACCACTCGCGACGGGGTCGCCTACACCTACTCGGCCAACGACGCCTCGGCGGCCGACCTTGACGGGGACGGGCAGTACGAACTCGTCCTCAAGTGGGTGCCGTCGAACGCCACCGACGTCGCCAACTCCGGCACCTGTACCGGCCCGACGGTCTTCGACGCGTACGAGCTCGACGGCACCCGGCTCTGGCGCGTGAACCTGGGCACCAACGTGCGCAGCGGCTCGCACTACGACTCGTTCCAGGTGTACGACTACGACGGCGACGGCAGGGCCGAGATGGCCGTCCGCACCTCCGACGGCTCGAAGGACTCCGGCGGCACGGTCATCGGCAGCGCGACCGCCTCGCACCTGGCCGAGAACTGCGCGGTGCTCAGCGGCCCCGAGTTCCTCTCGGTCTTCGACGGCCGGACCGGCCGCGTCATGGACTCCGTCCCCTTCGAACCGGCGCGCGGGTCCGTCTCCGACTGGGGCGACACCTGGGGGAACCGCGAGGGCCGGCTGCTGTCCGCCACCGCCTACGTCAACGGGTCCACACCCAGCATGATCTTCAGCCGGGGGATCTACGAACGGATCGCGATCGCCGCCTGGGACTGGAACGGCACCGACCTCGTGCGCCGCTGGAAGTTCGACACCAACTCGTCCACCAACGTGGGCAAGGGCTACGACCAGCAGGGCAACCACAATCTGGCCGTCGCCGACGTGGACGCCGACGGCCGCGACGAGATCGTCTACGGTGCGATGGCCGTGGACGACAACGGCAGCGGCCTGTGGACCACCAAGCTCGGGCACGGCGACGCGCTGCACGTCGGGGACCTGAACCCCGCCCGCCCGGGGCTGGAGTCGTTCAACGTCCACGAGCACACCGACTCCGCCTACGGCTTCGAGATGCACGACGCTCGGACCGGTGAGATCCTCTGGGGAGCTAGGATCGGAACCGATGTCGGCCGGGGCATCTGCGCCGACCTCACCAACGCGTACGCGGGCGCCGAGTGCTGGTCGAGCGGCGGAGGACTGTACGCCGCCGACGGCACGGCGATCAGCACCGCCGTACCGACGTTCAGCGGCGCCGCCTCCTACAACTCGGCGATCTGGTGGGACGGCGACGCCAACCGGGAGCTGCTGGACCACCGCTGGTCGGGCACGGCGGGTTCCGGCTACGGCCAGATCCTCAAGTACACCGGCTCCACCGAGCTCAGCCGCATCTGGTACGACCAGGCCGCCCGCTCCGACAACTGGACCAAGGGCAACCCGACGCTCTCCGCCGATCTCCTGGGCGACTGGCGTGAGGAGATGATCTGGCGCAACGACGACTCCACGGCGCTGCGCCTCTACAGCACTCCGTACCCGACCGAGTTCCGGCTGCCCACCCTGATGCACGACCCGGTCTACCGGCTGGGTGTCGCCTCGCAGAACACCGGGTACAACCAGCCGCCGCAGGTCAGCTACTACCTCGGGACGAAGTAGGGGCGGACACGGCCGGCGGACCGGCGCCCGTTCAGCGCAGCAGGCCGTGGCGGAGCCGGGCGGCTCCCGGCACGGAGCGGGAGCCGCGGCGGTGGACCGGGTCCCGGGCCGGCCGAGGTCGACCTGGCCGGATGGACCGAGGCTGTCCGTATCGAGGGCGTCCAGGATCGCCCCGGTCAGACCGGCCGGATCCTGGTGCGCAGGAGGCAGAACTCGTTGCCCTCCGGATCGGCCAGGACATGCCAGCTCTCGGTGCCGCTCTGGCCGACGTCGGCCGGCCTGGCGCCGAGGGCGAGCAGCCGCTCCAGCTCGGCGTCCTGGTCGCGGTCGGTGGCGCTCACGTCGAGGTGCAGCGGGAGCTTTCCGCCCCGGGGGCCGCTGCTGGGACTGAGGACGAGGGTGGGCTGCGGACCGCCGAAGCCCGCGCCGGGCGGCCCGATCTCGATGCTGCCGTCGTCCTCCCGGTCGAGCTCGACATAACCGAGGACCTCGCTCCAGAACGCGGCGAGCCGTTCGGGGTCGGCGGCGTCGATGACCAGTTCGCTGATGCGGCATGCCATGACCGGCAGTGTACGGAGGCGCTGTGAGCAGAGCCGCTTCCGGTTGCCCTCGGGGGATGCCCTCCGAGGGTCACCGACTCGGCGCCCGGGACGGCGAGTTCGTGTGTCCGGACAGGGTCAGATCACACGGAACAGGTCGGCCGCCACGTGGACGTCGGTGAAGTCCTCGACGGAGCGAAGGTTGTCGCACAGGGCTTCCAGGACCGAGCCCGCCGCGGCGGCGCCGGGGGCGCCGACCGTCACGCCGAAGACCCGGAAGCCGAGCCGGCGCTTGGAGTCGTTCCAGCCGCGCATCCACTCCTCGGTGACGCCGCATTCGTCGTCGGTGATCATCACGATGTCGCCGCGTGCGCGGGCGGCGTCGTCGAACTCCGCCTCCAGCAGCTCGCCGGCGGCCGACAGCGGTGTCTGATAGCTGGTGCCGCCGCCGAGGAAGGTCTCCGCGAAGTCGAGGACCCGGTCGATCCCGGCGGGCTGCCCGGCCGGGAAGCGGAAGACCTGGATCTTGTCGGCCGCGGAGAACAGGATGCCGACGAAGTCGCGTTCGGCGTGACGGGCCTGGTCCAGCAAAGCCAGGGCGCACGCCTTGGCCCATGCCTCCCGGGTCACCCCTCCGGGCCCCGCCGCGTACATGGAGTGCGAGGTGTCCACGCACGCGATGATCGCGCCCCGGCCGGTGGTCTGCTCGCCCTGGCTGTCGTAGAGCATCAGCTCCCCTGCGGCGTAGCGCGCGGCGAACACCGCGCGCAGCGCCGGCACGCCGAGGCCGGCCAGCTCGGAGGGGATCACCCGGGACAGGTCGTCGCCGAGCGTCACCCCGACCAGCTCCCCGGTGGTGTTCTCCACCCTGCGGGCCCGCTCACCGGCGGCCATCTGCCGGAAGCGGCCGATCAGTTCGGCCCACTGCGAGAGCCGGCCGTCGCGCAGCCGCTCGGCGAGCCGGGCGCGCCGGTCGAACGGCATCCGCTCCAGCTCGCCGGGACCGACACCCCAGGCCCGCATCAGCGCGGCCTCCTTCCGCGTGGCATCGGCGGCCTTCACCACCCCGCTCCGTGCGGCGGAGCCGATGCCGGGGACCGCCGCCGCCAGGGCCTGCGCGGCGTCCAGGGCTGCCTGCCGCCCGGCTGCCTCGGCCGCCTCCACCGCCCGGTGCACGGCGTCGGCTGCCGGGTCCGGCACGGTGCCGTCGTCGTCGGCCTCGTCGGCGGCCCGCCGAAGAGCGTCGCTCACGGCGGCCGGCGCGGCTTCCGCGTCCTGCCGGGACCTCGCCGCCTGCTTTGCCCGCTCGCCGGCCTCGCGGGAGCGGTCCAGCATCTCGCGTAGCGCGGAGGCCTGGGCGAGCACGGCCATGGCGGCGGCGTAGGGGTCTCTGGCCGTCTCCCGGTGCAACCCGGCGTACTCCGGCGACTCCATCAGGGCGCTGACCACCTGGTGGTTGACCAGGCGTGAGGGCGTCATCTCCTCGCGCTCGCGCAGCCGGGGACCGGCCTGGTAGGCGGCCAGGAACACATCGGTCAGGAGGTCGGCTGTGCCCTCGTGACGGCGGCTCAGTTCCTCGGCCAGCTCCCGGAGTCCGGCCGACTGCGCGTACGTATCGAGCCAGGTGAGCCGGTCGAACCGGTCCGCGACCAAGGCCCCGCTGTGCGCCTGGCGAGCGGCGGACGAGAGCCCCAGCCATCTGCCCGCGAGGCTCGCCAGACCGTCGAGCTTGTTCGGTGTCGTGTCCATGGTCCTGATCGTCCCCGGGTTCAGAGCTGCGCCTGCACCATGCTCGCGTCCATACCGAGGGCCTCGGTGAGGACGCGGGCGCGGACGGCGCGCTGGCGGCCGGTGACCCGGTCGATGGTGGTGGTGGAGCGGCCGGCGCCCGCCGCCTCCTCGCGCAGCTTCTCCAGCCGCTTGCCCGCCATGGCCAGCTTGTTGTGGGCCTTCCTGATGACCCAGTCGCTCAGCGCCTCGCGCGACTGTCCGGCCATGGCGTCGAGCTGGGCCTCCAGATCGTCGATGACGTCGGCCAGGTCGAGCGCCTCCTTGGCGTCCGGGTTGACCAGATGCAGCACCTCCCGCTCCACGATCGGGCGTTGGGCGGGGGAGTCCCACAGCACATGGGTCAGCACCGACAGGTCGGTCTCGGCGACCGCCGGTCGGCCGTCGAGGTACGCGGATGCCTGGAGCAGCCCCACCGCCTGCCGCCAGCGGCGGTCGGACGCGACGAGTTCCTTGCGGCGCAGGGCGGCCCGCAGCGTGCACACCGCGTCCACGATCGCGTCGGGGACGGCCACGGCCGGGACGGCTTCGCTCACGGCGTGCCGCAACGCGGACAGCTCGACCGTCGTCCGTACCGGCGCCGCCGGACGGCTCACGGCGGAGCGGACCAGTGCGGCGAAGTTCGACGGGTCCTCCAGATAGCCGACCTCGATCCGCACCAGCAGCCGGTCGTAGATCGCGGCCGTGTCCTCTCCGGCGGGCAGTTCGTTGCTCGCCGTGATGGCGCCGATCAGGGGACAGCGGACCGGTTCGCCGCCGCTCTCCGGGTGGTAGATCCGTTCGTTGAGAAAGCCCAGGGTCTCGTTGAGCGCCGCCGTGGAGCACTTGAATATCTCGTCGATGAACGCGATGTGCGCGGTCGTGGCACGGCCTTCGTACACCTGGCGGTACTCGCCCCGGGCCAGTGCGGCGACGTCGACGGGCCCGAACATCCGCGTCGGCGCCGTGAACTTCGACAGGAGGATCTCCCAGTAGGCCGCGCCCTCGACCCGGCCTGTGAGCTCTCTGGCCAGTTCCGACTTCGCCGTTCCCGGCGGGCCGAGCATCAGGGAGTGCTGCCCGGCCAGCAGTGTGACCACCAGCGTCCGCACCACGTCGGCCCGTTCGTAGAAGCGGTCCGACAGCTCATCGACGATCGCCCGCAGTCTCCTGGCCGTGTCCTGTGTGTCCTGTACGCCCATGTCCCCCTCCTCGCCTGCGACGCCCTGCCGGGCTGCCGCCCAAAATACGTTCCCCCGCCGAGCCGGGTGACAGCCCCTCCCCGGCGGGAGGTCCGCACACCGCCGTTCACCGAACACCACCTCGGGTGAACGGCACCGTGTGACCGGCGGGAGGAACGCGTGGAAACGCGACGGGCCCCCGGCCGACAGGAGGTCGGCCGGGGGCCTGCGGTGCGGTCCGGTTCAGCGCCGTGTGCGGACCAGCAGGTAGACGAAGTACGGAGCACCGATCACGGCCGTCATCAGGCCGGCGCCGAGCTGCGCCGGGGCGATCACGGTGCGCCCCGCCAGGTCCGCGAGGCAGACCAGGAGCGCCCCCAGCAGGACGGCGACCGGGACCACCCGTACGTGCCGCCGGCCGACCAGGGCCCGCGCGGCGTGCGGGGCGACCAGGCCGACGAAGGCGATCGTCCCCGCGGCCGCCACGGCGGTGGCCGCCAGCAGGACGGACACCACGAGGAAGCCGAGACGGGCCCGGGGGAGACCGAGGCCGAGGAGCCTCGGGGTGTCCTCGTCGAGCGCGACGAGGTCCAGCTCCCGGCGGCGTACCACCGCCACGACGACCCCGACGGCGAGCACGACGGCCACCGGCACCGCATCGGGCATGGTGCGCCCGTACGTCGATCCGGACAGCCAGGTGAGGGCCTTCGTCGTGTCGAACGGGTCGCTGAGCACGATGACCAGGCTGATCAGCGCCGCCGCCGCGGAGGACACCCCGACACCGAGCAGGACCAGCCTGTTCTGCCGGAAGCCGCCCCGGGCGGCCAGCCCGAACACGAACGTCGCGGTGACCGCCGCCCCGCCGAACGCCGCTCCCGCGATCTCCCACGAGCCGGGCGAGGCCGCGGTGGTGACCAGGAGGACGGCGCCGAGACCGGCGCCCCCCGAGACGCCAAGGATGCCCGGTTCCGCGAGGGGGTTGCGGGTCACGGCCTGGACCAGGGTGCCGGACAGCGCGAGCGCGGCGCCCGCGAGGAGAGCGGCCGTCACCCGGGGAACCCGGGTGTCCAGCACGAAGGTGACGATCCGTCCGGACGTGCCCTGCGCCCAGTTCACCACGTCGCCGAGCAGCAGTTTCGCGTCGCCGAGGAGCACGGCCGAGAACATGACGGCCACGACGGCGGCCACGAGCACGGCCACGGTGACGAGGAACGCCGCGCGGCTCGGTATCCGCAGCCTGTCCGGCGCCTCGGCCGAGGCCGTGTCCCGGGTGCGCAGCGCCATCACGACGAGGAACACCCCGCCGACGACGGTCGTCACGACGCCGGTCGGCACCTCGACAGCGGTGTCGGAGGGCACGATCGCACGCAGCAGCACGTCCGAGCCGAGCACGAGGGCCGCACCGACGAGCCCCGCCACGGGCATGCTCACCCGGGAGCGTACGAGCCCCCGGAAGCGGCGGCCCAGGGGCCGCACGAGCGCGGGCGCGCAGAGACCGACGAAGCCGATCGGCCCGGCGAGCGTGACGGCCGCGGCCGAGAGCAGCGTCGCGAGCACGACGGTGGTGATCCGGGTCCCGCGGACGGGCACGCCGAGTCCACGGGCCGCGTCGTCGCCGAGGGCCAGGGCGTCGACGCGGCGGGCGACGAGCAGCAGCCCGGCCAGGCCGACGGCGACGACCGGGGCCATCTGGAGGACGCCGTCGAAGCCGTTCTGGCCGATGCTGCCCTGGTTCCACCGGTACAGACCCTCGGTCTGCTGGGGGAACAGGAGCAGCAGCGCGTCGGTGACGGCGTTCAGCCCCAGCGCGAGCGCAGTGCCCGCGAGGACCAGCCGGACGGTTCCCTTGCCGAGCCCGGACAGCCCGAGCACGACGGCCGCTGCCGCGAGTCCGCCGATGAACGCGGCGCCGGAGGAGGCGAGGAGCGGAAGGGTGGTGCCGGTGACGGCGAGCACGCCGAGCGCCAGATAGGAGCCGGCGTTGACGGCGAGGGTGTCCGGTGCCGCCAGCACGTTCCGGCTGACCGCCTGGAGGGCGGAGCCGGCCATACCGAGCGCCAGTCCGACGAGGACGGCGGCGACCATCCTCGGCAGCCGGGAGGCGACGACGACGGAGGCGTCCCCCGCTTCGGCGTTCCCGGTGAGCGCGTTCCAGACCTCCGCCGCGCCGACGTCGGCGGTGCCCTGGGTGATGTCGACGGCTGCGAGGACCGCGACCAGCAGCACGAGCGTGGCCGTCACGGCGACCGCGCCCGTCGTGGCCGCGGCGGTGCGGTCACGGCCGACCGCGGTCTTGTCGATGACGGCCACGGCGCGCTACTTCGTCAGCGCGGTGACGAGGGAGTCGATGTACGCCTCCATCGAGCGGGGACCACCGAACATCCAGACGCCGTCGGGCAGCCGGTGCACGTTGCCGTCCTTCACGAAGGGCAGCGACTTCCACACGGCGTTCTTCGCGAGCGGACCGGTGAACGTGTCACCGTCGACGTCGTTGGCGACGTAGGCGAACTGGACGTCGCCGAGGCCGGTGAGGCCCTCGACGTCGGTGGTGGCGAGGCCGTAGCTCTCGTCGCCCTTGACCTTCCAGGCGTTCTTCAGGCCGAGCTTCTCGTTGACGGCGCCCAGGAGGGAGGTGCCGGTGTAGGCACGGATGGAGACCTGGTTCGACGCCTCGTAGCCGTCGGCGGAGGCGATCTCGGCGCCGCCGAGACCGGCGTCCTCCAGAGCCTTCTTGCCTTCGGCGAGACTCGTCTCGAAGTCCTTCTTGAGGGCGTCCGCCTCGGTCTCCTTGCCGGTGGCCTTCGCGATGAGGTCGAGGCCCTCCGTCATGGTGCCGATCTGGTCGGCGCCGTCGGCGGACGTCACCTCCAGGACGGGGGCGACCTTGCGGAGCTGCTTCACCACGGCCGGCGCGAGGTCGCTGGTGGCGACGACGAGGTCGGGGGCGAGGGCCGCGACGGTGTCGATGCTCGGCTCCCCGCGGGTGCCGATGTCCTTGGGGCTTCCGGTGAGCGGGGCCGCGGTGTTCCACGCGGTGTAGCCCTTCACGTCCGCGACACCGACGGGAGCGACTCCGAGGGCGACCAGGTCCTCGACCACGTTCCACTCGGTGGCGACGACCTTCGTCGCGGGGCCGTCAAGGGTCACCTTCGTGCCCTTGGCGTCGGTGAGGGTGATCTTCCCGGCGGGCTTGGCGGAGGCGGCGGCGTCGTCGGAGGACGGCTCGGTCGTTCCGCAGGCGGCCAGGGAGAGGGCGGCGACGGCGACGGTGGCCGTGGCGAGGAGGTGGCGTCTCATGAGGAGGTGCTGAGCCTTTCGGATCTGGAGTGGTGGCGGCCGATCGCGCGGGTGCGCAGCCGCCCTGTCGAAGGATCGGTGCCGACGTCGATGCGGATGCCGTAGACGTCGGACAGCAGTTCCGGAGTGAACACGTCCTCGGGCGCGCCGTCGGCGACGATGCGTCCCGCGTGCAGCAGCGCGACACGGTCGGCGACGGCCGCGGCCTGGTCGAGGTCGTGGAGGACGACGCCCACGGCGATCCCGTGGTCGTCGGCCAGATCGCGTATCAGGTCGAGCAGTTCGACCTGGTAGCGGAGATCGAGGTAGGTGGTGGGCTCGTCGAGGAGCAGGACACCCGTCTCCTGCGCGAGGCAGCTCGCCAGCCACACGCGCTGGAGCTGTCCGCCGGAGAGCTGTTCGACGCCCCGGTCGGCGAGGTCGCCGACACCGGTGAGGCCGAGCGCCCGGTCCACCGCGGCGGTGCCACGGGGATCGGGACGGCCCCAGCGCCCCCGGTAGGGGTAGCGGCCGAAGTCGACCACGTCGCGGACGGTGAGTCCGCCCGGCGTCGACCTGGACTGCGTCAGGAGCGCGACGCGGCGCGCGAACTCGCGTGCGCCGAGCGCGAAGCCGTCCGTGGTCCCGTCCGGGCCCCCGTCCACGGTGAGCGAGCCGGCACGCGGGGCCTGCAACCGGGCGAGCGTGCGCAACAGCGTCGACTTCCCGCTGCCGTTGGGGCCCACCAGGGCGGTCACCTCGGCGGGCCGCAGGCTGATGGCCGCCTCGTGCACGACGTCGACGCGGCCGTACGCCACGGTCACCCCGTCGGCGGACAGACCATGCCCGGTACGCGGCCCGACGGCAGTCACAGGGGTGTCCACAGCCCTGGTAGTGCTCTCACCAGCTCTCATGTGGATTAGGTTAGCCTGACCTAATCCTTTGGTTGAACGCTGCCCTACCTTTTTTTCGGGGGCACCTTCGGAGCGGCGGGCGGCGATCCTCCCGAGCGCGGTGGAGGTGGCGGGTCAACTCGGCGCCTGCCGACTGGAGTTAGCCCGATGCCGCGCTCCGGCACCCGGGGTGGGCCGCCCACTGTGATCTTCTTCATCGTGTGACGAGATTCCAGGCGCGGGGCGGCGAGCGGCCGCTCAGCCCCTCTCCGGGAGGTTTCGCCGCACGGCTGGCCGCCCGGCCGGGCCGCCTCCTGGATCTCCACCGGCCTCGATCTCGTCGCGGGGGAGAAGGCGGGCCCGCTCGTCTCCTGCGTCGCGCTCGTCGACACCGCCGACGGCATCGCCGTACGTCGGTCACCCAGCTCGCGGATGTTCCCGAATGTCGACCTGTGCGGCGGTCATACAGGGGACGGGACCGCCGCACCGCTGTTCCGGTGGGCCGCGGTGTCAGGGGCGGCCGGTGAGACGGGCGCCGCGTGTCAGGGGCGGCCGGTGAGACGGGCGCCGCGTGTCAGGGGCGGCCGGTCAGATAGCCGCCCATGGTGGCGAAGTACTCCGCCGCGGGCAGTTCCCGGCCGTCCTCGGTGCGTACGCGTGTGATGGCCAGGCCGCGGTTGCGGCCGGTGCGGGCGTCGGAGCCCGCGACGATCACCACGCCTTCGCCCTCGCGGTAGAAGATGCGTCCCGGCGTCCCCCCGTACCGGCCCTCGGACACCACCGCGGCGAGGACTTCGAGGCGCTTGCCCTTGTGGAAGGTGAAGGCGCTGGGGTAAGGCTCGGACTGGGCCCGGACCAGGCGTTCGAGGTCCTCGGCGGGCCAGCCCCAGTCGATGCGGACGTCCTCGGCGGACCGCTTGTGGAAGAAGCTCGCCTGCGAGCGGTCCTGGCGGGTGAACTCCGTCTGCCCGGACGCGATCAGGTCGAGAGCGCCGATGGTGACGGGGCCGATGAGGTCGACGGTCTTGTGGAAGAGGTCGGTGGTGGTGTCCCTCGGGCCGACCGGCACCGCCTCCTGCCGGACGATGTCACCGGCGTCGAGCTCGTCGTTCATCATGTGCGCGGTGACGCCCACTTCGGACTCGCCGTTGATGAGGGCCCAGATCAGCGGGGAGAATCCCGCGTACTTCGGCAGCAGTGAGTCGTGGACGTTCAGTGTGCCGTGGCGCGGGAGCCGGAAGATGCGCGGCGGGATCCATGTCCGCCAGTTGTTCGCCACGATGATGTCCGGATCGGCCTCCCGCAGCCGCTCGAACAGTTCCTCGTCGTCGGGGCGGTTGCGGATCAGCACCGGCACCTCGTGCTCCTCGGCCAGATCCGCGACGGAGTCGCTCCAGATCTTCTCGTACGCGTGATCGCTCTTGGGATGCGTCACCACCAGCACCACGTCGTGCTCGGAGTCCAGGAGGGCTTGAAGGGTGCGGTGCCCCCAGGTCTGGTAACCGAACATGACGACCCGCATGGGGTTCCTCCTCAGCACAGGGAATGACCGATGCTCAGTAAAGCGAGGCTCACCTAACTTTGCAACGGGATGCCATGCCAGGGCAGTTGACGGCCGGGTTGGCTCCCGGTGGTCCGATTTGCCCTATCGACAGCTTCGGGAGATGAGCTTAGGCTCACCTAAGTTCAAGCGGGCCATTCCGTCGGAGTGCCCCGCCCTTCAACTTCCCCACGCCTGATAGGCGGCTTGCCCGCACGATGGGAGTGACATGTCTCAGGTCCTGCCTGGCGACGCACCACAGGTCCACGACCTCATTGGAATCGGCTTCGGCCCCTCCAATGTGGCCATGGCGATCGCGTTGAGCGAGCACAACGCCGGCGCCGGCGCACAGGGGACGGTCAGCGCCCACTTCTTCGAGCAGCAGCCGCGCTTCGGCTGGCACCGCGGGATGCTGATCGACGACGCGACGATGCAGGTGTCCTTCCTCAAGGACCTGGTCACGCTCCGGAACCCGACCAGCGAATTCAGCTTCCTCTGCTATCTGAAGAGCAAGGACAGGCTGGTCGACTTCATCAACCACAAGAACCTCTTCCCCCTGCGGGTGGAGTTCCACGACTACTTCGAGTGGGCCGCGGCCAAGGTCGACGACATGGTGTCCTACGGCCATGAGGTCGTCGGGGTCACTCCCGTGCTCCGCGACGGAGAGGTGGAGCACCTGGATGTGACGGTCCGTTCGGGCGAGGGGCTCGTGGTCCACCGGGCCCGCAACGTGCTCATCGGGACCGGGCTGCGGCCGCTCATGCCCGAGGGGGTGGAGCGCGGCGACCGGGTCTGGCACAACTCCGAACTCCTCGCGAAGGTCGAGGAGCTGGGGGAGGCCGCCGCGCCCGAGAGGTTCGTCGTCGTCGGTGCCGGGCAGAGCGCCGCCGAGAACGTCGCCTATCTGCACCGCCGTTTCCCCAAGGCCGAGGTCTGCGCCGTCTTCTCCCGTTACGGCTACAGCCCGGCCGACGACAGCAGCTTCGCCAACCGCATCTTCGACCCCGACGCGGTCGACGAGTACTTCGCCGCGCCCGAGGACGTCAAGCGCCGGCTGATGGACTACCACGGGAACACCAACTACTCCGTGGTGGACATCGACCTGATCGACGACCTGTACCGGCAGATGTACCAGGAGAAGGTGCTCGGTACCGAGCGGCTGCGCTTCCTGAACGTGTCCCGGCTCGTCGGTGTCGAGGAGACGCCCGGCAAGGTCCGGGCCACGGTGAGGTCCCTGGTGACGGGCGAGGAGACCCTCCTGGACTCCGACGTCGTGGTCTTCGCCACGGGATACAGCCCCGTCGACCCGCTCGGACTGCTGGGTGATGTCGCGGACCACTGCCTCCGCGACGAGGAGGGGCGCGTGCGCGTCGAGCGCGACTACCGCATCGCCACCGACCCCGAACTGCGCTGCGGGATCTACCTCCAGGGCGGTACGGAGCACACGCACGGCATCACCTCGGCCCTGCTGTCCAACACCGCGATCAGGGTCGGGGAGATACTCGACTCGCTGCTCGACCGGGGAGTGAAGGCCGCCTCCGACGAAGCCAGGCTCGTCGCGGACCAGGCCGGTGCGGCGGACTAGCGTCCTCCGCGGACCCGCCACCACGCCCCCGGTCCGTACCGGGGGCGTGCGGTGCTTCGCGACGGGGCACCACACATGAGGTCACGGGCCCCCGGGCCCACCGGGCGATCAGCCCAACTCCCCGTGCTTACCGGGAAGATCAAAGGGATATCGTACGTCGACATGAGCACGACTGCAGTGGAGCGTCCCGTGCCCCGGGGCGCGACGGAGGCCCGTCGGCGCCGGGTCGGCGGACTGGGCATGCTCGTCGCGGTCCTCGTGACCGCCGCGGCCGTGTCCCTGGCCGTCGGCGCCCGTTCGCTGAGCCCCGCGGAGGTGTGGCAGGGCCTGTTCGCGGCCCCCGGCGACGACGCGGGCCTCACCGAGATCCGGCTCATCGTGCAGACGGTACGGGTGCCCAGGACCGTGCTCGCGATCGTGGCGGGCATCGCCCTGGGGATCGGCGGGTCCCTGATCCAGGGGTACACCCGCAACCCGATCGCGGACACGGGCCTGCTGGGTGTGAACGCCGGCGCATCCTTCAGCGTGGTGTCGGTGATCGCCGTGTTCGGGTTCACCGACCCGTTCCAGTACGTCTGGTTCGCCTTCCTGGGCGCGGCCGCCGCCGGTGTCATCGTGTTCGGACTGTCGAGCATCGGCCGGGGCGCGGGCAACCCCCTGACGCTGGCGCTGGCCGGGCAGGGGGTCACCGTGTTCCTCGCGGCGATGACGATGGCCGTCGCGCTGTCCAACCAGAAGTCGCTGAACGCGCTGCGCTTCTGGAACTCGGGCTCCGTGGCAGGAGCCGGCTTCGACGTCATCTGGCCGCTGACGGCCTTCATCGTGGCCGGGGTCGTGCTGGCCCTGACCATGCTTCCGTCCCTGAACCTGCTCAATCTGGGTGACGACGTGGCGCGCGGTCTGGGTGTGAACATCGCCTTCAGCCGGACCGTCGGCATCGTCGCCATCACCCTGCTGGCCGGCGCGGCGACGGCGGCGTGCGGCCCCATCGCGTTCCTCGGGCTCATGGTCGCGCACGTGGCCCGGTATCTGACCGGGCCGGACTACCGCTGGCTGGTGCCCTACGCGGGCCTGCTCGGTGCGGTGCTCCTCCTGGTCTGCGACATCGTGGGCCGTGTGGTGGTGCGGCCGGGCGAGTTGGACGCGGGGGTCGTCGTCTCCCTGCTGGGCGCCCCGTTCTTCGCGGTTCTGGTGTGGCGTGGAAAGTTCAGGAGCGCATGAACGCGACAGAGGTGAAGCGACCGGCGGACCCGAAGCGGCCGGTGACGCCGGGCGTGCGGCTCGGGCAGGTGTCGTTCGTGTGGCGGCCCTGGCTCGTCCTCGTCACGCTGCTGCTGTCGGCGGCGGTCTTCCTGGTGTTCTGCCTGTCGATCGGGGTGGGGGACTTTCCCATCGGCCTGTCCCGGGTGATGGCCACGATCGTGGGCCGCGGTGAGCAGGTCGACGAGTTCGTGATCATGGATCTGCGGATGCCGCGCGCTCTGGCCGGGCTGGTCGTGGGGATCGCGCTGGGGGTCTCCGGGGCCATCACGCAGTCCGTCGCGCGCAACCCGCTGGCCAGCCCGGACATCCTGGGGATCACCGGGGGAGCGAGCGCGGTCGCGGTGTTGCTGGTGACGGTGACCGGTGGCACCGCGGCCGCGGTCGTCAGCACCGTGGGACTCTCCGCCGCGGCTCTCGCCGGCGGTCTCGGCACGGGGCTGCTGGTGTACTTCCTGGCGTGGCGGCGCGGGATCGACGGCTTCCGGCTCATCCTCATCGGCATCTCGGTGAGCGCCGTGATGGAGGCGATCACGACCTGGCTCCTGAGCACGGCGGACATCAGGGACGTGGCGCGGGCCCAGGCGTGGCTGGTCGGTTCACTGGACAACCGGTCGTGGGACGAGGTGCGGCTTGCCGCCTGGTGCGCGCTCGCCCTCATGGTGGCCGTGGCGTGCGCCGCCTTCCAGTTCAAGCCGCTGCACCTGGGCGACGAGGTCGCCGCCGGGCTGGGTGTGCGGTACTCCAGGGTGCGGGCGGTCCTGCTGCTCTGCGCGGTGCTGCTGGCCGGCGCCGCGGTGAGCGTGGCGGGGCCCGTGCCGTTCGTCGCGCTGGTGGCGCCGCAGGTCGCGATGCGCCTGGCGAGGTTCCCCACGCCGCCCATGGTGGCCTCCGGGCTGACGGGTGCGCTGCTGCTGATCGGTGCGGACCTGATCGCGCGCACGGCGCTGCCGATCACCCTTCCGGTCGGCGTGGTGACCGCGGCCGTCGGCGGCCCCTTCCTTGTATATCTGCTGGTGCGGGCGAACCTCAGATGAACAACTCGATCGGACGACCCGGACAAGGGGGGCCTGTGGCGGCTCAGCGCACGACCAAGACCGATACCGCGGTCGACGACGTCCCGCGGCTGGCGGCGAGAGGGGTCACGGTCGGCTACGGCGGCCGGACCGTCATCGACGGACTCGACGTGGTGATCCCGTCGGGCCTGATCACCACGATCATCGGCCCCAACGGCTGCGGCAAATCGACCCTGTTGCGCACCCTGACCCGGCTGCTCAAGCCGACGGACGGCAGTGTCGTCCTGGACGGCCAGGACATCGCCACGCTCAGGACCAGGGAGGTGGCGAAGAAGCTCGGGCTCCTCCCGCAGGCCCCGGTCGCCCCGGAGGGGCTGACGGTGGCCGACCTGGTCGCCAGAGGACGCCATCCGCACCAGAGCTGGCTGCGGCAGTGGTCGTCGGACGACGCGTCCGTCGTGGAACGCGCGCTGGCCATGACCGGGGTCTCCGAACTGGCCGGCCGCCCGGTCGACTCGCTCTCCGGCGGCCAGCGCCAGCGCGTCTGGATATCGATGACGCTGGCTCAGGGCACCGATCTGCTGCTGCTGGACGAGCCCACCACCTATCTGGACCTGGCGCACGCCGTCGACGTACTCGACCTGGTGGACGACCTGCACGAGTCGGGCCGCACCGTGGTCATGGTGCTCCACGACCTCAATCTGGCCACCCGCTACAGCGACAACCTCGTCGTCATGCGGGCGGGGGAGATCCTGGCGCAGGGGCACCCGTGCGACGTGATCACCGCCGAACTGCTCGACGAGGCGTTCGGGCTGCGGGCCAAGGTGATCGACGACCCGGTCGGCGGCCGTCCGCTCATCGTTCCGATAGGCCGCACGCACGTCCAGATCAACTAGTCGTTTCCTGCGGGAAATTGGCAAAGTTAGGCTAGGCTAACCTCATCTCGTATGGGTAGTGTTTGGCTGCCTCGGTCGGGGCGTAGCGGACAGCGCGAAAGCAGGGGAATCCGAATGCTTTTCCACAGAACGACGTTTCTGAAGCCATGGCGGCGAGTGGCGGCGACGGTGTCGGCCGTGACGCTCGGCGTCGGCCTCCTCGCGGGATGCGGGTCCGACACGGCGGACGGGACGAGCGACAAGGCGACGGCGGCGGCCGGGGACGCCGGCGCCTTCCCGGTCACCGTGGAGCACGCGTTCGGATCCACCGAGGTCACCAAGGCCCCCCAGCGGGTCGTCTCCGTCGGCTACACCGACGACCAGGCCATCCTGGCGCTGGGCATCAAGCCGGTCGGCATGGTCGACCAGTACCCGAACCCCGCGGGTACGTCCCCCGACATCAACACCCAGTGGCCCTGGGTGAAGGACAAGTGGGGTGACACCAAGCCCGAGGTCGTCATGAGCAACGGCGACTCCGGCCCCAACTTCGAGAAGATCGCCTCCCTGCGGCCCGACCTGATCATCGCGGTCTACTCCGAGATCGACAAGGCCGCCTACGACAAGCTGTCGAAGATCGCCCCGACGGTGGGCCGCACCAAGACCGAGAAGGAACTCTTCAGCGCCCCCTGGCAGGAGAACGCGGTACACATCGCCAAGGCGCTCGGCAAGGAGAAGGAGGGCACCGCGCTGGTCGCGGGCATCCAGGAGAAGCTGGACGCCGCCGCCGAGGCGCACCCGGAGTTCGCGGACCAGACCGCCGTCGCGCTGTCCTGGTACGAGGACAAGGTCGCCCCCTTCACCACCACCGATGTGCGCGGACGGCTGGTGACCGGCATCGGCTTCAAGGGCAACACGAAGATCGACGAGATCGCGGACGGCAAGTTCTACACCCAGCTCTCCCCCGAGCGCATGGACCTGATCGACGTCGACCGCATCTTCGTCATCAACGACAAGGCGGACCAGGAGGCGCTGAAGAAGTTCGAGCTCTTCGCCAACCTCCCCGCCGCCAAGGAGGGCAAGGTCTCCTACCTCCTGGACAGCGAGGGCCCTGCCGTCGGCGCGGCCATGTCCCAGGGCACCCTGCTCTCCCTGCCCTACGCCATCGACGAGCTCGTCAAGTCGGTCGACCAGTGACGCGGATCCCCCCGTCCCTTCGCAGGACCGGACCGGTACCTGAGTGAGCGGCACCGACACGCGCGTCGCCCCGGCCACCCTGCACACGGCGGCCGGAGGCGAGTCCACCCGATGGGTCGCGGCCCGCTGCCGCGAAGTGCCGTGGCTGACCGCGGCCACCGTGCTCAGCACGGTGGCCGGGGCGGGGCTCCAGGTGCTCCCGGTGCTGCTCCTCGGCCGGGTGGTCGACGGGGTGGTCGACGGCGAAGGGCGTTCGGTCCTGGTCACGATCGGGATCCTGATGGGGGCCGCCGCGCTGCTCGGCGCGGCGGTCACCGCGGTGTCGACGTATCTGATCGGACGGCTGGGCGCGGATCTGCTCGCACAGCTCCGTGAAGGCGCCGTCAGGGCGGTCCTGGGGATGCCGAGCGCACGGGTCGAACAGGTCGGCCGGGGCGATGTGCTCTCCCGGGTCGGCGACGACGTGGCCGTGCTGTCACGGGGCATCCGTACGGCGATCCCCACGGTGTTCTCGGCGGGCGTGCTCGTCGCCATTGCCACGATCGGGATGTTCGGACTGGACTGGCGGCTCGGTCTGGCAGGGGCCGGCGCGCTGCCCGCGTACGCCCTGGCGCTGCGCTGGTACCTGCCCCGGTCCGCCCCGCTCTACCAGAAGCAGCGGGCCGCGCAGGCCGAGCGGGCGCAGTCGCTGATCAGCGGTCTGAACGGTATAGAGACCGTCCGGGCCTACCGGCTGGAGGACGCGTTCCGGGAGAAGGTCACCGCCAAGTCGTGGCGGGTGCGCGAGCTCGGGATCGACGTCTTCCGGATCTTCGGCCGGTTCGTCGGCAGGGAGAACCGCGCCGAGTTCATCGGGCTGGTCCTGATCCTCGTCGTGGGGTACGCCCTGCTGGAGGCCGATGCCGCCACGCTCGGCGAGGTGTCGGCGGCCCCGCTCATGTTCCACCGGCTGTTCACCCCGCTCGGCGCCATCATGTTCACCTTCGACGAGGCGCAGAAGTCGGGCGCGAGCCTCACCCGGCTCGTCGGGGTGCTGGGGGAGGAGGCGGAGGACCGGCTCGTGGGAGACGCCTCCGTGGCGCGTGCCGACGCCGTGCCCCATCCGGTGGAGGTCGAAGGGCTGACCTTCACCTATCCGGGCTCCGACGAGCCGGTCCTGCGGGACGTCAGCCTGACGATCCCGGCCGGCGGTTCGCTCGCCCTCGTCGGGGCCACCGGCGCGGGCAAGTCGACCCTGGCCGCGCTGATCGCGGGCATCGGGACCCCTCAGACCGGCTCGGTGCGCATCGGGCCGCACGAACTCTCCGCACTGGACGAGGCCGGCGCCCGGGCCCTGGTGAGCATCCTGACGCAGGAGACGCACGTGTTCTCCGGTCCGCTCGCCGACGACCTGCGTCTGGCCGCCCCGGGAGCGACCGACGCCGAACTGGCCGACGCGCTCCGCACCGTCGGCGCCGACGGCTGGGTCGAGGCACTGCCCGACGGCCTCGGCACCCTGGTCGGTGAGGGCGGCGAACGCCTGGACGTCACGAAGGTGGCCCAGATCGCCCTGGCCCGGCTGGTGCTGACCCGGGCACCGGTGGTGGTGCTCGACGAGTCGACCGCGGAGGCGGGCAGCGAGGGCGCCGCCGAACTGGAGAAGTCCGTACTGGCCGCGTGTTCCGGCAGGACCACGCTGTTCGTGGCGCACCGCCTGACCCAGGCGATGGCCGCGGACCGGATCGCTGTGCTCGACGCGGGACGCGTGGTGGAACAGGGCACGCACGACGAGCTGGTGGCTCTGGGAGGCCGGTACGCCCGGCTGTGGCGGGCCTGGCGAGAGGGCAGCTGAGCGAGCCCGGGCCCGCGTCCGAGCCGGTTCAACGGTGAACCGGTTCGGTTCCGAGCCCGGATCAAGTCCGTTGGGGCCGGGCCCGATTGGGGTCGAGCCCAGCTTTTCTACGCTGGAAGGACGATGAGTCTTCGATGACGGATCCGATTGCCCGTCCGGTGCTGCTCTCTCCCGCACACCTGGCCGACGTACGCAGGCGTGCCGGCGACTATTCCGACAGGACCATCGCCCAGGCGTGCGCCGTCGGGCTGGCGTACTGGGCGACGGGCCGCAGTCCCGACGGCATGGAGCTCGCCCCCGGCACCCTGTTCACCGACGTGCTCGGCTGGGCCGACAACGGCGGCAGCGCGCCCGAGGGCTGGGAGGCAGCCGCCGACGGATCCGCGATCACCGTCCCCGAAGGCGTCGACCGGGACGAGGCGCAGACCGCGCTGGACGACCTCACCGACTTCCCGGACCGGCCGGTCGGCACCATCGCCCCGTCCGGCGCGGCGGCGAGGATCGAGGCACTCACCCGGTGGAACGACACCGGGGCCGATCGCGTCCGCCCGACCATCGTGGAGATGTTCCGCGAACAGGCGCGCCTGAGGCCGGACGCCGTCGCCGTCGTCGACGAGAACCGCTCACTGACGTACCGTCAGGCAGCCGAGCACTCCGCCCAGCTGGCGCACGAGCTGATCGACCGGGGGCTCACCGCCGAACAGGTCGTCGGCATCTCGCTGGGCCGCTCCGCGGACATGGTGATCGGACTCCTCGGCGTGCTCCAGGCCGGGTGCGCGTTCGTGCCCCTCGACCCGCAGTGGCCCGCGGCGCGCCGCGCCGTCGTCATCCAGGACGCCCGGGTCGTGCTCCAGCTCAACGACTCGGGTGAGCACGACCCCGCCGAGCCGGTGGCCGTGGCCGTGGGCCTCGGCGACTGGCGGTTCGGTGCCCGCCCCGTCGAGGCACCCGAGGTCGCCGTCCCCGGTGACGCCCTGGCCTATGTGATCTTCACCTCCGGCTCCACCGGACGGCCCAAGGGCGCGATGATCCGCCACGAGGCGATCAGCGAACGCCTGCTCTGGCAGGTCGACGAGATCCTGGGCTTCGGCCACGACGACGCGTCCCTCTTCAAGGCACCGCTGTCCTTCGACATCTCCATCAACGAGATCTTCCTGCCGCTGGTGTGCGGCGGCAGGCTGGTGGTCCTGAGGTCCGGCGGCGAACGCGACCCGCACCACCTGCTGAGCGTGATCGCCGAGCAGCGCGTGACCTTCACGTACCTGGTGTCGTCGATGCTCGACGTACTGCTGGAGATGGCGGGCGAATCCGGCCGGCTGGACAGCCTGCGGCACGTGTGGTGCGGCGGCGAGGTCCTGACGCCGGAACTGTACGAACGCTTCCGCACCCGGCTCGACATCCCCATGTACCACGGCTACGGCCCGGCCGAGACGACGATCGGCGTCTCGCACGTCATCTACCGGGGCGAGGCGGAACGCCTGTCGACGTCGATAGGCAGGGCCAACCCCAACACCCAGCTGTACGTGCTCGACGAGGAGCTGCGCCCGGTCCCGGTCGGGGTCGGCGGCGAGCTGTACGTCGGAGGGTTCCTCCTGGGGCGCGGATACGTCAACGCACCCGGCCTGACGGCGTCCCGGTTCGTCGCGAACCCCTTCGCGGACGACGGTTCCCGGCTGTACAGGACCGGTGACCTCGCACGGTTCGCCCCGGACGGCTCGCTGGACTTCCTCGGCCGCGCCGACAACCAGATCAAGATCCGCGGCATGCGGCTGGAGATCGAGGACGTCGAGATCGGTCTCGCCGAGCACCCCCGCGTCCGCCACACCTGCGTCGTCGCGAAGAAGAACTCGGCGGGCGGCACCTACCTGGTCGGATACGTGATCCCGGCGACCGCCGACGAGGAACTGCGGGCGGACGACGTCCGGGCGTGGGCCGCGGGGCACATGGTGGAGTACATGGTGCCCGCCCACATCGTCGTACTGAAGGAGTTCCCCCTCACCGCCAACGGCAAGCTCGACCGCGGCGCGCTGCCGGACCCCCACATCGGTACGGGCACCGTCGTCGCGCCCGTCACCGAGAACGAGCGCGTGGTGTGCGCGACGGTGGCGGCCGTGCTCCAGCTCGACGAGGTCGGAGCCGACCAGGACTTCTTCCGGCTCGGCGGGGACAGCATCCTGGCGATCTCCCTGCTGAGCGCACTGCGCGAGGCGGGACTCTTCGTCACGGCACGGCAGATCTTCACCCACAGTGTCGTGGGAGCGCTGGCGGCGGTGGCCGGCCGCGAGGACGTCTCCACCGCGGAGCACGACGACGTCCCGACCGGACCCGTCGTGGGATCGCCCATCGTGCAGTGGCTCGGGGAGACGACGGACGCGATCGACGGCTTCGTGCAGTCGGTCGTCCTGAACGTCCCGGCCGAGCTGACCGCCGAGACCCTGGACCGCGTCCTCACCGCGCTCGTGGAGCGGCACGGCATGCTGCGCGCGAAGCTGGTGCGCGGCGACCGCTGGAGCTTCGACATCCCGGAGGCCGACGGCGCCGTCGCGGGGTGGCAGGAGAGCGGTCTGCCGCTCGACGCCTGCGTGGAGCTCGCCACCGAGGGCCTCGACCCCGACAGCGGAGTGATGCTGCGCGCCGTCTGGCGCCGCGCGGAACGTCAGCTGGTCGTGGCCGTCCATCACGTGGTGATCGACGGTGTGTCCTGGCGTGTCCTCATGGAGGACCTGGCCACGGCATGGCAGCAGATCTCCTCGGGTCTGCCGGTCGAACTGCCCCCGGTCGGCACCTCCTTCCGGCGCTGGACGCAGCTTCTGGAACGTACGGACTTCGCGGCGGACCGCGCCCACTACCTGCGCCCCCTCCCGGGCCCCGACCACCCCGTGGGCCGGCGTGGGCCGTCCCCGGCCGACACCGTCGCCCGGGAGCGCGTCCTCACGGTCCAGGTCGGGCCCGAGGCCACCGCCGCGCTGCTGGGGGAGATACCCGCGAAGTTCCACGCGGGCGTCAACGACGTGCTCCTGACCGGGCTGGCCGTCGCCCTCGCCCGGTGGCGCCGTGACCTCGGGCAGGACCAGACGTTCGCGCACATCGAGCTGGAGGGCCACGGCCGCGAGGGGCGGTTCGTGGCGGGCGCCGCCGGCTTCGAGCCCGAACTGTCCCGCACCGTGGGCTGGTTCACCACGCTCTTCCCCGTGGTCGTGGACCCCGGTGCGACAGACGATCCCACCGCGCCCGCGTATCTGGCCGCCGCGCTCAAGGCGGTCAAGGACGATCTCGCCCGGGTCCCGGGCAACGGCCTGTCCTACGGAGCCCTGCGGTATCTGCACGGCACCGCGTTCGAGGCACCGGCCCCGCAGGTGCTGTTCAACTACCTGGGACGTTTCGGCTCCGGTACCTCGGGGGACTGGCAGTTCGCGGGCGCCGCGGGGCAGCTGGGCGAGAAGCGCGACCCGAGGATGCGACTGCCGCGCGCCCTGGAGTTCAACGCGATCGCCGAACCCGGTCCCACCGGCGCCCACGAGCTGGTCACCACCGTCTCCTGGCCCGAGGGGATGTTCACCGACGAGGACATCGCGACCGTCGGCGCCTATCTGAGGGAGGCGCTGACCGGGATCGCCGCGCTCGACCAGGGCGGCCACTCTCCGAGCGACTTCGCCCTCGTGCCGCTCACCCAGGCCGACGTGGACGCCCTGGACGGCCCCGCACTGCTCGACATCCTGCCGCTGACCCCGCTGCAGGAGGGCCTGTACTTCCACTCGGTCTTCGACGACGACTCGCCGGGCAGCTACGTCGAACAGCAGCTGCTGACCCTGGAGGGCGAGGTGGACCCCGCCCGCCTCGCGGCGGCGGCGAACCGGCTGCTCACGCTGTACCCGAACCTGGCCGCACGCTTCACCGCCCTCGCCGACGGCCGCGTGGTGTCCGTCCTGGAGAGCGGTGTCACCGCTCCCTTCACCACCCTGGACCGCCCCGGGATCACCGAGGCGGAGATCCGCGAGCACGCCGAGCACGACCGCCGCGCCGGGTTCGGCCTGGCCACGGCGCCCCTGATGCGGTACACGCTCATCCGCGCGGGCGGCGGGCGCAACGTACTGGTGCAGACCGTGCACCACATCATCGCCGACGGCTGGTCGGTGCCGCCCATGCTCCGCGCCCTGCTCGCCGAGTACCACGCGCCGGGCAGCCTCTATCCGGCCGGAGGCTTCCCCGAGTACGTGCGGTGGCTCTCCGGACTCGACGAGGACGAGAGCGACCGGGTGTGGCACGACCAGCTCGCCGGTCTGCCCGGACCCTCGCTGGTCGCCGAAGGACACACCCCCTCCGACCGGTTCACGGACACCGCGGTGGTGCCGGCGGACGACATCGACGACGGTGTCAGGTCCGCGGGCGTGCCCTTCAGCGTCGCCGTGCACAGCGCCTGGGCGGTCGCCCTCGGCGGCATCCTGCACGGCAGCGACGTGGTGTTCGGCTCCACGGTCTCCGGGCGCGACGCCGATGTGCCCGGCATCGGGGACATGGTGGGTCTCTTCATCAACACCATCCCCGTGCGGGCCCGCTGGGACGGGCACACCACGGCGCGTGAGCTCCTCGCCTCGGTGCGGGAACACCAGAGCGCGGTGCTGCCGCACCAGCACGTCTCACTGGCGAGGATCGCCCGCCGGACGGGCGGCGCCGGCTCCCTGTTCGACACGCTGGTGGTCTTCGACGTCGCCACCGACGTAGGGGAGCTGAGGGGCCCCGGCGACGAGCTGGTCATCACCGGCATCGTCAACGAGGGCGCCCCCCACTACCCGCTCACCCTGGTCGTGGAACGCGAGCCCGACGGCCGTCCGCGCTTCAACCTGATCTACGACGGCGAGCTGCTCGGGGAGGAGAGCGCCCGGGCGATCCTGGACACCTTCACCCGGACCCTCACCGGCCTGCTCACCCGGCCGGACGCCCTGGTCGCCGAACTCGCGCCGGACGAGTCCGGGCAGCCCGCCCGGATCACCCCGACGACCCTGGACCGGCTGTTCGACGCGGCGGCGCGGCGCGGCCCCGACTCCCCGGCCGTCACGCTGTGCGGTCTCGACGGCTCGGCCACCTCGCTGACCTACCGCGAACTGGCGGATGCCAAGGACGAGCTGGCGGCGTCCCTGCGCGCCGCCGGTGCCGGTCCGGGCACGCGCGTCGCCGTCGCCGTGCCCCGCTCCCTGGAGCAGGTGGTCGCCCTGATCGCCGTCGTCAGCGCGGGCGGCGCCTACGTGCCGCTGGACCTGGCCTACCCCGACGACCGGCTGGAGTACATCCTCACCGACGCCGCACCGCAGATCGTCCTCGTCGACCCCGCGGAGCGCGACCGGTTCACCGGACTGCTGGACCGGAGCGGTGTGCCGGCCCGCGTGCTCGTGACCGGCGAGGAGACACCGCGGCAGGACGGGGCGGACCCCGCCGCGACCGGGCACGGATGGCACGACCCCGCCTATGTCATCTACACCTCCGGATCGACCGGCAGGCCCAAGGGCGTCGTCGTCCCGCACTCCAGTGTGGTGGCCCTGCTCGCGAACACACGGCCCGCGATGGACTTCGGCCCGCACGACGTGTGGGTCCAGTTCCACTCCTTCTCCTTCGACTTCGCCGTCTGGGAGCTGTGGGGCGCGCTGACGCACGGCGGTGAACTCCTCGTGCCGGACTACGGGCTGACCCGCTCCCCGGTGGACTTCCACCGGCTGGTCCGCGAGCGCGGAGTGACCGTCCTCAACCAGACCCCGTCCGCCTTCTACCGCTTCATCGAGGCCGACCGGCACGCCGGTGAGCCCCTCCCCGCCCTGCGCCGGATCATCTTCGGCGGCGAGGCGCTGGACCCGGGACGCCTGCGCGGATGGGTCGAGCGCCACGGCACCGGGACGCCGGAGCTGGTCAACATGTACGGCATCACCGAGACCACCGTCCACGTCACCCACCGGGTGCTCACCGACGAGGACTTCGGCGCCGACGTCAGCCCGATCGGCGGACCGATCCCCGGCCTGACCACCTATCTGCTCGACGACCGACTCCGGCCGGTGCCGCCGGGCCGGGAGGGCGCCATCTACGTCGCGGGCGACCAGGTCTCCCTCGGCTACCTCGGCAGGCCCGGACTGACCGCCGGCCGCTTCGTGGCCAACCCGTTCGCGGACGACGGCTCCCGCATGTACCACACGGGCGACCTCGCCCGTCGCACGCTCGACGGCGAGCTGGAGTTCACCGGCCGCGCCGACGACCAGGTACAGCTCAAGGGCTTCCGCATCGAGCTGGGCGAGGTGGAGTCCGCGATCCGCGAGCTCGACGGCGTGGTCGACGTCGCCGTCACGGTGGCGGCCGACGGCGACCACCTGGTCGCCCACCTCGTGGGCCGGGTGCCCGGAGACCTGACCGCCCTCCTGTCCGCGAAGCTTCCCGCACACATGGTCCCCGGCCGCGTGCTCCCGGCCGGGGCCCTGCCGCTGACCGTCAACGGCAAGCTGGACCGGAAGGCGCTGGCCGAGCGAGCCGCACAGGACGACACCCCGGCCGCGGCCGGGAGCGATTCCGCGCTGGACGCGCTGACCGGCATCTTCGCCGAGACCCTGCCCGGTGCCGCCGCCGTGGACGGTGACACCGACTTCTTCATGGCCGGGGGCGACAGCATCGTCGCCATCACGGTGATCAACCGCGCCCGGGCACTCGGACTGCCGATCGCGCCCCGGGACGTGTTCCTCCTCAGGACACCGCGCGCGCTCGCCGGACACCTGGCGACGGACGCGCCCCCGGCCCCGGCACCCGGACCCGTCGTCTCCGAGGACGGCCCGCTGACACCGACACCGATCATCCTGCGCCAGCGCGAACTGGGCGCCTCTCTGGCCCGGTTCGCCCAGGCCAGGACAGTGGCGGCAGCCGAGGACACCGGGTTCGCCGACGCCGTGCGCGCCGCGAACGCCGTCGTGGCCGCGCATCCGGCACTCCGGCTGGAGCTGCGCGTCGAGCACGGGGTGTGGGCGCTGCGCACCGGGCCCGCCCGCGAGGTCACCGTGGTCAGGACGGACACGGCCGACGCGACGGCCGCCGCGAACGAAGCCGCCGGGCGCCTCGACCCGGAGACCGGGGACGTCATCGCGTTCACCTGGCTGGAGCCCAGCAGGACCCTGGTGGTGACCGTGCACCACCTCGCGGTCGACGCGGTCTCCTGGCTGATCCTGCTGGACGACCTCGCCGCCGCGATGCGCGGTGCGGCGCTGCCGGCGCCGACCACGTCCTACGCCGCGTACGCCGAGGCCCTGCGCTCCGGGGCCGCCCACGCCACCGCGAGCCTCGGGCACTGGATCACCACGCTTCAGGCGCCCCCGCTCCTGCCCTCGGCCGGGGGCGGCCTGCGCACGGTCACGTCCGTGCTCGCCCCCGAGGTGAGCGACCGGCTGACGCGCACCGCGCCCGCCGCGCTCGGGACCGGGCTGACCGAGCTCCTGTGCGGGGCGCTGCGCACCGCGCTGACGCACGTCCAGTCCTCGCCCACCGATCTGGCGGTCGAGCTGGAGCGGCACGGCCGTGTCCCGGTGCTGGAGGACCACGACTACACCCGCACCGTCGGCTGGTTCACCTCCATCGCCCCCGTGCGCCTCACCGCGCACACCGACCCGCTCGCGGCCGCACGCGAGGTCGCGGAGCGCCAGCCGGACGAGCGCGGGCACCTGGCCTACGGGCAGCTCAGATACCTCGACCCGCAGACCGCGCCGCTGCTGGGCACCCGCCCGCAGGTGCTGTTCAACTACCTCGGCCGGGGCGGCGAGTCCCAGGCGCCGCGCATCACGGGCGGCGACCAGCGCAGCCCGTACGCCGTCGAGGTCAACGCCTGGACCGACGGGGCCACCGGAAGCCTGCACGCGGAGTTCACCCTCGCCGACGGCATTCCCGACGAGGTGACGGAGCACTGGAGCGCCGCACTCGAACGCCTCGCGGAGGCCTCCACGACGGCCGAACGCACGGCGCCCGTCACCCCGCTCCAGCGAGGCCTGTTCTTCCAGGCGCAGATGGCCGGCTCGGCCGGACACTACGTCGCGCAGAGCTGGTTCGCCTTCGACCGGCGCCTGGACACCGACGCGCTGGCCGAGGCGATGGCGTACGTCATCGCACGGCACCCCGTCGTGGGCGCGGGCTTCACCACCGACGACCAGGGCAACCCCGTACAGGTCCTCAAGGCGGGCCGCCGGGTCGCCGTCCGTACGGTCGAGCTCCCGGCGGACGAGGCCGTGGACGCCCTGCGGGCCCGGGACCGCGACACCGGCTTCGACCCGGGCGAGCCGCCGCTGGTCCGGCTGACCGTCCTGCGGCTGCCCGGCGGGCGCGACGGCCTGCTGCTCAGCTACCACCTGCTGCTGTGGGACGGCTGGTCCCGCGAGATCCTGCTCCGGGACCTGTTCGACGCCTACGAGACGGTCCTCGCTGGCGGTGCACTCGACCCGTCCCCGGCGACGCCCGGCTTCGAGGAGTACGCCAGGGCGCTCGACGCCAGGGACGCCGCGGTCTCGGAGCGTTTCTGGGCGGAGCATCTGGCCGGCATCGAGGGTCCGACGCTGCTGGCCGGACCGCGGCCGTCCTTCCCGGACGAGCTGCCGCGCGCTCTCGTGCACCAGTTGTCCGCCGCGCAGTCGGAACTGCTGCGGGACGCGGCCAGGACGCACGGCGTCACACTGAACACGGTGCTGACCGGAGCCTTCGGCCTTCTGCTGGGCGCGCACACCGGCCGCTCCGACGCCGTCTTCGGCGTGACCGTCTCCGGCCGCGAGGGCGAGGGACTGTCCGACATCGTCGGAGTGCTGCTCAACACTGTGCCCATGTGGACGTCGGCCCGGCCCGGCGACACGGTCCGTGCCTACCTCTCGGCCGTCCAGTCGGCCAGGGTCGAGGCGATGGAGCACGAGCACCTGGGGCTCGGCGAGATCCAGCGGGCCGGCGGCCACGAGAGCCTCTTCGACAACCTGTTCGTCCTCCAGAACTTCCTGGACATGGACGCCTTCGCCGAGATGAACGCCAGGCACGGCATCACGGAGGTGAAGGCGGACGACTCGACGCACTATCCGTTCACCTGGGTCGTCACCCCCGGAGACCGGCTCACGGTCAAGCTGGAGTACCGCGACGGCGACGGCGGGAGGGCCCGCCGGCTCGTCGACGACTACGTGCGGGTGCTGGAGGACCTGGCCCGTTCGGCCGGGCCGGTCGGCGCCCTGCGCGGACTCGGGTCCGCACCCGAGCCGGCCGCCCGCACGGACATCGGCACGGACACGGTCGTCGACCGGTTCGACCTGGCGGCCGACCGCGACCCGGGGCGGACCGCCCTCGTCTCCCACGGCTCGGCCATGACCTTCGCCGAGCTCCGTGACCGGAGCAGGGCGGTGGCCGGGGTCCTCGCCCGGCGCGGCATCGGCCCCGAGCGGACCGTGGCCCTCGCGATCCCGCGCTCCCTCGACTCGATCGTGGCGCTCTTCGCCGTACTCCGCGTCGGCGCAGCCTATGTGCCGCTGGAGCTGGACCACCCGGACGAGCGGATCGCCTCGATCGTGGACAGCGCCCGTCCGGACGTGATCCTCACCGTGAGCGGGGTGTCGCACCGGCTGACCGGCGAGCTCATGGAGCTCGACCGCCCGCTGCCGGACGCCGAGCCCTTCGTGACGTTCGCCCCGGACGACCCGGACCGGCTGAGGCACCCCGCGTACACGATCTACACCTCCGGATCGACCGGGAAGCCCAAGGGTGTGGTCACCGAGTACGCCGGGCTCACCAACATGCTGATCAACCATCAGCGCCGCATCTTCGAACCGGTGCTGGCGGACCACGGACACCGCGTCTTCAGGATCGCGCACACCGTGTCGTTCGCGTTCGACATGTCGTGGGAGGAGCTGCTGTGGCTCGCCGACGGCCACGAGGTGCACATCTGCGACGAGGAACTGCGCCGCGACGCTCCCCGACTGGTCGACTACTGCGCCGAACACGGGATCGACGTCATCAATGTGACGCCGACCTACGCGCAGCAGCTGGTCGCCGAGGGGCTGCTCGACGACCCCGAACGGCGCCCCGCGCTCGTGCTGCTGGGCGGGGAGGCCGTCACCCCGCAGCTGTGGCAGCGGCTCGCCGAGACCCCGGGCACGGCCGGCTACAACCTGTACGGGCCCACCGAGTACACCATCAACACCCTCGGCGTCGGCACCTTCGAGTGCCAGGACCCGGTGGTGGGCGTGGCGATCGACAACACCGAGGTGTACGTGCTCGATCCGTGGCTCAGGCCCCTGCCGGACGGGGTTCCCGGTGAGCTCTACGTGTCGGGCGTCGGCATCGCACGCGGCTACCTCGGGCAGCCCGCCCAGACCGCGCACCGCTTCGTCGCGTGCCCGTTCGGCGAACCCGGCGAGCGGATGTACCGCACGGGGGACCTGGCGGTCCGGCGGCCCGACGGCAATATGATGTACCTCGGCCGTACCGATCAGCAGGTCAAGATCCGGGGCCACCGGGTCGAACCGGGCGAGGTCGAGGCAGTGTTCGCCGCCCACCCGGCCGTACGGTTCGCCGCCGCGGTCGCCCAGCCCGACCCGGGGGTCGACGGAGCGTACCGGCTGGCCGCCTACCTCGTGCTGGACGGCTCCGACCTCGCCACGGTCGCCGCGGAAGTGGGCGCGGGGCTGCCGGACTTCCTGCGCCCGACGCACTACGCCCAGGTCGACAGCATCCCGCTCACCGTCAACGGGAAGGCCGACACCAAGGCGCTGCCGGAGGCGAAGCCCCTCGGCGTGCTGACCATGGTGGAGGAGCGCGCCCCGGAGACCGAAACCGAGATCCTGGTCTGCGAGTTCTTCGCCGAGGCACTCGACCTGGACGACGACGAGGTGAGCGCGGTCAGCGACTTCGCCTCCCTCGGAGGACACTCCATGCTGGCGGTGCGCCTGATCGGGCTGCTCCGCCGGGAGTACGGTCCTGTGATCACGATCCGTGATCTGCTCACCCTTCGAACCCCGGAAGCGATTGCCCGCCATCTTGATGACAACTCCTGACCCCAAGGGCCCCCGGCAGGGGGCCGGCATCCTCCGGACCGCCCTGCGCCGCAACGCCGGCGCGGTGGTCCGGGGCACCGTCCTCATGGGCCTCTACCAGGCCGGCGAGACGGCCTTCCCGATCGCGCTGGGCCTGATCGTCGAGCACACGATGCAGGACCGCAGCCTCGGCTCGCTCGGGCTGTCGATCGGCGCGCTGGCGGTGATCATCACCACCGTGTCGCTGTCATGGCGGTTCGGGATGCGCGTCCTGCAGAAGGCCAACACGACCGAGGCGCACCGCTGGCGGGTGAAGGTTGCCGCCTGCGGACTCCAGCCGGTGGCCAGGGACGTCGGCCTGAAGTCGGGGGAGGTGCTGACCATCGCCACCGAGGACGCCGACCAGACCGCCGACATCGTCGAGGTCGTGCCGCTCCTGATCAGCTCGCTGGTCGCGGTGGTGGTCGCGTCGGTCGCCCTGGGCCTGGCGGACATCCGGCTCGGCCTGCTGGTGATCGTGGGAACGGTCGCCATCCTGTCGATCCTCAGCGTGATGTCCCGGCGGATCGGTTCGAGCACCCGCGAACAGCAGGCCCGGGTCGCCCGGGCCGGTGCCAAGGTCGCGGACCTGATCACCGGTCTGCGCCCGCTGCACGGCTTCGGCGGCAACCAGGCCGCCTTCCTCTCCTACCGGAAGGTCAGTACGGAGGCGAAGCAGCAGGCGGTCACCGTCGCCCGGGTGAACGGCGTGTACGCGGGCACCGCCCTGGCCCTCAACGCGGTGCTCGCCGCCGCCGTGACCCTGATGGCCGGCTGGCTGGCGTACGGGGGCCGGATCAACATCGGGGAGCTCGTCATGGCCGTGGGCCTGGCGCAGTTCATCATGGAACCCCTGAAGATGTTCTCGGAGATGCCCAAGTACGTGATGATGGCGCGCGCCTCGGCCGAGCGGATGGCCCTGGTGCTCGCCGCCCCACCGCTGACGGAGCCGGGCGCGGAGAGCCCGGCCGGGGACGGGGAACTGGAGATCGACGGTGTGCGGTACGGGGCACTGCGCGAGCTGAAGTTCCAGGTGCGCGCGGGCGAGTTCGTGGCGATCGCCGCCTACCAGCCCCGCGCGGCGGCCGACCTGGCGTCGATCCTGGCCGTGAACGTCCCGCCGGGGGCCTACGAGGGCGTGGTGCGGGTCGGCGGCCGGGAGATCACGGACCTCTCGATCGAGGCGCTGCGCGAACACATGCTGGTGAACCCGTACGACGGGGAGATCTTCGCGGGAAGTCTCCGCACCAACATCGATCCGTCGGGCACCAGCCGCATCCTCCCCGAGGCGGTGGAGGCCTCACTGCTGACCGATGTCGTGGCCCTCCACCGCGAGGGGCTCGACCACGCCGTGCGCGACCGGGGCGCGAACCTCTCCGGGGGCCAGCGCCAACGGCTGTCGCTGGCCCGGGCCCTCGCGGCCGACTCCGGCATCCTCGTCCTGCGCGACCCGACGACGGCGGTCGACGCGGTCACCGAACAGCTCATCGCGCGCAACCTCGCGAAGCTCCGCCGGGGCCGCACCACCGTCGTGCTCACCAGCAGCCCGGCCCTCCTGGACGCGGCGGACCGGGTCCTCGTGCTGGACGACGGCGTCATCACCGCCGAGGACACCCATCGCAACCTCCTGGCCACCGACGAGAACTACTGCCTGGCGGTGGCCAGATGACCTACTGATCCAGCGCCCAGGCGACATCCCTGAGCAGGGCGTGCCGCCAGCCGGCCCGGTCGTGCCCGGACGGCGACCGGGAGACCCGCACGGTCGCACCGGCCTCCCGGGCCAGGGCCTCGGCCGCCTCGCAGTGGGGCAGCATCCGCGCTTCGTGTTCCCCCACGTCGCACGCGATCCGGAGCCCGGTCACGTCGGGGCGTTCGCGCAGACGCGCGGCGAGGGCGCCGCCGGCCGGACCGCCCAGGGGGTCGGGCCGGCCCGGTGCCCCGGGCTCCCACCACAGCGAGGGCGACTGGAGGGCGACTCGGGACACCAGGTCCGGGAACTCCAGCGCGGCGTACAGCGCGCTCAGCCCGCCGAGGCTCTGCCCGGCGACCACCAGCCGGCCCCAGTCGGCGTGGACTCCGGACTCCGCGACCAGCGGCGGCAGTTCGTCCCGGACCGCCTCCCAGAGCTCGGGCCTGCACGCGAACTCGGCCTCCCTGTCCTTGGCCGGGAGGAAGACGAGGGTGACCGGGGGCAGATCGCCGGCGGCGACGGCCGAGTCGAACGCGGCCATGGCCGGATGGAGATACAACCAGTCGTCCCCGTCGAGAAGCAGGATTACCGGCCCGCCGCCGCCCGCCGGGTGCACCCGCACGGTGCGCCGCCCGCCGAGCCGCTCGCTCGCCCAGCGGACCCGGGTGCGGGGCAGGGGCAGCACGTCGTCGGGACCGACCACCGGCCAGTGCGGCTGCGGCGGGGCGTCCGGCGTCGCCGCCAGGGAGCGGTCACCGCCCGCACCCGCCGGGTTGAAGGGGTCGGCGTACGCGGCGCCCCCCGCTCCGTCGTCCTCGATGAACTGATAGGTCACCCGCAGCCGCGCGGGCATGGGCACCTCGGCGTACCAGCAGTCCGTGACGCCCCACCGGCGCAGGGGCACGGGGTCCGACCAGCTCTCGAAGCCGATGCTCGCGGGTGACCCGCGCCGCAGGAACAGCGTCACCCAGCCGCCGCCCTCGACGGGCCGCGACACGGGTGTCCGCACCCCCGCCCAGAACGCGTCGGTGCCGGGCGCACCGGACAGTCCGAACGCCTCGAAGGCGTGCTCCACGTCCGCGGAGCGCGCGGTCACGGCCGGCCGCCGGCGCTCCGGAAGGACCTGCCGGAAGGCACGCCCAAGCTGTCCGCGTCGCGGACCTGATCCAACACCCGGCGCATGAACATCTCCTTGTGAGCGGCAAGTTGAGAGGCTAAGCTCGCGTCGATTAGGCGAGCCTAACCTAATCACGTCTCGTGCTTCCATACCGGCCGAACGCCCGCCCGAAGACGTGGCGCCCACCCTCGACGGCGCCGCCCCGGCCCGTCGGACCCGAGGAGGAACTGCGGAATGAGCACCAACCCCTTCGACGACCCCGAAGGCCGCTTCCTGGTCCTGGTGAACGACGAGGGCCAGCACTCGCTCTGGCCGTCCTTCGCCGAGGTGCCCGGAGGGTGGAGGACCGCCTTCGAGGAGAACACCCGGGACGCCTGCCTGGACTACGTCGAGACCCACTGGACCGATCTGCGCCCCCGGTCCCTCGCCGGGCAGTCGGAGGCATGACCTCCCCGGCGTGTCGATGTCGGCAGCGGAACCTGAAGAGGACACGTCTTGATCACGGTCACGCGGGGCCCTGCCCCGGTACGGCACGGGCGACTCGCGCCGGCACTCCTGCTCCGCCCGGCCCGTGAGTCGGACGCCGCCGCGCTCGCCGGCCTGGCGCGGCCCTTCGTACGCTCCGGGGCCCTGCGGGAGAGGCCCGTCTCGCTGTACACCCTCCACGTGGCCGACTTCCTCGTGGCGCAGGCGCCCGACGGCGCGCTCGAAGGGTGCGTGGGCCTGCGGACGTATCCGGCGGGGACGGCTGACCGCGCGGGCTCCCCGGGCGTCCTGTACAACTTCTGTGTGGCGGGCCACAGGCAGGGGCGCGGCGTGGGAGCCGGGCTCCTGCGTACCGCGCTGGCCATGGCCCGCGCTCAGGCGCTCACCGGCCTGTTCACGGCCACGACCGGGGACGGCGCACTGTTCCTGCGCCATGGATTCACGCCAGCGCACGCGGGGTCGGCGCCCCCTTCCTGGGCCGGGTCCCTGGACCCGCGCCGCAACGCACGGGTGCTCGCGCTGAGGCTGTGAGCACCGGCCGCCCGGAGCCCCTGGACTCCCGGGGGCGCTGGTTGCCCCGAGCCCTCGGACTCCCGGGCCGGCCGGATTCGTCGGTCTGCGGACCGCGTACGTCAGCCGCGGCCCGCGGCGGGTGCGAGGCGCGCGGCCCCGGTCCCCTGGTCCTCGCTGCGGTCCGGCACCACAGTGGTGCCGGGGCTGACCTCGTCGAGAACGCCGCGCAGCACCGCGTGCGGCACGCGGCCGTCGAGCACGTGGGCCCGGCGGACACCTCCCCTGACGGCCCGTAGGCAGCCCTCCATCTTGGGCAGCATCCCGCTCGCCAGCCCCGGCAGGAGCGTATCCAGCGCGTCGGCGGTCAGCCGCTCGATCACCTCGGTGCTGCGAGGCCAGTCCGCGTACAGCCCTGCCACATCGGTGAGCATCACGAGCCGCTCGGCACGGAGCGCCACGGCCAGGGCGGACGCGGCGAGATCGGCGTTGACGTTGTAGACCTGCCCGTCCTCGCCGCGTGCCACGGGGGAGACCACGGGGATGTGCCCCTGCTCCAGGAGCGTGAGCAGCATGCCCGGGTTCACGTCCACGACGTCGCCGACGAGGCCGATGTCCACGGGCCGTCCGTCCACCCAGGCCGGCCGTCGCACCGCCGTCATCGTGTGCGCGTCCTCGCCCGTCATCCCCACCGCGTACGGGCCGTGCCTGTTGATGTGGCCGACGAGTTCACGCTGGACCCCGCCCGTCAGCACCATGCGAACCACCTGCATGGTCTCCGGGGTGGTTACTCGCAGACCCGCCTCGAAGCGGCTCTCCAGGCTCAGGCGGTCGAGCATCGTGTTGATCTGGGGCCCGCCGCCGTGCACCACGACGGGGCGCAGGCCCGTGCGCCACAGGTCTACGACGTCCTGGGCGAAGGTCCGTTGGAGGGCCGCGTCCACCATGGCGTTGCCGCCGAACTTGACGACGACCGTGGCGCCGCGCGGGGCGGGCGGCCCGGCGGAGGGATCGGCGTCCTCGCGTTCCGTGACGAGCGGTCTCGGTCTCATCTCTCTCCATCCCGTTCGCGCGTCGTGAGTGCCGGCGTGTCCGCCTCGTGCCGTCCGCGTAAGGTCACGTGTTCTTCGTCCTGTCGCGCGTGCGGAGTTCCCGCGCCAGGGAGTCCGTCAGCCGGACCGTGCCGCTGCGCGCGACCCAGCGAAGGGCCATGGCGTGGTCCTCGGCGGAGAGGTCGGCCACCGCGTCCGCGACGACGAACGGCTGTATGTCGTGCATGAAGGCGTCCGCGGCGGTGAGCAGGACCCCCAGGTGAGCGTGGACCCCGCAGATGATCAGCTGGTCGCGGTTGCCCGAACGCAGCAGAGTGCCGAGATGGCTGCCGAGGGAGGCGTTGTGACGGGTGCTCGGCAGCAGATGCTCGCCGGGGCGGGGTGTGAGGGGCGCGATGATCGCGGCGGCCGGCCCGTCCTCGATGCCGGGTCCCCACACGTCGGCGACGAGCCCGCGCCGGTGCGGTGTCTGCCCGGCGGGCTCCGCGGTGAAGACGACGGGGATGCCGAGGGTCCGGGCGGTGTGCCGCAGCGCCGTGATGTTGTCGACGAGCTCGGTGACGGGGGAGGGCCCCCGCCGGAACGCGCCGACGAAGTGGTTCTGCATGGTGTGGACCAGCAGCACGGCACGGGCGGGATCGGCGGTCCAGCTGACCTGCGTCCGGGGGAGGGCGGCGCGGTCGGGCATCGGACAGGAACCGAGGGAGGGCATGTTCATGGGCCGGCTTCCTCCCCCGGGGCGGCGCACACCACTGGGCACCTGCGGTCGTTGTTAGGTTACCCTAACCTAAATGACGGCCGCGGTGGTAGAGGGCGGCGAAGGGCCCCGGTGGTGGCCGGCGTGTGCTCAACCGGCCACCCTCCGGGGCGTGTTGCAGAAATGCTGGCCGTGGCGGGCAGGCCGGCCCCGCCCGCCACGGGGGCTCACTCCGCGGTGATGCGCAGAACGCCCGTCACGGTGCCCTGGAGATAGGCCCCGTCCCGTGTGATCGTGCCCGCCATCTGCAGGCTGTCGTACAGCGATCCCACCCCGACCTGCGCCGAGCGCTTGATCTTCCCGTCCGCCGGATCGATCTGCACGTAGCGGTACGGGTCCAGCAGGCTCGTCCCCTTGGTGCCCGGGATCAGCGGGTCGCGCACCACCGTGTGCAGGAGTCCGTCGGCCGTCGACAGCTTCGGGACGGCGGCCGAACGCAGGGCGTTGTCCCACACCAGCGAGCAGCCCGTGCCGTCCGCGCGAACGTCCACCCGGGACAGGCCACCCGCGAAGTCGGCCGAGGCGGGCACACTGGTGCCCGCCCCCTCCGGCACGGCCGGGTACGGGTAGCCGTACGTTCCGGCCACGAAGACGCTGCGGCCGATGCCCACCGGGGAGTTCTCGCTGCCGGGACCGGCCGCGGCCTTGAGCACCGGGACCGAGCAGACGTCCGAACCGTCGGATGTGCGGTAGACCTTGAGGTTCGCCGAGGCGTCGGCGTTGTCGACGATGGCGACGTACTCCGTACCGCTGCCCGGACCGAAGAACGTCGGGGTCGATCCGCTGCCCCAGCTCAGCAGACCCGGCTTGCGGGCGGTGCCCCTGTCGTAGGCCTTGCGCCAGACGATCTTCGGGGTGCCGTCGGCGGCGGAGGTCAGGAGGTAGGTGGCGTGGGTGGTGGTGACCGCCGTGCCCTCGGGGGCCGTGGAGATGCTGTTGGCGACCCGCTCTCCCGCCGGCAGGGCGAGGGTCTTCACCGTGCCGGTGGTGTCGTCCGCCGTGCCGACCACACCACCGCCCGTGGCGAACCAGACGCGTCCCTGCCAGTCGGGTGACAGCCCGGTGACCGCGTCGTCCGCCGGAATCGCGGAGGCCAGGGAGAGGCTCCGGTCGACCGTCAGACTCCAGTCGCCGTCGCTGTCCTTGTGGTGTCCGACGCGGAGCAGGCTGCGGCTGCCGTCCGCGACGACCAGCCGGTCCTGGTGGTCGATATACGCGTACACGCCGCCCAGCAGCGAGCCCTTGGTCAGCTTCAGCGTGGTCAGGGAGGAGCCGTCGGCCGGGTCGAGGAGATGGACGGTGGGCACCTGGCCGAAGATGGGGGTGCACAGCGCCACCGGATAGCCGTCCGCCCCGACCAGCACGGTCGGGCACGCCGACGCGAGCGCGGCACGCGAGGAGTCCAGCGTGCCCGCGCCGGGACCGGCCAGCGGTGTGGTGTCGGAGGAACCGGTGTCCCCGTGCATCGTCGCGGTGCCGTCAGGGCCCGCGTAGGGGTTGTGCGGAGGTGTCGGGCCGAAGGACCCGGCCGTGACCGCCGAGGCGGAGCCGGCGCAGGCGAAAACGAGGGCCGCGAGCAGAGCGCCGACGGGCTTCCATGGAACGGCTCGGCGGAGGCCGGGGGAAAGAGACACGGTGGGAGGGTCCTCTCTGGGGCACAGGGATGCCTGGATGGCAGGAGTACGCACGCCGACCGCGCGGTGGGGCAGGGCGGATCGGCCGGCCGGGGACCGCGACGCGAGCACGGCGGGGACCGCTCGCGGAGCGGGGAACCGTCTCAAGGGCGGCACACGGCAGCGCATCCGCGGCAGAAGCGCGGATGCGAGGACGCGGGGATGCGGAGGCGGGCGCGAAGGGGCCGCCTCGTACGGTCAGCCCGCGTGGAGACAGAGCGCGCCTGCGGTACGCACGAGATCGACGTGACGTCGTCGCGTGAGACTCTGGCAGCGCTTCATGTGCATGATCAAAGCAGTACGGCTGACACCTGGTCAAGGCCGCGTGTGCTGAGCGCGGACACGGCGGTGCGCGCCGGTCCCGCGCGGCGGCCCGAGCGCCGGTGTGCTTCCCCTGCCTGCCTGCCTGCCTGCCGACGGCCGGCAACCGACGGCCGGCGGCGCCTACGACCCGAGGAGCCGAGCCGTCCGCGCGGGGCGTCCGGCGCGTACCGGCAGCGCGTCCGCGAACAGCGCCCCGGCGAGCAGCCCGGCACTGCCCCTCGGAGTCCATCCGCGCACGCGGAGATCGGCGTCGAGAGCCGCCAGAGCCGTCGCCCCCGCGTCCGTCGCCGAGCCGCCCGCTTCCAGGACGCCACGGGCCCCCGCCTGGACGTGGCGCAGTCCCAGGGGGCCCGCACTGTGGAACAGTTCGGTGTCCTGGAGCGTGGACATCACCGTCAGAAGGGCGTCCAGTTGGGCCCGGTCCTCCGTGGCACCCGCCGTGCGGGCGGTGGCGAGCGCGGTCAGCGCGCGGCGCACGTGAGGGAATCCGGCCCTGCCCTCGCCCCTCGCCCCGGCGGCGCCGTACGTCGCCGAGACGGAGGCGCCGCGCGACGGCCTGCGGGGCGCGCCCCGGTCGGGGTGCGCCACGATCCGCCGGGTCAGGACCGCCACATCGGCTGCCGGTGCGTCCGGCTCCAGGGCCGCCGCCGCGACCAGGAGGCCTAGCGTCCAGAGCGCGCCGCGGTGGCCGCCGCCCGCGAGGTCCACCGAGTGCTCGGTGGACCGTCCGATCGCGCCCAGCTCCGCCCGGAGTCCGGGCGTGGGCGCACCCGCGCGGCGGGCAGCGGCCGCCATCGCGGCGAGACCCGGTTCGAGCGCCCTGGCCGACCAGCGCACCGCACGGTGATCCCGGTGGGCCGCTCCCGCACCGAGGTCCCGGGGGTCGGGCAGGCCCGGCTTGGGACACAGGGCGACCTGCCGGGTGAGGGCCTCCACGGCCGTTCGTGCGAGCACGAGGTCCTCGCGGCCGTTGTTCATGACCCTGCCAAGCCGCGATGCCCAGGACGTGGAGGCGGCGGACGGAGAGGCAGTGCCGCTCGGGGTGGCCGCCGTGCCACCGGAGAGGGCGATGGCAGGGCTCCGGCTGATCCGCTCGCCTCTTGGTGTCCGCTCATGGTCCGACGGTAGGTGGGCAGTCTGTCAGAGAAGGGGGAGGCACCTGTGAGAGCGCTGTGACTCCTCCGCCCGTGAGCCTGCGGCCCCGCCCCGGTGGTTCTGCTGCTCCGCTACTCGCTCCGCGCGTATCAGCGCTCGCCGTTCCGGCTCGCGGCCGGCTGGAGCCCTCCCGCGCGCTCGGCGGCGTGCGCCGCGATGTCCCGGCCGACCTGGTAGCCGAAGACCATGGCCGGTCCGATGTTCGCGCCGTATCCCGGGTATCCGCCGCCGAAGACACTGACGGCGGCCGTACCGACGGCGTACAGACCGGGTACGCCCTCGCCGGTGGAGGAGACGACTTCGCTCCGGCCGTTCACGGAGAGTCCCGCGTAGGTGCCGAGATCGCCCATCTGGATCTTCACGGCGTAGTAGGGAGCCTTGTCGATGGGCGCGAGGTTGGGGTTGGGCTTGTGCTCCATGTCGCCCTTGAAGTGGTGGAACCAGTTCGAGCCGCGCTTGAACTTCACGTCCCGCCCCAGGGCGGCGTCCGCGTTGAACTCCTCCAGGGTTTCCCTCAGTGCCGTGGCAGGAACATCGATCTTCGCGGCGAGCTCCGCCACCGACGCGCCCTCGACCAGGTAACCGACCTTCTTGTAGTACCAGGCGGGCAGCGGCCAGGGCTTGGCGTACCCGATGCCGTAGGTGTGCATCGCCTTCCTGTCGGCGACGATCCATCCGAACGTGTCCCGCTCGCCCGCGTCCTCCTTGATCATCTCCACCCCGAAGTCGTGGTACGAGTACGACTCGTTGGCGAACCGCTCGCCCTTGCGGTTGACCGCGATCAGCCCGGGCAGGCCGAACGCGCGCAGATGCGGGAAGATCCGGTCCTGGCCGCGCAGGTTCTTCCAGACGGTGACGGGCCCCCAGGAGGCGGGCTGGTGCGGCCGGGTGTCGAGCACACCGCCGTGCGGCTCGGCCAGGAAGTAGCTGTCCCCCTGGTGGCCGATGGTCGGTGTGAAGTGGTTGTCGCCACGCGGGTCGTGCCCGAAGGCCTGGGTGCGCAGCCTGGCGTTTCCCGAGAAGCCGCCGGCCGCTATCACGACGCCGTACCTCGCGCGGACGGTGCCCGACCGCGGGCCGGTGATCACCGCGCCGTTCACCACGCCGTCCTCGTCCTTGAGGACCTCGGTGACCTTGGTGTCGGTCCACATCGGGATGTCCATCGCTCCCGCGCTCGCCAGCATGCGCGTCATGAGTGCGTTGCCGTTGGTACGGGTGAACGCGCGCCGGAACAGGCCGCGTTCGGCCCAGGTCCTGACCAGGCGCTTCGTGACGTACAGGAACGCCCTGGCGGACCGGTTGGCCTTGATGAACGTCGCGATGTCCGGGCCGATCTCGGGCATGTAGCCGAACACGGTGTATGTGTAGAGGTACGGCTGGACGCGCAGCCGGTTCTTCTTCAGCATCCGGCCGTCGGCCTTCTTCACCGTCAGGGCCCGGCCGGACTTGCGGGCGCCCGGGGTGTCCATCTGGTAGTCGGGTGCCGTCTCCGGGTAGTGGAACTCGACACCGGCGTCGTTCTCGAAGAAGTCGAGCGCCTCGGGCACCAGGTCGAGGAACGAGCCGACCGCGTCCTGATCGTAGGACTCACCGGCGAGGGCCTTGATGTAGGTCTCGGCCTCCTCGCGGGTGTCTCCCTCGGCGACGCCCTGCTTGTTGCCCGGCACCCAGAGCCAGCCGCCGGAGACGGCCGTCGTACCGCCCAGATACGGTTCCTTGTCGACGACCAGGACGTCCAGGCCCTGTTGCTTCGCCTTGAGGGCGGCCGAGATCCCGGCGGCGCCGGAACCGATGACGAGGACGTCGTACTCGTAGGTCTTGTCACTCATGATGTCCAACTTTCGCGGCTCGGAACTCAGTGGGCGGTGTAGCCGCCGTCGATGACGAGCTCGGTGCCCGTCGTGAACGACGACTCGTCGGATGCCAGGTAGAGCACGCCGTACGCGATCTCGTCCGGCTCGCCCTGGCGTGCGATCGGGTTGCCCTCGACCAGCTGGCGGTAGTACTCGTCGGCGCCGAGCGGGCTGCGCTCGGCCGAGGAACGGCTCATCCGTGTGCGCATGGAGCCGGGGTGGACGGAGTTCACCCGGATTCCGTGCGGGCCGTACACCACGGCGTCCGACTTGCTCAGCAGCCGTACCGCGCCCTTGGACGCGTGGTAGAGCGGCACGTTGCCGCCGCCCGTCAGGCCGTGGATCGAGGAGAAGTTGACGATGCTGCCGCGCCCCCGCTCGATCATGTGCGGCACGACGTACTTGGTGAGCAGCCAGGTGCCCTTGAGGTTGACCCCGATGACGGCGTCGAAATCCTCCTCCGTCGACTCGTGCGAAGGGGCCGGCCGCCCCAGGATGCCCGCGCCGTTGACCAGGATGTCCGGGGGGCCGAACCGGTCCGTCACCTGGCGCACGGTGTCCTCGACCTGTGCCGCGTCGGTGATGTCGAGGGTCCAGTCGGCCACCGACCCGCTCTCCCAGGGGACAGCTGGCGGGGTCCGGTCGAGGTTCGCGACCTGGGCGCCGTGCGCGCTGAGCATGCGGACGACCGCGGCTCCGAGGTCGCCGCTGCCACCGGTGACGACGGCGACCTTGCCGGCAACGCGTCCCGTGTGCTGCCGATCAGTGTTCATACGGATACCTCTCGTTCGGTCCTCGCGGGTCACGGGGTGCGTGCCGCGGTGAGCCGGAGCGCCTCGGCGACGCCCCACTTCGGGTTGGTGAAAGGATTCCGGCCCGCCCGTCCTGGCGTGAGTGGTGCGCGGGCGAATGCGTTCGCGGGAGCCCGCCGAAACCCCGTCCGTGCGGTGGAGGAGCCGGTCACCAGGTCCCCGGGGCATCGCGCGGGGCCGTTGACCCGCCCACGCGCTCCGCTCGCCGGACCCGGTGCGGGTGGCCGTGGAGCGGTGCGATCAGCGTGCTGTGCGGCGGGGGAGACCCACAACACACATTCCGCTCAATGGGAAAGGCGCTGCCTGCCGTCGCCCGGAAGCCGGGGGCCGTGGCTGCGGAGTACGTCCTCGTCGACGGAAGGAGCGCCCATGGCGCGCGAGATCCCGCGGCCCGCCGCCTGCAACGCCGGTACGGGTGCCCGGGGATGGGGGTCGGCGGCCGGGATGACGACGGGGAGCGCCGCGACCACCTCGCCCTCCTCGCCCCGCACCGGGACGGCCACGCCCGTACCGGCCTGACTGATCATCTGGGCGGCCACGACGAAACCCTCGCGGCGCACCTGTGCCAGCAGTGAGCGCAGCTGCGCCGGATCGGTGACGGTCCGGGGCGTGTAGCGGTGCAGCGGCCTGGAGAGCACCTCCTCCTGGAGCTCCAGGGGGCTGTGCGCGAGGAGCACGAGTCCGGCCGACGTGGCGTGGATCGGCAGCCTGCCGGCGATCGTGGTGATGTTCTGCACGGCGCCCCTGGCCGACAGCCGTTCCAGATACAGCACATCGGTGCCTTCCAGCACACCGATCTGGGTGTGCTGGCGCACCACTGTCTGGAGGTCCTCCATGAACGGCATGGCGACCTCGCGCAGATCGAGGGCGCGGGACGAGCGGGAGGCGAGCTCCCAGAGCTGGTACCCCATGCGCACCTGTCTGCCCTCGACGCGGTCGAGCGCGCCGAGCTCGACCAGCTCGTTGACGAGGCGGTGGGCGGTCGCCACCGGGAGACCGGCCCGGCGGGCGATCTCCGACACGGTGAGCGTGGGCGAACCGGACGTGAAAAGCCGCAGGATGCGCATCGCGCGGCTGAGTACCGACTCACCGGCGTTCGACCTGGCCATGAACGGTCACCTTCTGTTCCAGACTGGCACACTTCACGGCAGTCCGGTCACCGCGAGCCCTGGGCCCGCGGTGACCGGCGTCCTTGGTGCGGGACGGTGCGGCCGTTCTCAGAGCTGTGAGGCCAGCTGCCCCAGCACGGGGGTCCACTCCCGTGCGGTGACCTCGCTGACCAGGCCGTGGCGCCGGAACGGGTCGTCGTCGGTGAGTCCGAGCGCCTCGTCCTTGGAGCCGGCGCGGAGCAGGAGGAGCGCACCGGGGGCCTCCTCCGGGCCGAACGGCCCCGAGCAGAGGTTGATGCCACGGTCACCGAGACCCCCCAGGTACTCCCTGTGCGCGGGGCGGTGCTCGTCGCGCCCCGCGGTGTCGTCGGTGTAGGTGTAGATGACGGCGAAGACCGGCATGCCGGTTCCTTCCTCTCGTACGGGCGGGCCCGCCGGCCCGCTCAGCGGCGGGGGAGTGGCTTGCCCAGCTCGGCCAGCGGCACCTTGTGGGTCTCCCGTGCGGTGAGCACCGCGACCGCGGAGACCAGACCGCATGCCGCGGCGAAGACCGCGACGGGGATCCAGCCGGTGACGCCGTCCCCCATGATCGCGAATCCGATGGCCGGGGCGAACCCCGCGAGCAGAAAACCGAACTGGCTGCCGGTCGCGAAGCCGGAGTAGCGCACGCGGGCGGCGAACAGCTCCGAGAAGTACGCGGGCCAGAGGCCGTTCATCCCCGAGTAGGCGAAGCCGTTGAGCAGGACGGCCGCCACGACGATCAGGGAAATGCTCTCCGTGGACACCGCCCAGAAGTAGACACAGACCAGCACCGCGCAGCTCAGTGCGGACGTGATCCACACCGGCCTGCGGCCCACCCGGTCGGAGAGCGCGGCCGACGCGGGCACGGCCACCACCGCGACCGCGTTCGCGGCCACGGACACCCAGAGCATGGTCGACCGTTCGAGACCGACGGCGTCGGACGTGGCGTAGGCCAGGCCGAACACCATGAAGACCGTCTGGAACACGGCGAAGAGCGAGGCGAACATGACCTTGACGACATCGGCCCACTGGGTGCGGAAGAGATGGGCCAGCGGCAGCGGCTGCAGCTCCTCGGCGTCCGCCTCGGCCACGAAGACCGGAGTCTCGTCCAGCCGCCTGCGCACCACGTAGGCGAGCACGATCATGGCGATGGAGAGCCAGAAGGGGACCCGCCAGCCCCAGGACATCAACTGGTCCTCGGGGAGGGCGGCCACGGGGATGAACACGAAGTTGGCCAGCAGGATGCCCGCCATAGTGCCGGACATCGCGAAGCTGGTGAAGAAGCCCCTGCGTCCCTCGGGCGAATGCTCCAGGGTCAGGGTGCTGGCCCCCGCCGCCTCGCCGCCGGCCGAGATGCCCTGGCCGAGACGGGCGATCACCAGCAGGACCGGGGCGATGATCCCCACCTGCTCGTAGGTGGGCAACAGGCCGACGACCAGGCTCGACACGCCCATCATCAGGAGCGTGAAGACCATGACCTTCTTGCGGCCGACCTTGTCTCCGAAGTGGCCGAGGATGATGCCGCCGAGCGGGCGCGCGGCGTAACCGACGCCGAAGGTGGCGAGGGCCGAGATGGTGCCCACCGCCGGGTTCCCCGAGGAGAAGAAGAGGGTCGGGAAGACCAGGGCGGCGGCAGATCCGTAGATGAAGAAGTCGTAGTACTCGAGCATGCTGCCGAGGAACGCGGCGAGTGCGGCCTTTCTGGGCTGTGCTCGAGGCGGTGCGGAACGGCCGCCCGGTGGACGGGTGGCGGTCGGGGTGGGGGTGTGCGCGGACATGGATCCTCCGAACGCGGCTCGCGGAGAGAGTTCCTGTGTGGTTCGCATGCGATGGCCGGATGAGCGTGTCCGCCGTCACACGGGCCGCGATACAGCCATTCCGTCCAATGGGAAACTTTCCGATCCCCCGGGCGCCCCGCCCGCCGCAGGGCGTGGCAGATGTTCACCCGCTGATTGTCCCGCTCAGCAGGACAGACGTCAGCGAGCCTTCACTCCCCGATTGGTAGGTGTATCGTGCATTAAAAAGGTGTTCGAAGGCAGCGATGTGAGGCCCTTCGGTTTCCCGCTCCAGTCTTGTCCCTCAGGGAGGGACGGTGGGTGGGTGTCAAGGGTACGGTGAGGAGCAGAGAACATGGCAGACGGACGGGTGCAGGGCAAGATCGCCGTCATCACCGGTGGCGCGCGGGGCATCGGAGCGGAGATCGGGAAGATCCTCACCGCCGAGGGCGCCACCGTCGTGGCGGCCGACCTCGCTCCCGCCGACGGCGTGCCCACCGCCGCCGAGGGCGGTCCGGCCGCCTACCGGCGGATGGACGTCACCGACGAGGCATCGGTGCGCGCGGCGTTCGACGACATAGCCGCCACCTACGGCCGGATCGACATCCTGGTCAACAACGCCGGCGTGCCGGGGCCGATCAAGCCCTCGCACGAGGTCGAGGAGAAGGAGTTCGACCTCCTCTTCGACGTCGACGTCAAGGGCGTCTGGCTGTGCACCAAGCACGCGGTGCGCCACATGCTGGAACGGCGTTCCGGCAGCATCGTCAACATGTCGTCGATCTACGGGCTGGTCGGCGGCGCCCGTATCCCGCTCTACCACGCGGCCAAGGGTGCGGTCCGGCTGATGACCAAGGCGGACGCCGCCACCTACGCCACGTCGAACATCCGGGTGAACTCCGTGCACCCGGGCTCGATCGAGACCGAGTTGAGCAAGTCGCTCTCCGCCGACCCGTCGCCCGAGGCCGCCGCCTACGCGCAGCGGATGCTGGACAACACCCCGGTCGGCCACCGCGGCACGCCCGAGGACATCGCCTACGGGGTGCTCTAACTGGCCTCGGACGAGTCGCGCTTCGTCACCGGCACCGAGCTCGTGGTGGACGGCGGTTACTCCGCGGTCTGACCGGCCCGGAATCATGGGTACCGGGCGCCGCACCACGAACACGGCACCCCATGAACTACCGAGAGGATCCCGTGGCCGACGCCAAGAGCTACATCATCGAGTCATTGGACACCGGACTGCGCCTCATGCGGCTCTTCCTCACCCATGACACCCTGTCGGTCACCGACGCCGCCCGGGAGCTCGACGTGGCCCGGTCCACCGCGCACCGGGTGCTCAGCACCCTTGAGGCGCGCGGCTTCGCCACCCGCGACGCCCCGGGCCGGGGCTACTCCGCGGGACCCGAACTCGTCACGCTGGGGCGCCCGGCCGGATACGGGCCCGAGATCAGGGCACGCCTCCAGCCGGTGCTGGACGCGGCGGCCGCCGCCACCGGGGAGACCGTCAGCACCGCCGCGCTCATCGGCGACCAGGTGATCATCACGGACGGCAGGGAATCGCCCCACCCGGTGCGCGCCGTCCTGGAGACCGGCCGCGCCCACCCCGCGCACGCCACATCGGCGGGCAAGGCGCTGCTCGCCCAGCTCACCACCGAACAGGTCTGCGCCCTCTATCCGGACGAGCGGCTGCCCGGTGTCACCGGCCGGACCCTCACCTCCCGGACCGAGCTGCTCGCCGAGCTGGCCCGCATCCGCACGCTCGGGCGCGCCGACAGCGCCGGCGAGTCGGTCCGGGGGATGAACGCCGTCGCGGTGCCACTCGCCGGCAACAGCTGGCGCGACCGGCTCGCCCTGATGGCGTCCATGCCGGCCGACCGGGGCGGCGAACCCGAACTGGCCCAGCACGCCGTGGAACTGCGCAGGGCCGCGCTCCGGCTGCCGCCGCCCGCCTGAACCCGCGTGATCGGTCTGCGGGCGGGGCGGCGCCCCTCATCGCAATGAAGGAGAACGCTCCCCACCTGATCCGCCGCCCGCACCATCCCGAGCGGAGCGCGGTGGCCGCCGCCCGCCGGGCCGTCCGCCTCTACGCGGACCTGCCCCCGCACTCCGGGGTGGCGGCGCTGCACCGCGCGTGACGAAGCCGGCCGCGCGGTGCGTGCCGCCTGGAGCGTCCTCCGCTCCGCACGAGGACGCGGTGCCGGGACCGCCGTACACCGCGCGCTCGGGGAGGAACTGCTGCGCACCGAGTCCGTGTTGGCCCGCACCCTCGTGGCCGACCGCTTCCCGGGCGTCACCGCGCGGCACTGCGGGGCGCGCGGCAGCCATGTCGACCCGCCTCCGGAACAGCTGCCGAGGCGCGCCCTGGAACGGCGCCTCATCGGCGTACTGGTGGTGGCCGCGGTTCGGAGGCTGGAGCCCTCCAGGCCGCAGCAACTGGCTCTCCAGCTCGTGGCGGTGTTCGGCATGAACCTCCTGCTGAGCAGGCAGTACACGCTGGCCGCGGTCTCCGTGACGGTGATGGCGATGATGGCGAACACCGCGTCCTCGCCCGGACTCGTGGTCGCGGACCTGTTCGCCGACCGTGTCGTCGAGACCCTGCTCGGCTGCTCGGTGGCGGTGGCCCTCCTGTGGACCACCGGACGGCGCGGACCGAGGCTGGCCCAGACCCGCCAGTACCACCGGACGGTGAGCGCCGTCGCCCGGCTGCTGGACTGCGTCGACCGGGGCGAACAGGCGTCCCGCGAGGCAGGTGTGGCCGGGCGCGATGTCGCCCACGAGCTCGAACGGCACACCGCGATGCTCACCCGCGCGATCGACGACGACCCGGCGCTGTCCGCCTGGCTGCCCGTCGACCGGGCGCTGGGCCATCTCTCCCACGACGCTCTCGCCGCCGTCCGGCACCCTCGCGCGGCCACCGCACTGTCGGCCGGCACCGCCCGGGACGCGCTCCTGCGCATGCGCCGGGACCAGGACCCTCGGGCCACGGATCCGGCGGACGCGGCCCGTTCGGAGGACGGTGTGGACCAGGCCCGCCGGGCTCTCATGGCGGTCCCTCCCGCCGGCCCGGACCCTCCCGCACCACTTCCTCCGGGCAGGAGGGCGGACTTCAAGATCTTGCGCAAGGAACTGAAAGACCTTGCAGAAATCCTTGACGGCAGCACGCGGGGAGCGGCAGGCTCCGACACGTTCCCCCCACGGCAGCCTGGCGCGTGGCTGTCTTCGAGGGCACCGCTGTGCCCTGTCGTCGAAGACGACGGGACCTTCCGTACGACCCTGCCGGCCCGTGGGGCGCTGGCCCTGCACGCCGGAGCCCGGACGGACTGACCGCCCGGACCAGGCACACCGCCGGTGCGCGGGGCGGAGTCACCTCCGTCCCGCGCACCGGCGGCGGTCACGGCCACCGGGCCGAGGACCATGACGCACGTTCACCGACCCGAGAGGCCCGACCAACTCCATGCGCAAGCAGACCGATGTCCTCGTCCTGGGCGGCGCGGGCGTGGACACGATCGTCCATGTCCCCGAACTCCCGCTCCCCTTCGCCGACAGCCACATGATCAGGCCGGGCATCGAGACCCGCGCGGGGCAGAGCGGGGACTTCGTCTCGGTCGGGCTGCACGCCCTCGGCCTGAGGACCCATCACCTCGACATGCTCGGGGACGACCACGAAGGGGAGCTGGTTCGCGCCCTCCACCTCGACCGGGGCATCCCGCTCACCGCCGTACACCTCCCGGCCGGAACCAAGCGCGCGGTGAACCTCGTCGGCCCGGACGGGCGGCGGCTGTCCCTCTACGACGCCACCCGTACGCCCGACACGGAACGCTTCGACGAGTCCACGGTCCGCGCACTCGCCACCGACGCCCGCCACGCACACGTCGTGATCACCCAGCCGTGCGATCTGGCTCTGCCGACGCTCCGCGAGGCCGGCGTGACCGTCTCCACCGATCTGCACGACTGGGACGGCGCCAACCCCTACCACGAGAGCTACGCCCTCCAGGCGGACACCGTATTCCTGTCGACCACTGCCCTGGCCGACCCGGAGCGCACCATGCGTGACATCGAGGCCCGGGGCAGGGCCCGGATCGTCGTCGCCACCGCCGGCGCCGAGGGTTCGTACCTGCTGTACGACGGCGAGCTGACGCACACACCGGCCGTCACCCCGCACGCCTCGGTGGTCGACTCCAACGGCGCGGGCGACGCCTTCGCCGCGGGTTTCCTCCTCGGCCTGCTGAACGGCGAACACCCGCGGCGCGCCGCGTTGTTCGGAGCGGTGGCCGGCGCCTACGCCTGCACCGTGCCCTCCACGCGCACCGATTCCATCGGGCGCGACGCGCTCCTCGCCCGGGTCGAGGAGCTGTCGCCCGAGGAACTGATGTTCAAGTAGACCTCGAAAGTATTTCGAAACTTTCGACCCCCTCGTTCGAAACCTGATCCCGGAACTATGCACTCGGAGCGGGGCATTCATCGGCCGGGCCGGTGCCCTGGCGCTGGCGACGTCCGGGCTGATGCTGCCGAGCACCGCGCACGCCGACACCGTCATCACCACCAACCAGACGGGCACCAACAACGGCTACTACTACTCGTTCTGGACCGACGGCGGCGGCTCGGTCTCCATGAACCTGGCGTCCGGCGGGAGTTACGGCACCTCGTGGACCAACTGCGGCAACTTCGTCGCGGGGAAGGGCTGGGCCAACGGCGCCCGCAGGACCGTCAACTACTCCGGCAGCTTCAACCCGTCGGGCAACGCGTACCTCACGCTCCACGGGTGGACGGCCAACCCGCTCGTCGAGTACTACATCGTCGACAACTGGGGCACCTGCCGGCCCACCGGAACGTACAAGGCACGGTCACCAGTGACGGTGGTACGTACGACGTCTACCAGACGACAAGGGTCAACGCCCCCTCCGTCGAGGGTACGAAGACGTTCAACCAGTACTGGAGCGTCCGGCAGTCGAAGCGGACGGGGGGCAGCATCACGGCGGGCAACCACTTCGACGCGTGGGCCCGTTACGGGATGCCGCTGGGCAGCTTCAACTACTACATGATCATGGCGACCGAGGGCTGTCAGAGCAGCGGGAGTTCCAGCATCTCGGTGAGCTGACGCGCTGTTGGAAACCACGGCGGCGCGGCGGCCCCAGGTCGCCGCGCCGCACGCGGATGCCCTGAGCCTGTTCGGGCTGGGGCCTTCCATGACCGTAGGAGGGCTGACGGACCTCCTGGCCCGACCCGTGTTCCGGTACCCGGCAGACCGGGCCCGGAGGTGATGACGGAGGATGGACAGATCCTCTTCGACATCTGGAGCACGTGTGGCCGCCCGCGATCTTCCCCCGCTTCCTGGCCGCAGGCGCACGGCGGGCGGTGTGGCCGCACTCGTCACGGCCGTGCTGGGGGCGAGCGTGCTGTCCGGCTGCGCGGCCGAGGACGGCCCCTCCCGCGATGCCGCCGCCGAGAAGACCCCGGCGTCCGTGGACGTGCTGCTGCCGGCGGCTGGTATGGCGTTCGACTACCAGATCGGCGGCCGCTACCCGCCTGCCGACGGGGTGCGCGCGGTGTCCCGCGACCGTGAGGACGAACCGGCCCCCGGCCTCTACAACGTCTGCTACGTCAACGCCTTCCAGACGCAGCCCGGGGCCCTGGACTGGTGGCAGGACGACCATCCCGACCTCCTTCTCACCGACGACGACGGGGAACCGGTCATCGACGAGGGCTGGGACGAAGTACTCCTGGACACCTCCACGGCCGCGAAGCGCGAGCAACTGGCGGAGATCGTCGGGGAATGGATCGACGGCTGCGCCGAGAGCGGCTTCCAGGCGGTGGAGCCGGACAACCTCGACTCCTTCGAGCGCTCCGGCGGCAGGCTGACGAAGGCGCACAACGAGGCGTTCGCCAGGACACTCGCCGAGCGGGCGCACGGCGACGGCCTCGCGATCGGACAGAAGAACACCACCGACCTGCTCGACCGGCACTCCGCGATCGGCTTCGACTTCGCGGTGACGGAGGAGTGCGCCCAGTTCGACGAGTGCGACGCGTACGCCGACGCGTACGACGGCCGGGTCTTCGCCATCGAGTACGAGGGCGAGGGCGACGTCGGCTTCGACGAGAGCTGCTCCGCCTGGGGCGACAGGATCTCCCTCGTCCTGCGCGACCTCGATGTGCTCCCCGAGGGCGAGAAGGGCTACGTGTTCCGTCTCTGCTGAGCACCGCGCGGCTCCGTCGCCCCAGTCGCGGGGGACGCCGCGCTGCTCCCCGGTGACCTGCTCCGGCCAGGTGGTCCCGGGCCGGTCGCCGACCGTTCCCTCCCGGGGCGCGGCGCGTCCGTCACCAAGTGAAGCGTCTATACGTTCTGAAACTTTCCTTGACAGCCCATAAAGCTTATGACAATTTCACTCCTCAATCGGCTGGTGAAGCCGGTCGCAGGGTGCCGCGCTGCCGGTGCGGCTCCTGCCCACCTCTGGAGGGGCCACGTGGCGTGTTCACCCGCTCCCGGTGCCGACGGCCCGGTGCCCCCTTCGTTACGGCCACCGCGACCCAGGGCCGCCACTCTCGCCCTCCTGAGCTGAGTTCCGGCCCGCACCGCCCGGCCCTGCCGTCGCCCCACCCGGGGACCTCGCCCTGTCGCGTGGTCGTACCGGCATGCCGCGATCCGGACGCCCCGGTGTGCCGGAGCCGACCGGCCGGTGCGGCGCGCCACGGCCATCTCCCGCACGGAACAAAGGAGTTCACGCATGAGCCATGTCAGCGAGCCGTACAGAACCGCGGCCGAGGAGGCCGCGCCCCCCGAGTGCCCCGCTCCGGCCGTCCGTTCCCCGCGCTACCGGGCCACCCTCGTGGCCGGCTTCGTCGCCGTCCTGGTCGCCCAGCTGGCCAACGCGCTGCCCGGTGCGCTCAACGGCACCTTCCAGCAGGAGTTCCAGACCGCCGGTACCCAGCTGACCTGGATCACCGCCGCCTTCTCGATCCCGCTGGTCGTCTTCGAGCTCACCTTCGGTGTCCTGGGCGATCTCTGGAGCCGCCGCAAGCTGCTCTTCGGCGGCGCCGTGCTCACGGCGATCGGCGCGCTGGTCTGCGCCACCGCACCCTCCGTACAGGCGATGTGGGTGGGACAGGCGATCGGCGGTCTCGGCGCGGGCGTCCTGTTCCCCATCTCGCTCGCCCTCATCGCCGCCGTCACCCCGACCCAGCACGCCCGGTCAAGAGCGATCGCGGTCTGGGCCGGATTCCTCTCGGCAGGCGCGGCGATCTCGCCCCTGCTGGCCGGTCTCTTCGCCGAGTACGGCTCGTGGCGCGGCTCCTACATCGTCGTGGCCGCACTGGGCCTGGTGACCTTCGGGCTCACCTTCGGCGCCGCCGACTCCTGTGCCCCCGAGGGCCGGAAGCTGGACATCCCGGGCCAGGTGACCCTCGCCGTCGGTCTGATCGCGGTCATGTACGCCGCGGTGCAGGGCTCGGAGGTCGGCTGGAGCCGTCCCGAGATCATCGGGGCCTCCACGGTGGGCGCCCTGCTGCTCATCGCGTTCGTCGTCATCGAGGTGCGCACCGACCCGCCTCTGCTGGAGCTGGCCCTGTTCAGGAACCGGGCGTTCACGATCTCGTCGCTCGTCGCGGTGATCGGCATGTTCAGCTTCCTGGGCATCTGCTTCGCGACGAGCATGTGGGTCGGAGCGGTGCAGCACCAGAGCCCGCTCAAGCTGGGCTTCCTTTTCCTCTTCATCCAGGGCCCGGCGTTCGTCCTCATCCCGGTGATCTCGCACCTGATCAGAAACGTGTCACCCCGGTGGGTACTCACCTCCGGGTTCGTCCTCGTCGCGCTCGGCGGCTTCATGTGCGCGCGCTTCGACGTACGGGACATGGAATGGACCCAGTTCATCGTGCCGCAACTCTGCGTCGGTGTGGGATTCGCACTGACCGTCGGGTCGATCACCGCCGTCGCCATCAACTCGGTGCCGATCGCCTACGCGGGCATGGCGAGCGCGACGACGAACCTGCTGCGCGACCTAGGCTTCGCCCTCGGGCCGGTCGTCGTGGGCGCGGTGGCGCTGAGCAGCGCGGGCGACGCCTTCATGTCGGCCCTGCCGGGCGCCGGACTCCCGCCCGAGGAGCTGGGGGCCGCCATGGGTATCGGGCAGGAAGCGGGCCCGCTCGCGGTCAACAGCCTCCCGCCGGGCACCCCGGGGGCCGCGGCGCAGTCGCTCGCACTGGACGCACTGGGTGACGCGCTCTCGCTGTCCTTCCTGGTCTGCGCCGTCGCCGCGCTCGCCGCAGCCGCCCTGACCCTCTTCGGCCTCATCGGATCGGGCGGGTCCCAGGGCCTCGACACCGCCGACGAGGCTCACCGGGCGGCCCCGGCGCCCGCGTAGAGCCGACCCGCCGGAGGCGGTTCCGGCACCGCACGCCGTCCCGCGATCGCGACCGTGGGACGGCACCGGCGTACCCGGCCGGGCGCCCGGCTCGGTGAGTGCTGGGGCCCGCCTCCCCTCGCCGGAGGACAGTGAGTGACGAGGCCTCAGGGCCGCGCGCCCGCTCAGAACTCCACCGGCTCGCGGATGAGCGGGCACGTCATGCAGTGCCCCCCGCCCCGGCCGCGCCCGAGCTCCGCGCCGACGATCGTGATGACCTCCACGCCCGCCGCGCGCAGCAGATCATTGGTCTGGGTGTTGCGGTCGTAGGTGAACACGACCCCGGGTTCGAGGGCGACGGCGTTGTTCCCGCTGTCCCACTGCTGGCGCTCGGAGGCGTACACATCGCCGCCCGTCTCGATCACCCGCAGGGAGGACAGCCCCAGGCTCCCCGCCACGACGTCGGTGAAGGCCCGGGACCCCTCGTCGGTCACCTCCACCCCGGGGGACCTGTCGCTCGGACGGAGGGAGAACGTGTGGACCGCGTCCATGATCGTCGGGTAGACGGTGACGATGTCGCGGTCGGCGAAGGTGAAGACCGTGTCCAGGTGCATGGCTGCCCGCAGTTTGGGCATCGCCGCGACGACGACGTGCTCGGCGGCGCCGTGTGCGAACAGCGACGCCGCGACCTGGGTGATGGCCTGCCGGGAGGTGCGCTCACTCATCCCCATGAGGACGACACCGTTGCCGACCGGCATGATGTCGCCGCCCTCGAAGGTGGCCTGGCCCCACTCCTGCTCGGGGTCGCCCCACCAGACCTTGGCTCCGGTGAAGTCCGGGTGGAAGAGGTAGACCGCCTTCATCAGCAGTGTCTCGTCGTGACGCGCGGGCCAGTAGAGGGGGTTGAGCGTCACCCCTCCGTACAGCCAGCAGGTGGTGTCGCGGGTGTAGAGCGTGTTGGGCAGGGGCGGCATCAGATATTCGCGCGCCCCCGTGGACTCGCGCGCCAGGGCGAGATAGCCGGACCGGTAGTCGTCGGGCAGGTCGGCGGTGGCCAGCCCGCCGATCAGATACTCGGTGAGCTCACGCGGTTCCAGCGACTCCAGGTAGGCGCGGGTCGCGTCGATGAGCCCCAGGCCCACCTCATTGGCGGTGATCTTGCGGTCCAGGAGCCACGACCTGGCCGCGGGATCGGCGACCGTTCGCGCCAGTACGTCGTGCAGCTCCACGACCTCGACGCCGCCCTGCTGGAGCTTGCCGACGAAGTCGGCGTGGTCGCGCTGGGCGTTCTCCACCCACATCACGTCGTCGAAGAGCAGGTCGCCGGCGTTGCCCGGGGTGAGCCGCCGGTGGGCGAGGCCCGGTGCGCAGACGAGCACCTTGCGCAGCTTGCCGACCTCGGAGTGGACGCCGTGCACGGCAGGCGCGCCGGAGGCGGAGGTGTTGGTCATGAAGGGCTGCCTTTCGGCCGGGAAGCGGACACGGGGAGTACGGACTGTCAGAGGCTGATCCACCCCGCCGCCAGGGCGATCACCCCGACCACGGCCCCCGCGACGGAGACCGCGCAGATGAGGAGTTCGACGGGGGAGAAGACCCGGCGTCCCTGTTCCTTGCGGGCCATGGCGAACAGGATCGTGGCGGGGGCGTAGATGATGAAGGAGACCAGGACGAATTTCAGCCCGGCGGCGAACAGCAGGAACGCCGTGTAGAGCGTCGCCACGACGCCGACGGTCAGGTCGCGCCGCTTCGCCGTTCCCTTGGTCAGTTCGTCGGGACGGACCATGATCTTGACGGCGAACGCGGCGGCGAGCAGGAACGGGATCAGGGACAGCGCACTGGTCAGATCGAGGGCGAAGTTGAACGCGTCGTCGGAGAAGAGCGTGATCACCAGGACGACCTGGGACAGCAGCGTCGTCATCAGCAGGGCGGGCACCGGCACGTCGGCGCGGTTGGCGCGGCGCAGGAAGCGCGGCATGTCGTTGTCCTTGGCGGCGACGAAGAGCACCTCGGCGGCCATCAGGGTCCAGGCGAGATAGGCGCCCAGCACGGACACGATCAGCCCCACGCTCACGAAGACCTGGCCCCAGGTACCGACCGCCTCCTCCAGCACCGCTGCCATGGAGGGCTGGCGGAGGTCGGCGATCTCGGCCATCGGCATGATGCCGTACGAGACGATCGTGACCGAGGCGAAGACGGCGAAGACGCTGAGGAAGCCGAGGACGGTGGCGCGCCCGATGTCCTCGCGTCGCTTGGCGTGGCGCGAGTAGACGCTGGCGCCCTCCACGCCCAGGAAGACGAACACCGTGGCCAGCATGGTGCCGCGCACCTGGTTGAACAGGGAGCCGGCGTAGTCCGCGCCGCCGAAGTTGTCCGCGAACACCTTCGCGTCGAAGTAGAACAGGGCCAGGATCACGAACACGATGATCGGGACCACCTTGGCGACGGTGACCACCCTGTTGATGGCCGCCGCCTCCTTCACGCCCCGGCGGATGAGGAAGTAGAAGGCCCAGAGCCCGGCCGTGGACACGACGACGGCCACCAGCGTGTCGCCGTCGCCGAGGGCCGGCCAGACGGCCCCGACCGTCGACGTGATCAGCACCCAGTACGTCACATTGCCGACGCAGGCGCTGGCCCAGTAGCCGAACGCGGAGAAGAAGCCGAGATACTCGCCGAATCCGGCCTTGGCGTAGGCGTAGACACCGGCGTCGAGATCCGGCCGGCGCACCGCGAGCGTCTGGAAGACGAAGGCGAGCATCAGCATGCCCGTCCCGGCGATCGCCCAGGCGATCAGCGCCCCTGCCACGCCCGTCTCCTGGGCGAAGCGCGACGGCAGGGAGAAGACTCCGGCGCCCACCATCGAACCGACCACCATCATGGTCAGTGTCAGCAGCGACATCTTGACCGGGTTGGCCGGTCCCTCGGAGACATCGGTCCCGGTGCGGGAGCTGGTCATCGGGTCCCCCTCGTGCGGCGCGGATACGAGGGGGACTTTAGTTGCAAATAAGACATAGCGCCCAATGGGCGGCCATGGTGGCGGCGGGTCGCGCGGTGCGGGGCGGGGCCCCGGGGGCCTCCCGCGCTGACGGAACCTCAGCCGGTGGCCGCCTCCGAGGGCGTGGGTGACGGCTTCGTGGCGACGCCCTGGCCGGCCGCGCGCCGCCATGCCGATTCGCGCAGCAGCCGGAGGCCGTTGAGACCCACGATCACGGTGGAGCCCTCGTGGCCCAGGACGCCGAGCGGGAGCGGAAGATGGCCGACGAGGTCCCAGACCACGAGGACGGAGATGAACACCCCCGCGATGACCAGGTTCTGCACGACCAGCCGGCGCGTTGCCCTGGACAGGGCCACCACGGCGGGCACGGTGGCCAGTTCGTCGCGGATGATGACGGCGTCCGCCGTCTCCAGTGCCAGGTCGGAGCCGGCCCTGCCCATCGCGATGCCGGTGTGCGCGGCGGCCAGCGCGGGCGCGTCGTTGACGCCGTCGCCCACCACCAGGACCTTGCGCCCCGCCTGTTCCTGCTCGTGTACGGCAGCCGCCTTGTCCTGGGGGAGCAGCCCCGCGCGAACGTCGGTGATGCCGGCCTCGGCGGCCAGCCGGGCGGCGGCGCGCGGGTTGTCACCCGTCAGCAGCATCGGCGAACCGCCGGTCAGACGGGCCAGCGAAGCGACGGTCCGCGCGGCGTCCCGCCGCATGCGGTCGGCGATTCCCAGCACCCCGGCCGGCACGCCGTCCCGCAGGACGAGCACGGCGGTGCGCCCGCCCTCCTCCAGCTCCTCGGCGGCGGAGGCGGCGGGGTCGAAGCCGCCGGCAGCCGTGGCGGGCGTACGGGTGGAGACCTCGCGCAGCAGTCGCGCGGGCGAGCCGACCGCGATCCGGTGACCGTCGACGGTGGCCGTGACCCCCGTGCCGGGCGCCGACGTGAAGTCCCGGGCGGGGGCGAGGGGCAGGCGCCGCTCCTGGGCGGCGTTCACGACAGCGCGGGCCAGCGGGTGCTCACTGGCGTGCTCGGCGGCGGCCGCCAGGGCGAGCAGCGCCTCCTCGGTCAGCCCGGAACCGGTCAGCGGGCGGATGTCGGTGACGCGCGGGGTGCCCTCCGTCAGGGTGCCGGTCTTGTCCAGCGCCACGGCGTCGGCCTGCCCGAGGCGCTCCATCACGACGGCGGACTTGACGAGGACACCATGGCGCCCGGCGTTGGCCATGGCGGAGAGCAGCGGCGGCATGGTCGCCAGGACCACCGCGCAGGGGGAGGCCACGATCATGAAGGTCATCGCGCGCAGCAGGCTGTCCTTCACGTCCTCGCCGAAGCCCAGCGGTACGAGGAAGACGGCCAGGGTGGCGGCGACCATGCCCAGCGAGTAGCGCTGCTCGACCTTCTCGATGAACAGCTGGGTGGGCGCCTTGGTCCGGGAGGCCTCCTCCGTCATCGCCACGATCCGGGCGATCACGGACTCCGAGGCGTCGCGCTCGACAGCCACCCGCAGCGTTCCCGTGCCGTTCAGCGTTCCTGCGAACACCTCGTCCCCGTGCTCCTTCGCCACCGGCAGCGGTTCGCCGGTGATGGTGGCCTGGTCGACCTCGCTCGCGCCGTCCAGGACCCTCCCGTCGGCGCCCACCCGCTCTCCCGGGCGGATGCGGATGACATCACCGACCACGAGGTCCTCGGTGGCGACGCTCTCCTCGCCGCCGTCGGGCATGATCCGGGACGCGGTGTCCGGGGCCAGGTCGAGGAGTCCGCGCACGGCGTCCTGGGTCCGGGCGGTCGCCAGCGCCTCCAGCGCTCCCGAGGTCGCGAAGATGACGATCAGCAGCGCCCCGTCCATCACCTGTCCGATCGAGGCCGCGCCGAGCGCCGCCACGATCATCAGCAGGTCCACGTCCAGGACCTTCTCCCGCAGCTCCCGCAGTCCCGACAGGGCGGGCTCCCAGCCTCCGGCGACGTACACCAGGGCGTACAGCGGCCCCCAGGCCCAGGCGGGAGCGCCTGCGAGCTGGAGCGGCAGCGCCAGCAGGAACAGTGCCAGTGAGGCGCCCGCCCAGCGGGCCTCCGTCAGCGCGAGGACGCGGGTCCGGCGCCGGGGGACCTCGCCGGAACCGGCGGTCGGGGTGCGCGAGGGGCGCGGGATGACGGCAGCGGGCATGGCGGAGGAACCCCTCACGGGCGGCGGGAACGGCGACGCCTCCACCGTACAGGAACATATGAACAGGTCTTCATGTGTCATCCGTAGAATGAGGGCCATGGGCCACGGACGCGACGAGCAGAACACCGCAACCACCCGCGAGCGTCTGGACGCCGTGGGGGCCGCGGGCGTCGCCGAAACCCTCCAGGCGCTGGCCACCCCGTCCCGGCTTCGGATCCTGGCACGGCTCCAGGAGGGCCCCTGCGCGGTCGGCGACCTCGCCGAAGCGGTCGAGATGGAACCTTCCGCCTGCTCCCACCAGTTGCGGCTGCTGCGGAATCTCGGACTCGTCGCGGGCGAGAGGCAGGGGCGCTCGATCGTCTACGCCCTGTACGACCACCACGTCGCCGAACTCCTGGACCAGGCCCTCTACCACGTGGAACATCTGCGCCTGGGACTCCGCGACGCACCCGCCGAAACCGCCGCCGCGACAGCCCGGCGGTGACGGCGCGCCCCACCGGGCGATGACCGCGAGCCGCTCCGGAATGACTCCCGGCGCCGGCCGCGTGCCTCGCCGGCCTCCGGCCGTTGCCGCGTGTCGCGCCAGGGGTACGGGAATCCCGGCGCGCCCCCGGTGTTGAACCATGAGTGAGCCCACTCATCGGATCGACCCGCCTCTCCTTCCTCGACCGCTCCCGCACCCGCGAGGGACACGACGGCCCGCAGGCGCTGCGGGACACCGTCGCGCTCGCGGGAACGGCCGAGGACCTCGGCTACCACCGCTTCTGGGTGTCCGAACACCACAGCGTGCCCGGTGTGGCCGGCTCGGCGCCGACGGTGCTCGCTGCTGCCGTGGCCGCCGCGACATCCACCATCAGGGTGGGAACCGGCGGGGTCATGCTCCCGAACCATCAGCCCTTCGTCGTGGCCGAGCAGTTCGGGGTCCTCGCCTCGCTCTTCCCCGGCCGGATCGACATGGGCCTGGGCCGCTCCGTCGGCTTCACCGACGGGATCCGCAGGGCTCTCGGCCGGGACAAGGGGGATGCCGCCGCCTTCGCCGGGCAGCTGACCGAGCTCCTGGGATGGCTGGACGGTACGCAGCGGGCCCACCCCCAGGTGCACGCCCGTCCCGCCGAAGGGCTGCGCGTTCCGCCGTTCGTCCTGGCGACCGGCGGCGGCGCGGCGATCGCCGCCGCGGCCGGTCTGCCGCTCGTCGTCGGTGACCTCAGGGGCCGCGAGAGGCTCCTACGCGCGGTCGAGGAGTACCGCGCCGGATTCCGCCCCTCTCCATGGGCTCCCGAGCCGTACGTGATCGTGGCGGGCACCGTCGCCGTCGCGGGCACGGCCCAGGAGGCGCGGCGGCTGCTGATCCCCGAAGCGTGGTCCATGGCGTACTCGCGCACCCACGGCTCGTTCCCGCCGCTGGCACCGGCCGGGCGGATCGAGGCGCTGGCCATGACGGACAAGGAGCGCGGGCTGTTCGAGGACGGACTGCGAGGGCATCTCGCGGGCACCGAGGACACGGTCGCCGCCGGACTGGAGCTGGTGATCGAGGAGACCGGTGCCGACGAGGTGCTGGTCACGACGAGCACCTACGACCGCGAGGCGCTCGTGGACTCCATGCGGCGGCTCGCCCGTCTCGCGGGCCTGCGTGCTGCCGCCGTGAGCTGAACCCCGGATGCCGGCACGGGCGCCTCGGCGGCACCGGGCAGCGCCCGCGTCCGACCTCAGATGCCCGCGGGGTGGCCGAACAAGAGGTCGTAGCCCGGGGGCAGTTGCAGCAGCATCCGCTCCAGGAGATCCTCGCCCGCGGCGTCGGCCGCCACACTGAGCACCGCGCTGGTGTCCCAGGCGGCCGTCTGCTCGGTCGCGCCCTCGATCCAGGCGGCCGCCGCGCGCACGAATCTCTCCGGGCTCAGCGGCTCGGCTGCCTGCAGTGGATTGAGGAGGATCAGCGCGAAGGTCTCGGGCAGCCGGGCCGCCAGATCGTTGCGCTCCTCACCCACCAGGTGCGCGCCGAGCAGCGCCAGCACCACACGTGACGCGCGCTCCGCCTCCAGGCCCGATGGATAGTCGCCCCGTTCCTGGACGGCCTCCAGGAACGCCTGCCATCTCATGTACGTCACCGGTTCCCCTTCGCGGAGCGCGAGCGGAGAGCGGGGCGGGGGAGGGGAGCCCGTGCCCCGCCCTCCGCGTATTCACCGCAAGCCACCTCACGTTCGTACTAACACGGCTGCACGAAAGCGGCAAACGCGCGGCGGCTCGTCCGCCGACGGGTGGCACGACGCCGCAAGGCCGGCCTACTCCATGGGATAGATGTCCCCGCTCGCCATGCCGCTGACCTGCACGCTCTGGTCCTCGAGCCGGTGCGCCTTCTCCTGAAGACGCTTGCGTTCCGCGGGGTCGGTGGACTTCTCCGCCGCCGCTTCGAGGTCCTTCGCCTTGTCGCGCATCTCCTGCGCGCGGCCCCGGAGGTCTTCCTGCTCGCTCATGATCACTCCCTGGCGCTGTACGGAGCGGACACCTCCACCGAACCAGGCACCAGGGGGTACGCGCATCTCAGCGGAGCCCGCGGAAGCGCGGAGTGACCGCTCGGCGAGCCGGGCGCGCTCTACTCGAAACGCGTCGGATCGCCCGCCCCGCGGCGTACGATCTCCGGATCGCCGCCCGAGAAGTCGATCACGGTGGTCGGTTCGGTGCCGCAGTCGCCGGAGTCGAGCACCACGTCCACGACGTGATCGAGGCGCTCCTTGATCTCCCAGCCCTGCGTCAGCGGCTCCTCCTCGTCCGGCAGGAGCAGCGTGCTGGACAGCAGCGGCTCGCCGAGCTCGGCCAGCAGGGCCTGCGTCACCGTGTGATCGGGGATCCGGACCCCGACGGTCTTCTTCTTGGGATGCAGCAGCTGGCGCGGTACCTCCTTGGTGGCGGGGAGGATGAAGGTGTAACTGCCGGGCGTCGCTGCCTTGATCGCGCGGAAGACGTCGTTGTCGACCTGCACGAACTGGCCGAGCTGAGCGAAGTTCTGGCACACCAGGGTGAAGTGGTGGCGGTCGTCGAGATTCCGGATGGACCGGATGCGGTCGATGCCGTCACGGCTGCCCAGCTGGCATCCCAGCGCGTAGCAGGAGTCGGTCGGATACGCGACGAGCGCGCCCGACCGGATGCTCTCGGCCACGCCGGTGATGGTGCGGCGCTGTGGATTGTCGGGATGCACGTCGAAGTACTTGGCCATCCGGCGAGTCTACGGCCTCCGGACCACGTCGTTCCGCCTTCGGAGTGCCTGTCCTTGGTGCCTTCAAGAGGGCGGCAGTTCAGTGGTGAGCCTGCCGGCAGGCACTCGTTCGATGCGGGTCCAGCCCTTCCAGCCGCGCTCCTTGAGGATCGCCAGCACCAGTTCGGCGCCCGGTGCGGCCTCGAGCATGGACGAGTCCATCAGGGCGACGAACTGGTCGTCGAAGCCATCGGTCCCCACCTCGCCGGCCTCCACCGCGCGGATCATCAGCCGCTCCAGGACGTCGGCGACCTCGACGATCCGCGGGTCGCCGACGCGCCAGTCGGGCTCCCCGGTGAAGAAGCCGTAGAGCTTCACCATGTCGGGGTTGTCCAGCTCCTCGTGCTTCTTGGCGATCACGGCGTCGATCAGGTCGGGCACCTGCGCGGCGATCATGATCCAGGCATCCCGCTCCAGTTCGAGATACCGCTCCCCGACGCCGAGACCGCGCAGCCGGTCGAGATAGTCCACGACGCAGCCCGGAAGCGCCAGGTGCTCTCCGGCGGCGAGCCGGGCGAGCCGGCGGCGGGTGTCCTGCAGCCGCCGGATCTCGGCGCGCAGAGCCTTGTCGATCTCCTCGACACCACCGGTGAACTCCGCCGGGCCGGCGTCGAGGAGTTCCTGCACCCTGGCCAGCGGCACGCCGGCATCGGCCAGGGTGCGGATCCGGATCAGCCGCACGACCGCTGCGGCGTCGTAGGTCCGGTACCCGGAGTGGTCGCGCCCGGGCTCGGGCAGCAGACCGATCTTGTGGTAGTGGCGTACCGCCCGCACTGTCACTCCGGCGTACCCCGCCAGCTGGCTGATGGTGAGCATGGGTGTCAGCCTGCCTCAGGCGATCTTCCGGCGGTAGGCGGTCATCGCGAAGACGTACGCCACGACGAGGATGCCGACACACCACACGAGCGCGATCCAGATGTCGTCGCCGACCGGCTGCTCCGTGAACAGGGCACGGATCGTGTTGACGATCGACGTCACCGGCTGGTGCTCGGCGAACCAGCGCACCGGGCCCGGCATCGTCCCTGTGGGCACGAACGCCGAGCTGACGAACGGCAGGAAGATGAGCGGGTAGGCGAACGCGCCCGCTCCCTCGACCGACGACGCGGAGAGCCCGGGGATCACGGCGAGCCAGGTCAGCGCCAGGGTGAACAGGAGCAGGATGCCGGCGACCGCCAGCCATGCCGACACCCCCGCCCCCGAGCGGAAGCCCATGAGCACGCCGACGCCCACGACGAGCACGAGCGCGATCAGATTGGCGACCAGAGAGGTGACGACGTGGGCCCACAGCACACCCGACCGTGCGATCGGCATAGACTGGAACCGCTCGAAGATCCCGCTCTGCACATCGGTGAACAGCCGGTACGCGGTGTAGGAGATGCCCGAAGCGATGGTCATGAGCAGGATGCCGGGCAGCATGTAGTTCACGTACGGAACCGACCCGGTATCGATGGCGCCACCGAAGACGTAGACGAACATCAGCATCATGGCGACCGGCGTGAGGGCGGTCGTGATGATGGTGTCCATGCTGCGAGTGACATGGCGCAGGGTCCGCCCCGTGAGCGCGGCGGTGTCGCTGAAGAAGTACCCGGTCATTCCTGTCCCCCCGTTGCTGTGCCGGTGACGGCGTTCCTGTCGCTTCCGCCGACGACCGCGAGGAAGATCTCCTCCAGAGTCGGCTGCTTCTCGACGTACTCCACCTTGGCGGGCGGGAAGAGCTGCTTGAGCTCGGCGAGCGTGCCGTTCACGATAATCCGTCCCTGGTGGAGGATCGCGATCCGGTCGGCCAACTGCTCGGCCTCGTCCAGATACTGCGTGGTGAGCAGCACTGTCGTGCCGTGACCGGCGAGCTCCTTGACCGCGTCCCATACCTCGATGCGCGCCTCCGGGTCGAGTCCGGCCGTCGGCTCGTCCAGGAAGATCACCGGCGAATCCCCGATGAGGCTCATCGCGATGTCCAGCCGGCGGCGCATCCCGCCCGAATAGGTGGACACCTTCCGCGCGCCCGCCTCGGTCAGCGAGAAGCGCCTCAGCAGGTCGTCCGCGATCGTGCCCGGGTCCTCAAGGTGACGCAGCCTGGCCACGAGCACGAGGTTCTCCCGGCCGGTGAGGATCCCGTCGACGGCCGCGAACTGTCCGGTGAGACTGATGGACTCCCGCACGCCCGCCGGCTGCGCGGCGACGTCCAGGCCGTTGACGCTCGCCGTCCCCGCGTCGGCCTTGAGCAGAGTGGCGAGAATCCTGACCGTCGTGGTCTTGCCCGCCCCGTTGGAGCCGAGCAGGGCGAAGATACTGCCCCGCGTCACGTCGAAGTCCACACCGCGCAGCACTTCGACCGTCCCGTACGACTTCTCCAGACCCCGCACGCTCAGTGCCGGGCCGGCGATCGACTGGGCCGTCATGGTCATCCGCCTCCTTCGCGGAGCTGTTCCAGGCAAGGGCTGCGAGGAAGCTCCTGCCGGAAGGATGGAGGGTTGACCCGGCGTCAAGGTCAAGCCCGCTCCGGCCACGGCATCCGGATCGCCTGCGCCGAGGCGGGACGTCCGAGCTGCCGCACCCGGCTCATGGCATTCGACGGCGCCCCCGCGCGGCATGTCCTGGTGGCCGTGGGCCCGGCCCCGGAATGCGCCCGGACAGCACGGCGCCCCCGGAGCCTCCTTCGCGGGAGGCCCGGGGGCGCGTACGGCTCGGCGGGGCCGGTCAGGCCCCGGAGGCGTCCAGCATGGCGGTGCGCTCGACGACCTTGATGCGCTCACGGCCCTGCTCGGCGCCGAGCGCCTGCTCGTGGGCGTCCAGCCGGTGCCAGCCCTCCTTGGTGGTGTAGCGGACTCCGCGCTGCTCCAGGTAGTCGACGACCGCGTCGGGCTCGGGCTGCGTGGGGGCGGGCAGCCGGCCGGCGGAGTGGTCCTCCAGCAGGCACGCCACGGTCTCGTTGGCGTCGCCCTTCGTGTGCCCGATCAGGCCGATCGGACCGCGCTTGATCCAGCCCGTGACGTACACCGACGTCATCGGCTCGCCACCGGTGAGCACCCGGCCCGCCTCGTGCGGGACGGTGCCGGAGGCCACGTCGAAGGGCAGCTTCGGGAGCTCCTCCGAGTAGTAGCCCACCGCGCGGTAGACGCTCTGCACGTCCCAGTCCGTGAACCGGCCGGTGCCCTTGACGTTGCCCGTGCCGTCCAGCTCCGTGCGCTCCGTGCGCAGGGCGACGACGCTGCCGTCCTCGCCGACGACCTCGACCGGGGACTCGAAGAAGTGCAGGAACAGCTTGTGAGGACGGTCGCCGATGTCCCGGATCGCCCAGTTCTCCAGCGTGGAGGCGACCATGTTGGCCTGCTTGTTCTCCCGGCGGGTGGCGATCGAGCCCTCGTCGTAGTCGATGTCCTCGGGGTTGACGATCACCTCGATGTTCGGCGAGTGGTCCAGCTCGCGCAGCTCCATGGGGCTGAACTTCGCCTGGGCCGGCCCACGCCGCCCGAAGACGTGCACCTCGAGCGCCTTGTTCGCCTTGAGGCCGTCGTAGACGTTCGCCGGGATCTCGGTCGGCAGCAGCTCGTCCGCGGTCTTGGCGAGAATGCGTGCGACGTCCAGGGCCACGTTGCCCACACCGAGCACGGCGACCTTCTCGGCCTCCAGCGGCCAGGTGCGCGGAACCTCGGGGTGGCCGTCGTACCAGGCGACGAAGTCGGCGGCGCCGTAGGAGCCGTCGAGCTCGATCCCGGGTATGTCCAGGGCGCGGTCGGCGTCGGCACCGGTGGAGAAGATCACGGCGTCGTAGAAGGACCGCAGGTCGTCCAGGCCGATGTCGTTCGGGTAGTCGACGTTGCCGAACAGCCGCAGCTGGGGCTTGTCCAGGACCTGGTGCAGCGCCTTGACGATGCCCTTGATCCGCGGGTGGTCGGGAGCCACGCCGTAACGGATCAGGCCGAAGGGGGCGGGCATGCGCTCGAAGAGGTCGATCGATACGCCCGGGTCCTGGGCGGCCTCGGACTTGAGAAGCGCGTCCGCTGCGTAGATTCCGGCGGGACCGGCTCCGACGATGGCGACGCGGACGGGGCGTGTCATGGAGTGTTGTTCCTTAGGGCGGACGACCACGGGCAAAGTGCGGCGGGGTAAGGCTTGGCTTACTCCGCTGCCCCCACGGTACGTCCTGCGGCCGGGAGTCCCTGGAGCGGGGCGTGGGGATATTTCGGAAATAAAGGTACACAGATGCCTAAATGGTCTCGGTTTCTGTGAGTGGATTCTTCCCTGGCCGTCTCACGAGGTTCCAGAGAATGAGACGGCGTACGCCGGGCAGGCTGTACGCCGGTGTCCCCGCGCGCTCCTCGCGGCTGCCGGAGCCATGATGGGGCACAGCACCGCAACACTCCGACGAGAGGACATGTGCCATGCCGATCGAGGGCGAGTACGAGCCGAGCCCCACGACGTGGGTCCGTGAGCAGGTCGAGCTCATCGAGAGCTCCGGGGGCACGCAGGGGACCACAATGCGCGGGATGCCCGTCATCCTCCTCACGACGCGCGGCGCGAAGAGCGGCAAGCTCCGCAAGACCCCGCTCATGAGGGTCGAGCACGGCGGGGAGTACGCCGTGGTCGCCTCCCTCGGCGGCGCCCCCAAGCACCCCGTCTGGTACTACAACGTCCAGGCCGACCCCCACGTGGAGCTGCGGGACGGCACCGTGCGGCAGGACATGGTCGCCCGCGAGGTCACAGGGGAGGAGAAGGCCCTGTGGTGGGGCCGCGCCGTGGAGGCGTTCCCCGACTACGCCGACTACCAGACCAAGACGGACCGCGAGATCCCGGTGTTCGTCCTCACCGCTGCCGGCTGAGCCGCGGCGCCGGAAGGCCCGGCCCGGGCGCGCACGCCCGGACCCGGCCGGCGCCGGTGAGCCGGACGGCTACCAGCGCAGGCCGCCGACCGCCGCGGCGATCCGGTCCCGGTCCCAGGCGCCGTCCGCGACCAGGACGCGGTAGCGGCGGGTGAGGGTCGCACCCGGGTCCAGCACCAGCTCCTCGTGGAAGGCGAACGACGGGGCGACCGCCGCGAAGGGGGTGTTGCGTACGAACCAGTGCGCCGGGTGCTGCCCCTCCGAACCGCTGTGGCCGTTCTCGGGGGAGTGGACGAACACGAGGGTCGCGTGCCCGTCGGACTCGTCGTGCTCACCGCTGTACGCCAGCCACGGGGCCTGCTTCCCCATCATGTCCGGGCCCTCCGCGTCCGGCGCGACGATCCGGCCGTCCCGGAAGGCCCGCGGCCCCCGCCAGAACAGCCCCGTGTAGCCCGCGTCAGGGCGCCCGTGCGTCGTCGGGCTGCCGAAACGCAGTGGCTCCTCGCGCCGGTTGGTGATCGCCGAGGACCAGGTCAGCGCCCAGCTGCCGGTCACCGCGTCGACGTCGTGCACCTCGATACGGCGCGTCTCGTCGGCCCAGAGCCCGCCGCCGCGCGGATGCCAGGTCAGCCGCTCCGCGAAACGCACCGAGTCGTCGTCGGCCGAGACCTCGTCGAAGCCGGCGTGCGTCATGGAACCCACACGCTCCGGCAGGGCGAGGTACCCCTCGCCGTGCACGTAACTGTTGCCGCCCCACAGGTTCGCCCCCGACAGATGCGAGGCGGTCATCTGGAGACCCTTGTGCCAGCGGTGGTCGTTGGGACGGTAACCGGTCACCACCCGGCCGGACAGTGTGCGCAAGGGGTGGATGTACGGCTTCGGAGCCTCCCAGGCGTCCTCGGCGCGGTAGACGTAGCGCAGCAGCTCCACCCCGCTCTCCGCCGCGGTGACCGCGAGGTGCTCGCCGTGCCGGTGGACGAGTTCCAGGGCCTTCGTCATGCCGGCACCCCCGCGCGCGGTTCCCGGGACTCGGGCGCCCAGCCGGGAGCGCCGCCGTGCAGTGCGGCGTAGTACGGATCGCCGGGACCGATGTCGCCCGCCCGTACGGTGGCCCCGGTGAAGGCCGCCTTGTAGAGCGCGGTGACCAGTTCGAGGGTCTTCCGGCCGTCCGCGCCGCTGCTTCGCGGTCTGCGCCCCGCGCGGAGGTCCTCCAGCAGGCCCGACAGCTGCGCATGGTGCGAGCTGTGCACATCGGGCCCGAAGTCACGCCAGGCGTCGGCCTCTTCGGAGGGGACCCCGGGGGCCGGGGTGATCCGCCAGTCCGCGTTGCGATGTCCGTACAGGTGGGTGAGCTCGACCGTCGCGCGCTCGCAGTCGATGCGTATCCGGCTCACCTCGTCCGGGCTGAGCACGCTGTTCACCACGGTGGCCATCGCGCCGTTCTCGAAGCGGACGAGCGCGGTGGAGACGTCCTCCGTCTCCACGTCGTGCACCAGCCGGCCCGCCATCGCGCGGATCTCCGACCAGGGACCCAGCAGATCGAGCAGCAGGTCCATCTGATGGATGCCGTGCCCCATCGAGGGGCCGCCGCCCTCACTGCTCCACGTGCCCCGCCAGGGGACGGCGTAGTAGGCGTCGTCGCGGTACCAGGTGGTCTGGCAGTGGGCCACCAGCGGGCGGCCCATCGCCTGTCCGGCCAGCAGCTCCCGGACGTGCCCCGAGCCCGAGCCGAAGCGGTGCTGGAAGACGATCGCCGCGAACGGCCCCTCGCCCTCCGGGCCCTCCGCCGCCTCGATCGCGTCGAAGTCCTCGAGCGAGGGGCAGGGCGGCTTCTCGCACCACACCCACGCCCCGGCTCGCAGCGCGGCCACGGTCTGGTCGCGGTGGAACCGGGGCGGGGTGGCGAGAGTGACCAGGTCCGGACGCTGTTCGGCGAGCATCCGGTCGAGGTCGGTGTACGCGTGGGCGATCCCCGCGTCGGCGCAGAACGCCTCTGCCGACGCAGCGTCGACGTCGACCGCCGCGACGACCTCCAGCGGCTGCCCGGCGGCGAGCGCGGTCAGCGCGGGCAGATGGCTGCCGCGCGCGATCGCGCCCGTGCCGATGATCGCGACCCGCAGCGGGGCCTGGTGCGAAGGATGGCTGGTCGTGACAAACACCCCTTGGAGCCTAGATATGGGCACTCGCCGGACAGCAAGCGCTTTCTCTCCCGGAAACCTAGGCTCCGCGCGCGAGGCGGGTCAAGGGGTTCCTGCCTCGTGCTCGTCAGGCCTTCAGCAGCCTGGGCAGCCAGGCCAGTTGCGCGGCGTGCTGGAACGGGCCGCCGCCCTCGTGGTCGTTGAAGTCGTAGATCTCGATCTGCTTGTCGGCGTGCGCGTACGCGTTGAACGCGCCGAACACCGTCGACGGCGGGCAGGTCAGGTCCTCCAGGGCGACGGAGAACAGGGCGGGAGCCGATCCCCGCGCGGCGAAGTGGACCCCGTCGAAGTACGAGAGAGTCCTGTCGGCCTGCTCGGCCCGGCCCCTGTGCGTCTTGAGGTAGTCACCGATCTCGCGGTACGGTTTCCGGTCGGTCATCCGGGTCGCCCGGGGGAAGTCGCAGAGGAACGGCACGTCCGGCGCCACCGCTGCCAGGTCCGGCACCAGTCCGCCGGCCGCGAGGGCCAGGCCGCCGCCCTGGCTCGCGCCGACCACCGCGGTGCGCGACGCGTCGGCCAGCGGGTGCGAGCGGGCCGCCTCCACCGCGCGTACCGCGTCGGTGATCACCCGTCGGTAGTAGTACGTCTCCGGGCTCTCTATGCCCCGGGTCATGAAACCGGCCAGCGACGGCCCCGAGCCCACGGGGTCGGCGGTGTCTCCCGGCGCCCAGCCGCTGCCCTGGCCCCGGGTGTCCATCACGAAGTGCGCCAGGCCGGCCGATGCCCAGAGCAGATGGGTGTGCGGGAGGTTGCGTCCGCCGCCGTACCCGATGAACTCCACGACCACCGGCAGGGGTTCCGTCGTGCCGGCCGGTATGACGAACCAGCCCTTGACCGGGTGCCCGCCGAATCCGGCGAACGTCACGTCGTACACGTCGACCGTGGTGAGGCCGACGTCGGTGCGCTGCTCGAAGCGGGCGTCCAGATCGTGGGCTGCGGCCTCCGCGAGCGTGGCCGACCAGAAGGTGTCGAAGTCCTCGGGCTCCACCGAACTGCTGCGATAGGTGCGCAGTTCTTCGAGGGGGAGATCGAACAGGGCCATTGCGGGACCACCTTCAACCGAAAGAGTGAATGAATGGTCACACCGTACGACGGTCGGCCCGAAGGTCAAGATGCTGTCCATTTCGCCGGGCGTGCACCTTACGTGTGTCGCCGCGGATCGGGCGGACGGCGACGATGCCCTGTCCGGCGGGGTCGTCGGGCTCCCGGTCGAGGTACCTGGTGCCGGGGAGCCGCTGTCCGGCGGGAGAAAACGCGTTGTCCCGCCGTCCGCCGGATGCGAGGCTTCCGGCATGTCCGATACCGACACCCTCGCCGCGCGCCAGGTGGCCGCCCTCTTCTCTCACGGGCGCCTGACGGCGATCCCCCGTAAGCCCGCTCGGCGTGCGCAGTTGCTGGAGCACCTCGCGCGCACGCTGTTCGAGCACGGCCGGGTGTACACCGAGCGCGAGGTCAACGACGCGCTGCGCACCGTGCACGAGGACTGCTCGGCGCTGCGGCGCTACATGGTGATCGCCGGCCTGCTGGAACGGCCGAGGGACGGCAGCAGCTACCGGCGGGGGAGCGGGTCCGGGGACGTTCCAGCAGGCCCCGCCGCGGTGCCGACGGGCGCGTGAAAGGAGCCGCCGGCCGGCATGTGGGTGCCGGCCGGCCGGCGGGCCAGGGGCCCTCGGGGCTGCTCAGTTGAGGGTGTCGGGGTCCGGGCCGATGCGCATGCCGCGGTCCAGTCCGGCGATCGCGTCCATGTCGGCGTCCGGGAGTTCGAAGCCGAAGACGTCGATGTTCTGCCGGATGCGCGCGGGCGTGACCGACTTCGGGATCACGATGTTGCCGAGCTGGAGGTGCCAGCGGAGCACCACCTGGGCCGGAGTCGTCCCATGGCGCTCGGCGATGGAGAGCAGCGCGGGGTCCTCCAGCAGCGTGCCCTGGGCCAGCGGGCTCCACGCCTCGGTGGCGATGCCGTACTCCGCGTGCACGGCGCGCAGCTCGCTCTGCTGGAGCCCGGGGTGCAGCTCGATCTGGTTGACGGCGGGGACGAGCGAGCTCTCCTCCCGGAGGCGGCGCAGGTGGGCGGGCTGGAAGTTGGAGACGCCGGCGGCCCTGATCCGGCCGTCGGCCAGCAGCTTCTCCAGCGCCCGCCAGGTGTCGACGTACAGGTCGCGCTCGGGTGTGGGCCAGTGGATGAGGTAGAGGTCCACGTGGTCCAGGCCGAGCTTGGCGAGGCTGGCGTCGAAGGCCGTCAGGGTGGCGTCGTACCCCTGGTCCGCGTTCCAGAGCTTCGTCGTGATGAACAGTTCCTCGCGGGCGAGCCCGGACTCGGCGAGCGCGCGGCCCACGCCCGCCTCGTTCCCGTACACGGCGGCGGTGTCGATGGAGCGGTAGCCCGCGTCGAGGGCGCTGGAGACCGCTGCCGCCGTCTCGTCGTCGGGGACCTGGAAGACGCCGAAGCCGAGCTGCGGGATCGCGACGCCGTTGTTGAGCGTGACGGTGGGGACCGTGGACATGATGGGGCCTCTCATGGGTGCGGCTGAACCGATCTGCGTACGATGGTTACTGGCGTAAACAATAATTGCATGCGCGGGTTAATGGCAAACGCGGATGAAGGGTCGCGATGCTCCGTGAGCCGCCGCGAGGCGCGTGCGCGGGCCGGGCCCGAGCGTGTCACGGTGATGTGCTGAACTGTCCGGGAAACACCGATACAGGAGCTCTTCTTGAACAGCTATCGCCAGCCCGGCACCGTCCTCACCGACCATCGCTTCACGGTCCCGCTCGACCACGGCGATCCGGGTGGCGAGACCATCGAGATCTTCGGCCGCGAGGTCGTGGCGAGTGCGAAGGCGGGAGAGGATCTCCCCTGGCTGCTGTATCTGGAGGGCGGCCCCGGCTTCGGCGCCCGTCGCTTCAGCGGTACGGAAGCCTGGCTCGGCAGGGCGGTGCGGGAATTCCGTGTGCTGCTGCTCGATCAGCGCGGCACCGGGCTCTCCACCCCGGCCAACCGCCAGACCCTGCCCCTGCGCGGCGGACCGAGCGAGCAGGCCGGCTATCTGGCCCACTTCCGTGCCGACAGCATCGTCCGCGACTGCGAACTGATCCGCCCGCGGCTCACCGGAGGTGCCCCCTGGACAGTGCTGGGGCAGTCCTTCGGAGGCTTCTGCGCCGTACGTTATCTGTCGGCCGCCCCGGAGGGGCTCCGAAGCGTCCTGATCACCGGCGGCCTGCCCTCCCTGGACGCGCACGCCGACGACGTCTACCGGGCCGCCTACCCGCGCGTCGAGCGCAAGGTCGCGGCCCACTACGCCCGCTACCCGCAGGACGTCGCCCGCGCCCGCGCGATCGCGGCGTACCTCGCCGAGCACCGCCCCGAGAGCGGCGGCCACCGGCTGACTCCCGAGGGGTTCCAGTCCCTGGGCATCATGCTGGGCACCGGGAGCGGCAGCCACCGGCTGCACTACCTCCTGGAGAACGCGTTCGTGGAGGGTGAGCGCGGAGCCGAGCTCTCCGACGCCTTCCAGGAGGCCATGCGCGCGGCCACCTCGTTCGCCGGCCACCCGCTGTACGCCCTCATGCACGAGGCGATCTACGGCCAGGGCGGGCGGCCCACCGACTGGGCCGCCGAGCGCGTACGCGCCGAGTTCCCGCAGTTCGACGCGGCCGGCGCGCTCGCCGGCGACGGCCCCCTGCTCTTCACCGGCGAGAGCATCCACCCCTGGCACTTCGACGTCGATCCCGCGCTGCGCCCACTGCGCGAGACGGCCGGGCTGCTCGCCGCCCGCACCGACTGGCCGGTCCTGTACGACGCCGAGCGGCTCGCGGCCAACGAGGTCCCGGTGGCCGCCGCCGTCTACCACGACGACATGTACGTCGACACCGGCCACGCACTGGGCACGGCGTCCGCGATCCGCGGTCTGCGTACGTGGGTGACCAGCGAGTACGAGCACGACGGCGTGCGCGCCGGCGGCCCCCGGGTGCTGGACCGGCTGCTCGCTCTCGTACGGGACGAGAGCGAGCGTTAGGAGCCGGGTCCGTCAGCCCTGGAGGGCGTCCAGGGTGGCGTCCAGGCTGGTCGCCGAGTGGGGGGCGCGGTTGTACGGCAGCTTCGAGAGGGCGGCCGCCATGCCGCAGGTGTTGCTCACCGCGGAGTACACGAGACCCGTGCCGATGCCCGCCGACAGCCAGCGCGCCGCCGGGAAGCGACGCCCGGCGATCAGGCCGGCGACCACCAGCGAGCCGGCGGCGAGCCGCACCTGCCGCTCCATCGGCCACGTGGTGCGGGCGCCCTCCGCGCGGTCCAGACCGTGACCGTCGCCCTCCCACGCCGAGGTGCCGCCGGTCAGGGTGGCGGCCTCGATGTCGGCATCGGCGAGGATCTCGCACGCCCGGGTCGAGCGGACGCCGGAGGCGCACACCACCAGCAGGGAGCCGCGCGCCGAGGCCGACTTCAGGGCGGGCACCGCCTCGCCGAGCCGGTCGAGGGGGATGTTCAGGGCGCCGGGCACATGCCCTGACGCGTACTCCCCGGGAGCCCGTACGTCGATGACGGTGAACTCCTCCAGGCGGGCTGCGGCCTGGGCGGGGGAGAGGGAGGCGGGGCTGATCACGAGCGGGTTTCCTTTCGGTCGCCGGGGCGGGGCGGGCCGGGGTCCTGCTCACCCCGGCGGCCCCGGACGTTCATCATACCCCTAGGGGTATAAAACCCCGGTCGGGCGCGGCTCGCCCGCGGTGTTCCCGGCCGGAGCAACTCCTTCCCCCCTGCCCCGAACCGCTTCCGGAATGCACGTGTCCGTCCCCCTTCCGTGGATAGCCTGCCGGGTATGACAGAGCAGCTGGAACCCATGCCCACCGACTGGCAGCGGGCGCTGGCGGTGGTCGCCCACCCCGACGACCTGGAGTACGGCTGTGCGGCGGCCGTGGCCGGATGGACCGACGCGGGACGTGAGGTCACCTACCTCCTGGCGAGCCGGGGCGAGGCGGGGATCGACACGGTCGCGCCACAGGAGTGCGCCCCGCTGCGGGAGCGGGAGCAGCGGGCGAGCGCCGCGGCCGTGGGCGTCTCGGCCGTGGAGTTCCTCGACCACCGCGACGGTGTGATCGAGTACGGCACGGCGCTGCGCCGTGACATCGCCGCCGCGATCCGCCGGCACCGTCCCGAGCTGGTCATCACCCTCAACCATCGCGACACCTGGGGCGGCGTGGCCTGGAACACCCCCGACCACCGCGCCGTCGGCCGGGCCGTCCTGGACGCGGCGGGCGACGCGGGCAACCGCTGGATCTTCCCGGAGCTCGGCCTCGAACCCTGGGACGGAGTGCGCTGGGTCGCCGTGGCGGGAACCGACCGGCCCACCCACGCGGTCGACGCGACACCGGGGTTCGAGCGCGCGGTCCGCTCGCTGCTGGCCCACCGCACCTATATCGAGGTGCTGACGGACGAGGACCCGGAGGCGTACTGCCGTACGTTCCTGACGGGGGCCACCGGGTCGGCGGCCGAACGCTTCGGAGGCCGCCCGGCCGTCGCTTTCGAGGTGTTTCCCCGCTGACGGGGGAAGGCGGCGCCGCGCCTTCCGAGGTGTCGCGACCGGGTCCGGATTGACACATCGGTTTGCTGATTCTGCAATGGGCCCCATGAAGGAACAGAAACAGGACGACCCCGAGCTCGACGCCGTACTGACCGGCGTCGGGCCCCGGCTGCGGCGGCTGCGCAAGGACCGGGGGGTGACGCTCGCCGGACTCTCCGAGGCCACCGGCATCTCCGTCTCCACGCTGTCCCGTCTGGAGTCCGGCGGCCGGCGCCCCAGCCTGGAGCTGCTGCTCCCCATCGCCCGGGCCCATGAGGTGCCGCTCGACGACCTGGTGGGCGCGCCCCCGGTGGGCGACCCGCGCGTCAGGGCGAAACCGATCGTGCACGGTACGAAGACCTCGCTGCCGCTCTCCGCCAGGCCGGGCGGCCTCCAGGCGTACAAGGTCATCCAGACCGCCCCGTGCTCCGACGAGACCGAGCAGCGCACCCATGAGGGATACGAGTGGCTGTACGTCCTCAGCGGCCGTCTGAGGCTCAGGCTCGCCGAGCACGACCTGGTGCTGGTGCCCGGTGAGGCCGCCGAATTCGACACCCGGCTGCCCCATGCGTTCGGCCCCGCCGGTGAGGAGCCGGTCGAGTTCCTGAGCCTGTTCGGGCCGCAGGGGGAGCGGATGCATGTGAGGGCCAGGCCGAAGCGTTCCTGATCGCTCCGGAGCCGACGGGCGCGAGGTGTTCCCAGACTGGCAAGCGACCGCTTAGTATGCGCCGGAGCAGTGGAAATGCCGACAGTGTTGTGGAGGCCCCTCATGCAGGCATGGCGAGTGCACCGGAACGGTGAGCCGAGCGAGGTGATGGAGCTCGAGGAGACGGACCGGCCCGTCCCCGGCGACGGGCAGGTGCTGCTCGAGGTACGCGCGGCGAACATCAACTTCCCCGACGCGCTGCTCTGCCGGGGCCAGTACCAGGTGAGGCCCCCGCTGCCGTTCACCCCCGGCGTGGAGATCTGCGGCGTGACGGAGGACGGGCGCCGGGTGCTCGCCACCCCCGCCCTCCCCGGCGGGGGCCTCGCCGAGTATGTCGTCGCGGACGAGTCGGCCCTCCTTCCGGCTCCGGACGCGCTGGACGACGCCGAGGCCGCCGCACTCCACATCGGCTACCAGACCGGCTGGTTCGGCCTGCACCGGCGCGCGCACCTCCAGGCCGGGGAGACGCTGCTGGTGCACGCGGCGGCGGGCGGCGTCGGCAGCGCGGCGGTCCAGCTCGGCAAGGCCGCGGGCGCCACCGTCATCGGAGTCGCCGGAGGCCCCGAGAAGGCCGCGATCGCCCGCGAGCTGGGATGCGACCTGGTGATCGACCGCCGGAGCGAGGACATCGTCGCGGCGGTCAAGGAGGCCACGGGCGGACGGGGCGCGGACGTCGTCTACGACCCGGTCGGCGGGGACGCCTACGCCAAGTCCGTCAAGTGCATCGCCTTCGAGGGCCGCGTCGTCGTCGTCGGCTTCGCGAGCGGCACGATCCCCACGCCCGGTCTCAACCACGCCCTGGTGAAGAACTACTCGATCGCCGGGCTCCACTGGGGCCTCTACAACACCAAGGACCCGGCCGCCGTGCGCGCCTGCCACGACGAGCTCACCAAGCTCGCCGCGCAGGGTGTCATCAAGCCGCTGATCAGCGAACGCGTGCCCATGGCCGATGCCGCGCGCGCCGTCCAGAAGGTCGCCGACGGCACCAGCACGGGCCGGATCGTCGTCCTGCCGTCAGGAGGAACCCGATGAGCACCGCCCTCGACGCGGCGAAGATCCGCGAGCTCACCCAGGAACTGCTGGCCGCCCACCCGCCGGCCACGACCGGCCGGAGCGACTTCCTCAAGGCGCGCTTCGACGCCGGGCTCGCCTGGGTGCACTACCCGGCGGGGCTCGGCGGCCTGGACGCCCCGCGCTCCCTCCAGCCCGTCGTCGACGCCGAACTCGCCGCCGCCGGAGCCCCCGACAACGACCCGCGCCGCATCGGCATCGGCCTCGGCATGGCGGCCCCGACCATCCTGGGATACGGCACCGACGAGCAGAAGCAGCGCTTCCTGCGCCCGCTCTGGGTGGGTGACGAGGTGTGGTGCCAGCTCTTCAGCGAGCCCGGCGCGGGCTCCGACCTCGCCGCACTGGGCACGCGCGCCGTGAAGGACGGCGACGACTGGGTGGTCGACGGGCAGAAGGTCTGGACGTCCAGCGCCCATGTGGCCCGCTGGGCGATCCTGATCGCCCGCACCGACCCCGACGTCCCCAAGCACCGCGGCATCAGCTACTTCATCTGTGACATGACGGACCCGGGCGTGGAGGTCCGGCCGCTGCGCCAGATCACCGGCGAGGCCGAGTTCAACGAGGTCTTCCTCACGGGCGTACGCATCCCGGACAGCAGGCGGCTCGGCCCGGTCGGCGACGGCTGGAAGGTCGCCCAGACCACCCTGATGAACGAGCGCGTCTCGATCGGCGGAGCCCGCATCCCCCGCGAGGGCGGCATGATCGGCACCGTCGCGAAGACCTGGCGCGACCAGCCCGCGCTGCGCACCCACGACCTCCACCAGCGGCTGCTCACGCTCTGGGTCGAGGCCGAGGTCGCCCGGCTCACCGGCGAGCGGCTGCGGCAGCAGCTCGTCGCGGGGCAACCCGGCCCCGAAGGCTCGGGCATGAAGCTCGCGTTCGCCCGCCTCAACCAGGAGATCAGCGGCCTCGAAGTCGAACTCCTCGGCGACGACGGCCTGTTGTACAGCGACTGGACGATGCGCCGCCCCGAGCTCGTCGATTTCACCGGACGCGACGCCGGCTACCGCTATCTGCGGTCCAAGGGCAACTCCATCGAGGGCGGTACGAGCGAGGTGCTGCTCAACATCGTCGCCGAGCGCGTCCTCGGTCTGCCCGTCGAGCCCCGTAACGACAAGGACGTCGCCTGGAAGGATCTTGCCCGATGACCGCACGGACCGAAGCCGCACCCGACCTGCTCTACTCGGAGACCGAGGAGGACCTCAGGTCCGCCGTGCGCTCGCTGCTCGCCGACCGGGCCGACGCGCCGACGGTCATCGCGGGGATCGAGTCCGACACGCCGTACGACCTGCGCCTGTGGGAGTCGCTCGCCACCGGGATCGGCGCGGCGGGACTGCTGGTGCCGGAGAAGCTCGGTGGCCAGGGTGCCACCCACCGCGAGGCCGCGGTCGTCCTGGAGGAGCTGGGCCGCAGTGTCGCCCCCGCGCCCTACCTGACGAGTTCCGTCGTCGCCACCGAGATCCTCCTCGCGCTCGGCGCGGGGGACGGCCCGGTCGCGGATCTCCTTGCCGAGCTGGCGGCAGGCCGAAAGGTCGCCGTCCTCGCTCTGCCCTTCGCCGCACCGGCGGCCGACGCGGCAGCGGCGTTCACCGGGACCCTCGACAGGACCGTGACCGGGGTCGCCGAGGCTGCCGTGGCCGACGTACTGCTCGTGCCCGCGTCGGACGGCCTGTACGCGGTGGAGACCGGAGCCGAGGGGGTCACCGTCCAGCCCCTGGTCCCGCTGGACCTCACCCGTCCGCTCGCGAAGGTCACCCTCGACGGCGCGGCCGGAACCCTGCTCGCCGGGGCCGGGCCCGCGGCCGAGGCCGTCGCGCGGGGCCTGCTCGCCGGCGCGGGACTGCTCGCGTCCGAGCAGCTCGGGCTCGCCGAGTGGTGCCTGACCGAGACGGTCAGGCACACCCGCGAACGCCACCAGTTCAACAGGCCGGTGGGCTCGTTCCAGTCGCTCAAGCACCGGATGGCCCAGCTCTGGCTGGAGGTCGTCTCCGCGCGGGCCGCCGCCCGCAACGCGGCGGACGCCCTGGCGACCGGCAGCCCGGACGCGCCGCTCGCGGTGGCCGTGGCCCAGGCGTACTGCGCCAGGGTCGCGGTGCACGCGGCCGAGGAGTGCGTCCAGCTGCACGGCGGGATCGGCATGACCTGGGAGCACCCCGCCCACCTCTATCTGAAGCGGGCCAAGGCCGACTCGATCGCGTACGGCACAGCGGGGCGCCACCGCGAGACGGTCGCCGAGCTCGTGGAGCTTCCCGCTCCGTAGCCGGCCGACGGCGCGCACATCGGGGCGGGGCACGAGCCCCCGCCCCGATGTGTGTCCGCCCTGTGCCGGGGCGGTGTGCACGGGGAACTCCAGGCGCAGCGCAGCCGACGGACGGACGACGGCGACCCCAACTCTTGGCAGGTACCTGCCTTTCGGCTCGTCCGCGCCCCCATACTCGTCGCGTCCGTCCACCCGCTCTGCCCGCCCCACCGCTTCAGGAGACCCCATGGCACACCTGACCCGCCGCAGAGTCGTCACCACCGCCCTCGCCACCGCCGCCGCAGGCGCGTTCATCCCCGCCCAGACGGCCGCCGCCGCACCTGCCACCGTGAAGCCCGCCCGTCCCCGCCCCCTGGCCCGGGCCCACGCGCACAACGACTATCTGCACGCGCGTCCCCTCCACGACGCACTCGCGCACGGATTCACCAGCGTCGAGGCGGACATCTTCCTCGTGGACGGCGAATTGCTCGTCGCCCACGAGCCCGAGACCCTCGACCCCGCACGCACCCTGGTCTCGCTCTACCTCGACCCCCTGCTGGCCCGGGTACGCGCCAACCACGGATCGGTCCACGCCGGACACCGCGCCCCGCTGCAACTGCTGATCGACATCAAGACCGACGGCGCGGCCGCGTACCTCGCGCTCGACGAGCTGCTCCGGCGCTACCGGCAGATCCTCACCCGCTACGACCGCGGCCGGGTCCGCTCCGGCGCGGTCACCCCCGTCATCTCGGGCGACCGTGCCGCCCGCGTCCCCATGGAGGCCCAGACCACTCGGTACGCCTTCTACGACGGCCGCCCCGACGACCTCGGCAGCGCGGCCCCCGCCTCCTTCATCCCGCTCATCAGCGGCAACTGGACCCAGGCCTTCGGCTGGCTGGGCACCGGCCCCTTCCCCACGGCCGAACGCGACAGGCTGCACACCTTCGTCTCGGCCGCCCATGCCGCGGGACAGCGGGTCCGCTTCTGGGGCACCCCCGACGCCCCCGGCCCGCAGCGCGAAGCCGTGTGGGCCGAGCTGCTCGCCGCGGGCGTCGACCACCTCAACACGGACGACCTCGCGGGACTCGAAGCCTTCCTGCGCCGTCGCAAGGACGGTCGCTGACCACAAGCACGGTCACCGTGCGTCAACACCCGTTCGGCCGACACGCCAGTGCGCCGAACGGCCCCTCCGCTGCGCCACACTGGCGGCCGAAAGCCGCAATTCCGGCGCGGCGGAGGAGGTTGGCCATGGCCATTTCGATCTCAGTGGTGCTGCTCCTGGTGATCCTCGCAGCGATCTTCCTGCGCAACGGCGGACTCAAGATCTCGCACGCGATCGTCTGTGCCCTGCTGGGTTTCCTCCTCGCGGGTACGAGCATGGCTCCCACCATCCACGAGGGGATCACCGCCACCGCGAACGTCGTGAGTGACCTGCGGCCCTGACCGCGGCACCTCTCCAGGTGGGACAATGTCCTCCCGATCGTGGCGGAGCGCCGCACGGGGCCCGTACGAGGCGATACCGTCGTACGCGGGCCCCTGCGCGCGCTTCGCCGACATGGCTCGGACCCGACCGCCCGGCCACGTACCTGGAGAACGCAGCAATGTCATTTCCGCCCCCCGGACGGCAGTCGGGCGCCGCGCACCACGAGTACTGCAACAACGCCCTGTGCTGCCGGTGCCAGCAGCGGCAGTGGACGACGAAACTCGGCGACGAACGGCTCTGCGGCCCCTGCGCCGCCTGCTGCCGTGACTGCGGGAGAGCGCCCGCCCCGCACCTGGACGGGCTCGACGACGGTCTTTGCGCGGACTGCCGGGGCCTGTGCGGGCGGTGCCAGCGGCCGCTGCCTCCCGACGGCGGCCCCTGCGCCTGCCGCGCATGGATCGTGCGCGCCGGCGGCGACCCGGTCCGCTACATCCTCCAGGCGCTCCCGCAACCGCTGGTCCAGGCGCTCGGCCACCGCCATCCCCGTACGGTCCACGATCTGATCCACCAGGAACTCTCCCGGCGCACGCCCAACCAGCTCCTGGAACGGGTCGAGCGCCGGTGGAACGTCCGCTGGTCCCACGCCCTGCACGAGAAGGACGAGGACGGCCGGCGCCGCTGGGCACCGCAGGAGATCGCCGAGGCGCTCGTGAGCCCCGGCCGCTGTGCGAACCCGCAGTGCGAGGACGGCTATCTGCTCACCACCGACACCCCGTGCGGCCAGTGCCTGCGGCCCACCCACCGCTTCGTCACATCCGTCGCCGACCGCACGGCCACCACGGACCACGCCCGGGAGACCGCCGCGCAGATCAGGCGGGCACTCGTCGAAGGCCGCTCCGTCAAGCCGGGCAAGCGGCGGCCGACGTACTGAGCCCTCCGCTCAGCCCTTGTCCAGCGACGCCCGGACGAGAGCGGCGGCGAGCACCGCGGGATCCCGGCCGGCCGCGAGCCGTGCCAGCTTCCCGGCGTCGCCCGGCAGGCCCAGCCGCCGCGCGCCCTGGAGTGCCTTGGCGTCGAGGTAGGGAGCCGTCTCCGGCCATACCGTCTGGACCTCGCGCAGGAAGATGTCGGAGCCCGCCGGTCCTATCCCGGGAAAGCGCCGAAGACCCGCGCGCAACACGTCCAGATCGCCGTCCGCCTCCCCGCGCAGGCGCCGCAGATCCCCGCCGTACGTGTCGAGCAGCAGCCGGGCCCCGTCCCCCAGTTGCGTCGCGGTCCGTTCGTCGTACCGCCGATAGCCGCCCTCGCCCAGCGCGTCGACTCGCTCCTGCCAGGTCGCGTCGGCCATCCGGCGCGGGGTGCGCAGCCGGTGGGAGAAGAGCGCACGGGCCGAGGCCACCGCCACGTCCGCCCGGATGCGGGCGCTCAGCAGGTCACTCAGGACGAGCAGCTGGTACAGCGGCTGGGGGGTGTCCCGCAGCCGGATGCCGGCCTCGGCCGCGTACGTCGTCCCGTGCTTCTCCAGCAACGCGTCCATCGTCCGGCGCGCACTCATGTGAAACCGAAGATGCGCGCGATGAAGTAGCCCGCGAAGACGACTGAGCCCAGCAGCACCACGGTCGCCCACAGGGCGGGGTGCTCCCAGATGCCGCCGTCGGCGCGTTCGACGTGTGCCTCGCTTATGCAGCCCTCGGCGGGAGGTGTCTCTCCCGGGGGCGTCAGTGAGATAGCCATACCTCCACCATCCCCCCGTACCGCCGGTGCCGCGCGGCCTGGCCGATGGGCGCACGCGTACGTCCGTACGGAGTTCGCTGGGCCTCCGAAGCACTGCACGGCGCGGGTTCCGGGCACCGTGAAGGAATGCCTGCAGTTTCCACGCCCGCGCCCGTCGTCAAACTCGTCCAGCGCACCACCGAGCCGGCCGCGACCCAGACGCTGCGTTCGACCGCAGCAGCCGTCATCGCCTTCGCGGTGGCCCAGCTGGTCCTGCCCGCCCCGCACCCCGCGCCCCTCACCGCGCCCCTGACCGCGCTGCTCGTGGTGCAGGTGACGCTCTACGCCACGCTCACCACCGGCATCCGTCGTGTCAACGCCGTCGTGGTCGGGGTCCTGATCGCCGGCGGATTCAGCGCCCTGGTCGGCCTGAGCTGGTGGAGCCTCGGCCTGACCATCTTCACCTCCCTGCTGATCGGGCGGGTGGTCCGGGTCAACGAGTTCGTGCCGGAGGTGGCCATCAGCGCGATGCTGGTCCTCGGTGTCTCGCAGGTCGCCGACTACGCCTGGGAACGCGTGCTGGAGACCCTCATCGGCGCGGGGGTCGGCCTGCTCTTCAACCTCCTGTTCGCACCGCCCGTCTGGGTCGAGTCCGGCAGCGCGTCCATCGGCGGCCTGGGGGAGCGGATGGGCGCGATGTTCCGCGACCTCGGCGACGAGATCGGCGGCACCCACCCCGTACGGGAGGCCGCCGCCCGGCTGCACGAGGCCCGGAGGCTCGACCACGACATCGTGGAGGTCGACGCCTCCCTGCGGCAGGCGGAGGAGAGCACGATGCTCAACCCCCGGGTGCGTCAGGGGATGCTGCACCGCGTCGTGCTGCGGACCGGGCTCGACACGCTGGAGATCTGCGCCGTGGTGCTGCGCGTCCTGACCCGCTCGCTGACCGACCTGGCCAAGGCGCGCACCGGAGAGGCACTCTTCCCGGACGACGTGGCCAGAGGACTCAGGGAACTGTTCCGGAACATGTCCGAGGCCATCGAGGGCTTCGCGGTGATGATCACCACACCGATGGCCGAAAGCGGCGAGGAGGCCGAGGACCGCCTCGCCGACGCGCTGGCCCGCAGTCGCGCCACGCGTGACCACGTGGCCGACCTGCTGCTCGCGGGGGTGCAGGAACACCCCCGGCAGTGGCAGCTGCACGGCGCCCTGCTCGCCGAGATCGACCGCATCCTCGACGAGCTCGACATCGACAAGCGCACGGAGCGCCTCGCCGAGGAGCTGGACCGCCGCTCGGCCGAGGTGCACGAGCGCCACCCACGGCTGCGGGCGATGTCCCGCCGGCTGCGGGGGGCGACGCCCACGCGTTTCCGGCCCGACGAGTGAACCGGTCAGTCCGTACCGCGGCCCGGCCGCTCACGGCGCCGGTGGCTGGTGTCGCACCACGGGTAGGTCCTGCTGCGCCTGCACATGCAGACGGCCACCGCGAACCGGTCGGAGACGGCCACACGGCCGTCCGCGCAGACGACTTCCACCGGTCCCTCGACGAGCAGAGGACCCTCGTCGCCGAGAGTGATCCTGCACGGGCGCTCAGGGGTGTTCGGCACGGATGACCACCAGCTCCTCCATCGTCTCGCCGTGGCCCACCAGCCCGGTGTCCCGCAGCCACCGCAGCCTCGACCGCAGCACCGGCCCCATGGGCACCAGGGCACGGTCACTGACCCGGGCCCGCAGGCCCGCGTCCGCCAGGCGCCGCAGAGTCACCTCGCTGTCGCAGAGGCCGGAGTGCACCAGGAGGAGACGGCCTCCGGGACGCAGAGCAGCAGGCGCGGCCCGGCAGACCCGGTCGAGGACTGCCCGCCCGTCGGGCCCCGCCTCCCAGGCACGCGACGCGCCGCGCTCGGGCAGCCGGCCCACGGGCGACGGCACATAGGGCGGGTTGCAGATCACCAGGTCGTACGACCGGCCGGGCAGCGCGGAGAGGAGATCGCTGCGCTGCACCGTGATGCGCCGACGGGAGAGCAGCGCGTTCAGCCGGGCCGTCATCACGGCCCGCCACGCGATGTCGACCGCCGTCACCCGCGCGCCCAGCCGGGCGGCGTGCAGTGCCAGAGTGCCGCTGCCCGTGCCGAGATCCAGGACCTCGGCGCCCGGGCCGACGGCCTCCCGGTCCAGCGCCGCCATGAGCAGGCGTGTGTCGTGCTGGGGTGCGTACACCCCCGGTAGCGTCATCAAACGGGCGGTGGGGGTGTCTTCGGCCATGTCTGCGGACATCTGCGGCTCCCTCCGGGGATCGCGACCAGGGTGGGTGTGGGTCAGACCTGCCAGTGAGCGAGCAGGTGGTCCCCGAGACGGTCCTCCAGATGCGAGGTGGCGGTGACACCGAAGGCGATGTCGGCCGCCAGATCCGGTTCGTCGTCGAGCAGGCCGCCGATCACGTCACGGCGTACCACCTGCTCGTGCACCGCGTCGGCCACGACGTGCTCGGTGTAGAAGAACTCGGCGGCGGGCCCGGCGCCGGTGCGCTTCATGGCGTTGGCGAGACGCCGTGAAGCGGGCGAGGACGTGATCTCGACCGCCGCGAAATGACCCACCAGCGCCCCGCGCAGCCCCCGGTGCAGGCCGAACAGGGACATCAGATTGACCAGGGCCAGCATCGGCGCGCGGCCCTCGTCCAGATAGCGCCCGTACGTCGCGTCCAGCCCCAGATCGCCCATCAGGTCCGCGAACAGCCGGGCGTGGACACGGTCCGGGCGCCCCGCGCCGAACTCGTCGTACTCGATCGCCGCCATGCCCGCCTTCGCCCGCCCCTGGAGGCGGGGCAGCACCCAGGCGTGCGGGTCGGCCTCCTTGAGGTGGTAGAGGGAGCGCTGCACCGCGTAGTCACGCAGATGGCGGAGCTCGCCCTCGTCCTGGAGGAACCAGGAGAGCCCGGTCCCGCGGACCGGTTCCACCAGGAGGCCGTCCAGGATGGCGTCCAGGCCCTCCGCGGGTGCGGCGTCGCGCCGCAGAGCCGTCAGGAAGCGGTCCTCCAGGGCGGCGCGCACCGCGAGCAGGGGCGGATCCCACTCCAGCTCGGGGCGCACGCCGGCGAAGCCGCGGTAGTGCAGCTCGTAGCAGACGTACAGGGCGAGTTGAAGATCATCGCCGTACGGTTCGGCGGTCCCCACGTCGCCGGTACCGGGCAGCGGACCGGTGCCCCTCAGGTGGGCGATCACACCCTCGGAGAGCGCGCCGCGTGCCTGCGGCAGCAGAGGGCCTGTGCGTTGACTGGACATGAGCTTCCTCCTGCCCCGACCTGGGCCGGATGCACCTGGACAACCCTGATCGACTGTACGCCGGACACCCCGGACCGGCCCGTGCGCACCCGTCCGCCCCGGGCCACCGGCCCATGGCTGCCCGTCCGCCCGGCGGCTACCCGCGCTCCTTGTCACCCGTCCAGCCCGGCAGCCGTTCCACCGGCCAGGTCGTGACGACACGCTCGGCGGGCACACCGCACTCCTCGGCCCGCGCGCATCCGTAGGCCTGCCAGTCCAGCTGGCCGGGCGCATGCGCGTCGGTGTCGATGGAGAGCAGCGCTCCCGACGCGACCGCCTGCCGGAGCAGGCCGCGCGGCGGGTCGAGCCGCTCGGGGCGGCAGTTGATCTCGACGGCGGTGCCCGACTCGGCGCAGGCGGCGAAGACCTTCTCGGCGTCGAACACGGACTCGGGCCGCTTCTTCGCACCGAGGAGCCGCCCGGTGCAGTGCCCGAGGATGTCCGCGTGCGGATCGCGTACGGCCGCGAGCATCCGCCGGGTCATCGCCGCGGCGTCCATGCGCAGCTTCGAGTGCACGGAGACGACCACCACGTCGAGGCGCTCCAGCACCTCGGGATCCTGGTCGAGCGAGCCGTCGTCGAGGATGTCGCACTCGATGCCCGTGAGCAGACGGAAGGGCGCCCACCGCTCGTTGAGCTCCGCCACGACGGACAGTTGCCGCAGCAGGCGCTCGGTCGACAGCCCGTTCGCGACCGTCAGCCTGGGGGAGTGGTCGGTGAGCACCGCCCACTCGTGACCCAGCTCGGCCGCCGTACGGCCCATCTCCTCGATGGGGCTGCCACCGTCGGACCAGTCTGAGTGGAGATGGCAGTCGCCGCGCAGTGCCGCGAGGAGCTTCTCTCCGCCGGTCGCCAGTGGGCCCGAGGACTCCGCCTCCAGGCGTGCGAGATACGCGGGCGTCGCGCCCTCCACCGCCTCGCGGATCACCGCGGCCGTCTTCGGCCCGATCCCGCGCACAGCCTCCAGCGAACCGTGCTCCACCCGCTCGGCGAGCTCTTCACCGTCCATCGCACCGATCGCGCCGGCCGCCGTGCGGAAGGCCTTCACGCGGTACGTGGCCGCCTGGGACCGCTCCAGCAGGAACGCGATCCTGCGCAGCGCGTCGACCGGATCCATGGTCAGGGCCGGGCCGTGTGCTGGGGGTGCCCGTGCGTGCGGCGGGCCTCTTTCATCTCCGCCTCGTACAGGTGCCTGCGCCCGCCGGCGAGCTCCTGGCGCACTCGCTCCTCGACCGCGACGAACGGCCGGTAGTAGGTGTCGTCGTACGCCTCGACGAGCTGGAAGGTCCAGCAGCCGGGAACGACGTTGCGGCCCAGGATCTCCCGCTCCACGAGGTCTGCCTGCTCCGCGTGGCCCCCCATCCGGAGCAGTTCCACCGCCCGGTCGAGCGTCAGGTCCGCGCCGCCCGTGAGCTGATGGAACGCGTAGAGCTGGCCCCGGGCCCGCTCCACCCTCTCCAGCGCCTCCGTCAGCACCCCGAGGGCCTCGACGGTCGTGTCGTCGACCCCGGACGGCCGTACGTGTTCCTCGTCGGGCCCACTCGGTTCACGGGTCTCAGTCATGCCTACGACTGTGCACGTCTCCCGTGCGATGCGTCCCGCCGGAAAGGCGAAAGGGTGAGTGGCCTCGGAAGGACCTCGCCCGGCTTTCGAGATGCGCCCGACCGGTTCCTGACCAGACTGGGTTCCATGGCAGAGAATCGTCGCGCCCCCTCCGGGCGGACAGCGAAGAAGACGGCATCCCGCACCGCGTCCCGACGCGGTCCCGAGCACGCCGCCCGCGCCGCCTGCGAGAGCCTGGAACGTCTGATCTGTCACCCCGCGGAAGGGGTGTCGGCCGTGCGGCGCAAGGACGACGGCTGGTGCGTCGTCGTCGACGTACTCGAAGTGCCCCGCATCCCCGACACCACGAGTCTGCTGGCCTCCTACGAGGTCCAGATCGACGAGCGGGGCGAACTCATGGAGTACAGCAGGGTCCGCCGCTACCGGCGGGGCTCCGCCGACGAGTGAGTGACCCGATCAGCCCCCCACCCGGAAGGACGCTCCATGACCACGACCATGTACGCCGACGAAGTCGCCCCCTGCCCGCCCCGGGCAGGAACGCTCTACGACGTCCTGGAACTTATTCTCGACCGGGGCATGGTCATCGACGTGTTCGTCAGGGTGTCCCTGGTCGGCATCGAGATCCTCAAGATAGACGCGCGCATCGTCGTGGCGAGTGTGGACACCTACCTCCGCTTCGCCGAGGCGTGCAACAGGCTCGACCTGGAACGTGACTCCGGAAGCACCACCATTCCCGAGCTGCTCGGCGGACGCGCCGCCAAGTCCATCGGCAAGCGCAAGGTGCACAAGGCCGCCGAGTCGGTCGGCGACACCGTGCGCAAGGCGGTGGGCGCCGATGACGACGAGGACGACGAGGAGCGGGAGGAGCGGCCCAAGAAGCGGAGGGCCCCCGCACGCGAGGGATCCCAGCGGCGCCGACGCGCGGAGGCATGAGCCGTGACACAGAACGGCGTGTACGTCTACGCGATCGTCCCGGCAGCGGCCGTGCTCCCGGCGGGCGCGGTCGGCGTGGGCAGCCCCCCGGCCGGGCTGAGGCTGGTGAGGGACGGCAAGCTCACCGCGGTCGTGAGCGACGCCCCACCGCAACTACGGGCCAGACGACGTGACCTGATGGCCCATCAGGACGTACTGCTGCGCCTCTCGGACGCTGGCCCCGTGCTGCCCATGCGGTTCGGGGCGGTCGCACCGGACGAGGACTCGGTGCGCGCCCAGCTGGCCGGATCGCGGGCGGAGCATCTCGCCACGCTGAGGCACCTGGACGGGGGCGTCGAGATCAACCTCAAGGCGCTCCCTGCCCAGGACGCGCTCGCGGCCGTGGTCGAGCAGGAGAAGGACGTCCGCCGGCTGCGTGAGGCGGTCCGCAGGCGCCCCGGCTACGAGGAGAACGTCCGGCTGGGGGAGGCCGTCGCCACCGCGCTGTCGCGCCGGGCGGCCGACGCCGGGAGGAAGATCCTCCACAGGCTCACTCCGATGGCCCGCGCGGTGGCCGCCGGGCCCGAGGTCCACGGATGTGCGCTCAACGTGTCGTTCCTCGTCGACCGGCGCGAGAGCGACACCTTCAGGACGGCGGCGCAGCGGTTCGCCGACGCCCATCGCGACCACGTCGAGCTCCGGGTCGCGGGACCGCTGCCCTGCTACAGCTTCGTCTCCTCGCGCCCGCTCCGGACCCCGGTCGCAGGGGCCTGAGATGGGACTGCTCACCGGCCTGCTCCTGCTGCCGCTCGCACCGGTGCGCGGCGTGGCCTGGGTCGCGGAGAAGGTGAACGACGCGGCCGAACGGGAACTCAACGACCCGCAGGTGATCAGGGCCCGGCTTGCCGCGCTGAACCTGGAACTCGAGGACGGCCACATCAGCCTGGAGGAGTTCGAACGGGAAGAGGAGGAGCTGCTCGACCGGCTTCATGCCGCCCGGGTCCGCCCCGCGCCGAACCATCGAAGGTGACTCACTCATGGAAGAACAGACAAAGGTCACGCTCGCAGCCGCCTTGGTGGGCGGATACGTGCTCGGCCGCACGAAGAAGGGCCGTCTCGCACTCTCCGTCGCCACTTATCTGGCGGGCAGGCGCTTCGGCCTCGAACCTCGCCAGCTCGCCGCCGAAGGGATGCGCCGGCTGGGCGAGATGCCGCAGTTCGCCGAACTTCAGGACCAGTTGAAGGGCGAAGTACTCGACTCCGGCAGGAAGGCCCTGACGGCTGCGGCTGACCGGGGCATGAACTCCCTGGCCGACGCCCTCAGCGAGCGGACGGCGCGGCTCGGGGAACCGGACGAGGCCGACGAGGAGGAGTACGAGGGGTACGACGAGGAGGAGCCGGAGGAGGAAGAGGAAGAGGAGGAGTACGAGGACGGAGAGCCTGAGTACGAGGACGAGGAGCCGGAGGAGGAGGAAGAGGAGCCAGAGGACGAGGAGTACGAGGACGAGGACGAGGACGAGGCCGACGAGGAGCCGGAGGAGCCCCGGCGCAGGACCGGAAAGAAGGCAGCGCCTTCGAAGAAGCCCCCCGCCGCCGAGAAGGCTCCCGCAAAGAAGGCTTCCGCAAAGAAGGCGCCTGAGAAGAAGGCAGCGGCGAAGAAGGCAGCATCCGAGAAGCCGGCTCCGGCGAAGAAGTCCGCGGCCAAGAAGAGCGCGGCCAAGAAGTCGTCGGCCGAGAAGAAGGAAGCGCCCGCGAAGAAGGCGGCAGCCAAGAAGTCTGCGCCCGCGAAGAAGGCGGCGGCGAAGAAGTCGGCCCCGGCGAAGAAGTCGGCCCGCAAGGCTCCCGCCAAGAAGTCGGCGCCCTCCAAGAAGTCGGCTCCGGCGAAGAAGTCGGCGTCTCCCGCCAAGAAGTCGTCGGCCAGGAAGAGCGCTTCAGCCAAGAAGACGACGTCATCGAAGCGAGCCGCGTCCCGACGCGGCGGACGGCAGAGGTAGGCAGCCATGGCCAGGACGGACAGAGACGAACCCGAAGAGTCGGGCGTGGACCGCCTCCGTGAGGAGTTCTCGAACTTTCTCGGCGCGCAGACGGGGAAGCTCGCCCAGAAGGCCGGCGACAAGCTGACCGGACTGACAGGTCAGCTCACCGACATCGCCGAGAACGGCGGTTCACTGGCGTCGGTCGGCTCCCGTGTTCTCCAGGGCGAGTCCCCGGTGAAGGCCTTCGTCGCGGACAAGGCGGGCAGCGTCAAGGACAACATCGTGGACAAGGCCAAGGACGCCTTCGGCGGCGGGAAGAACAAGCGCAAGTCCAGCGGCGGCAAGTCCATGAACATCATCGAGGTGCTCGATGTCGGGGTGCCCCTGCGCACCGCGTACGACTACTGGACGGCCTACGACGAGTTCAGCAGCTTCACGAAGGGCGTGCAGAGCGTTTCGAAGGATGACGAGCAGGTGGAGAGCGACTGGAAGGTCAAGATCGGTCCCTCCTCACGCAGCTTCAAAGCGACGGTCCAGGAGCAGGTGCCCGACGACCGCATCGTGTGGACCTCCGAGGGATCGAAGGGCTCCACACGCGGATGCGTCAGCTTCCATGAACTCGCGCCGAGCCTGACCCGGATCGTCCTGGTGGTGGAGTACTACCCGTCGGGATTCTTCGAGAAGACGGGCAATCTGTGGCGTGTGCAGGGCCGGCGCATGCGACTCGACTTCAAACTCTTCCAGCGTTTCGTCACGCTGACCGACGAGGAACCCGAGGGCTGGCGCGGTGAAATCCGCGACGGGGAAGTTGTCGTGACGCACGAAGAGGCGATGGAGAAGGAGGAAGCCGAGAACGAGGAGTCGGACGAGGAGCCGGAGGACGGGGAAGAGGACGACTCGGAGTACGAGGACGAGCCCGAGGAAGAGGAGGAGGTACCCGAGGAAGACGAGGAAGACGAGGAAGAGGAGCCCGAGGAAGAGGACGAGGACGAGGAGGAGCCCGAGTACGAGGACGAGGAGGACGACGAACCCGAGTACGAGGACGAAGAAGAAGAGGAGGACGACGAGCCCGAGGAGGAAGAAGAGGACGCCGCCCCCAGGAAGCGACGAGGACGGAGGGCATCGAGGTGACGGATCTCGACCTCGCCCGGGACGCGTACCCCATCCCGGGGCCGCAGAACACCAACCTCGCCGACATCCTCGAACGGGTTCTCGACAAGGGCATCGTCATCGCGGGTGACATCAAGATCGACCTTCTCGACATCGAGCTGCTCACCATCCGGCTCCGCCTGTTCGTCGCCTCGGTGGACACGGCGAAGAAGGCCGGGATCGACTGGTGGGAGACCGACCCCGCACTGAGTTCCCGGGCCGCCCGCAATTCCCTCCTGGACGAGAACCGTGAACTGCGCGAGCGCCTGGAGGCGCTCGAGTCGAAGACCAGCGAGACACCGGCCGGCTGACGAGCAAGGAGAACCGAGCCTCATGACGGAGTGCGGAGCCGAAACCTCGGACGGCGGCGCCCTGTACGTATTCGCGGTGTGCGGTGACCCCGATCCCGTGTCGTTCGCGGACCTGCCAGGCGTAGCACCGGGTGAACCGCTGCGGGCCCTGCGGTTCGGAGAGCTGACCGCGATCGTCCAGACCGTGCGGGCCGCCGACTTCACGGAGGACGCGTGGCAGGCCCGGATGGCCGACCGGCAAGAGCTGGAACGGTACGCGCGTGCGCACCACCACGTCGTCTCGGCTGCCGCCGCCTGCTGCCCCACCGTTCCGCTGCCGCTGGCCACGCTCTACCACGGCGAGGAGCGCGCCCTTGAGGCGCTGCTCGGCGAGACCGAGCGCTTCCGCACGGCCCTGGAGCGCACGGCGGGCCACGCCGAATGGGGTGTGAAGGTCTACGCGAGCGACGCCCCGGCCGACCCTCCGGCGCCGGAACCGGCCGACCCTCCGGCGCCGGAACCGGCCGCCCCTACGCACCGGCCGGAAGCCACGGCCCCCGGCGCCAGGCCGGCACCCGGAGCCGGTCTCGCCTACCTGGAGCGCAAGCGCGGGGTGCAGGCCCGGCGTGAACGGCGGCACGAGGACGCCCTGCGGGTCGCCGAGACGGTCGACGCCGCCTTCCTGACGGTCGCCGCCGCGGGACGCAGGCTGAGGCTGCACGCTGCGGAGCCGCCCGGGAAGGGCGGTGCGCAGGTGCTCAACGCGACCTATCTGGTGAGAGCGCACAGGGCGGCGGAGCTCGAGGAACTGACCCGCACGCTTCGGGCCGACACCGGTGCCCGGATCGAGATCTCCGGGCCCTGGGTGCCGTACAGCTTCGTCGGCGAGGTGTAGACATGCAACGCGAAGTGGTGCCCTGGGACAACCCCGAGCCCCTGAGCGGACCCATCGGGGTGCCGCTTGTCGATCTGCTGGACCGGGTGCTGGCCACCGGCGTCGTGATCAGCGGTGATCTCGTGATCGCGATCGCCGACGTTCCTCTCGTCCGACTGTCGCTCCACGCGCTGCTCTCCTCGGTCAACGAACGCGTCCCGGCGCCCTGGGCGGACGGAGGCCCGCTGTGACGGCCTCACGACTCGACGTCGACTCCGACCAGTTGGGGCGAGATCTGGTCGCGCTCGTACTGACCGTGGTGGAACTGCTGCGCCAGCTCATGGAACGCCAGGCCATCCGCCGCATCGACCAGGGCGATCTGAGCGAGAGCCAGGTGGACGAGATCGGGACCACGCTCATGATGCTCGACCAGCGGATGGCGGAACTCTGCGAGCAGCACGGGGTGCGTCCCGAGGATCTCAACCTGGACCTCGGCCCCTTGGGGACGCTGCTCCCGCGCGACTGACGCCCGCCTCGCCCACCAGTTCGCCGCTGCCGGCCATGTCGAGGAGGACATGTTTGAAGCGAGCCGGGCCGGGCAAAGCCCCAGTGGCGCGGGAGCGCTCCCACGCCACTGGATCCCCCCACCTCCCCGAAACGGAGAGCATTCCATGATCTGTCATGAGCGCGTCAAGTTAACCGGGTGGGCGCTGCGCCTCGGCGGCGTCTTCGTCGCGGCCCTGCTCTGTCTCCTTCCATGGACAGGCACCGCGAGCGCCCACGGCTCCGTCGTCGACCCGGCGTCCCGCAACTACGGCTGCTGGCTCCGCTGGGGCGACGACTTCCAGAACCCGGCCATGGCGCAGGAAGACCCCATGTGCTGGCAGGCCTGGCAGGACGACCCGAACGCCATGTGGAACTGGAACGGGCTGTACCGCAACGGCTCCGCCGGGGACTTCCCGGCCGCCGTGCCCGACGGCCAGCTGTGCAGCGGCGGCCGGGCCGAGAGTGGCCGCTACGACTCCCTCGACACCGTCGGCGCCTGGAAGACCACGGACATCACCGGCGACTTCACGGTGAAGCTGTACGACCAGGCCAGTCACGGCGCCGACTACTTCAAGGTGTACGTCACCCGGCAGGGCTTCGACCCCGCCACCCAGGCCTTGACCTGGGCCGACCTCCAGCTGGTCGCCGAGACCGGGAGCTACGCCCCCGGCCAGAACTACGAGATCCCGGTGAGCACCTCGGGCCTCACCGGCCGCCATGTCGTCTACACGATCTGGCAGGCGTCGCACATGGACCAGACGTACTTCCTGTGCAGCGACGTGAACTTCACCTGATCCCCCCGCACCATGCCCCGGTCCCGCCGGACGTCCGTGTCCGGCGGGACCTCGCGCGGCCTGGCGTGGGGCTGTTCGCGCCGCCTCGGGGTGATCGATTGGCGGAGCCGTCCGCTCCGGCCTAACGTCGATGAGTGAACGTTTCTGTTCATGGCTCACACGCATGGCACACAGCGCTATGACTGCATCCCGAGCGAAGTCCGCGTCCATTGCCGGAACCCCGGAGCGGGGCCACGGCAACGGGATGGCGCTGCTCATCATCGCCTCGTGCCAGCTGATGGTGGTCCTCGACATCACCATCGTGAACATCGCCCTGCCGCACATCCAGACCTCGCTCGGCTTCTCGACCGAGAGTCTGTCGTGGGTGATCAACGCCTACACCCTGACCTTCGGCGGGCTGCTCCTGCTCGGAGGACGCCTGGGTGACATCCTCGGGCGCCGCAGGGTCTTCATCTTCGGTGTGCTGCTCTTCGTCCTGGCCTCGCTGCTCGGTGGCCTCTCGCAGGAGTCCTGGCAACTGCTCGCGGCGCGTGCGCTCCAGGGTGTCGGTGGCGCGATCGCCTCGCCGACCGCCCTCTCCCTCATCACCACGACCTTCGACGAAGGCCCCGCGCGCAACCGCGCGTTCGGAGTGTTCGCCGCGGTCTCCGCGGGCGGAAGCGCGATCGGACTGCTGGCCGGCGGAGTGCTGGTGGAGTGGCTGGACTGGCGGTGGGTGCTCTTCGTCAACGTACCCATCGGCCTGCTGATCGCCTTCGCCACGCCCCGGTACATCAAGGAATCCGAACGCCACCCCGGCCACTTCGACCTCCTCGGCGCGCTCGCCTCCACGCTGGGCATGGTGTTGCTCGTCTACGGCTTCATCCGGGCATCCGAGGACGGCTGGAGCGACACCGTGACCATCGCCGCCTTCGTCGGCGCCGTGCTCTTCCTCGCAGTGTTCCTGGCCGTGGAGCGCCGGTCGAGGCAGCCCATCACGCCGCTGCACATGTTCCGTGACCGCAATCGGGCCGGCGCCTTCGGCATGATGCTGAGCCTGGCCGCCGCGATGTTCGGGATGTTCTTCTTCCTGACCCTCTTCGTGCAGAACATCCTGGACTTCAGCCCGTTGCAGGCGGGGCTGGCCTTCCTGCCGGTGAGCGCGATCATCGCGGTCAGCGCCGGACTTGCCTCGCAGCTGCTGCCCCGGTGGGGACCCAAGCCCTTCATGGTGGTGGGCGCCGTCCTGGCGGCGGCCGGGCTCGCCTGGCTCACGCTGACGGACGTCAACAGCACCTACCTCGGCAGCATTCTCGGCCCCATCCTGGTCTTCGGCTTCGGTATGGGCATGCAGTTCGTGTCGCTGACGCTGATGGCGGTCTCCGGTGTGGCGCCGAGGGAGGCGGGGGCGGCGTCCGGAGTCCTCAACGCCACCCAGCAGGTCGGCGGATCACTGGGGCTGTCCATCCTCGTCACGGTGTTCGGCACGACCAGCCGCAACGAGGCGACGGAGCAGATCCCCAGCTTCCTCGCCGAGGCCACGCCCGCCCAGCAGCTGGAGTTCCGCAGGACGGGGGAACTCCCCTCACCGTGGGGTGATCAGGTGCTGGCGTCCGGCGTCTCCAGCGCGTTCATCGTCGCCGCCATCTTCTCCGTCGTGGCCGCGCTGATCGCCCTGATCGTCATCCAGGTCCGCGCATCCGACCTCGAACGCCTGCGGGGCGGAGGCGCCATGGGGCCACCGATGACGGACGACGGTTCCGGGGCCGGGGCGGACCAGGCCCCCCAGGCGGGCGGCCGGGCCGGCGCCGCCGAGCACGACATCGGAGTGCCGACACGGAAACGAGACGGAGGCGAAGGTTCCGCTCCCCTCGGATAGCCCGCGCCTCGGCGTCAGACCAGATTGACCAGGCGGATGTAGCGCACCCAGTCCCAGTTGACCCCGGGGTCGGTGTGGTCGCTGCCCGGCACCTCGTGATGGCCGATGATGTGTGCGCGGTCCTTGGTCAGGCCGTAGCGGTCACAGATGTCCGCGGTCAGCCTCGCCGACCGCTCGTACATCGTGTGGGTGAAGTAGGAGGGCTGATCGACCCAGCCTTCGTGCTCGATGCCGATGCTGCGGGTGTTGTAGTCCCAGTTCCCCGCGTGCCAGGCGATGTCCTTCTCCCGCACGCACTGCGCGACCAGGCCGTCCCCCGACCGCACCACGTAGTGTGCCGAGACCTGCTTGGCCGGATTCTGGAAGATGCCGATCGTCTGGGTGAACGTCTGCTGGGCGACGTGGATGATGACGCGGTCGACCGGATACGCCGAAGGGCGGCTCGACACCGTGTAGTTGGACGCCGATGCGGGCGACCACTGCGCTGCCGGGAAGTCGGCCGCCGCCGCCGGGGCGGCCACGGCGCGGACCGACGCGGGGAGGAGCGCCGCGGTGGCGGTCGCCGCGGCGCCCTGGAGGATCCGTCTGCGCTGCATCAGCACTCCTGTACCTGGGGGAGTCCGTCCGGTCTACGCCACAACACGCGCACGCCCGCCGCACGGTTCCGCGCCGGCGCGTGTTCAGGAGCCTGACAGCACCATGGCCAGCGCGGCGGCCGGATCGCCGTCCGCCGGCCCGGCAGGCACCCAGCGGCCCCGCTCCTTGGTGTACGGCCACCAGCGCCCGTCCCGTCCGTACCGCAGCTGTGCGCCCGAACCGACCACGGTCCAGCGGTTGTTCGCGGCGCGAAGCTGCGGGCCCTCACCCTCCTCCCATGCCGCCGCGAGCTGTGCCCCGGCCCGGGTGAGCTCCTCGGCCCCGGGCTGCCACTCCTCGTCGTACACCGCCAGCGCCGCCGCCCCGCCGTACCGCCAGGCGCGGGCCGCCGCGTCGAGCCCGGCCGGCTGCCGTCCCACCGCCGAGGCGAGACGCGCCGCCGTCCGCGCGTCGGGCCGTCCGTCCGCAGCCAGCCGCACGGCGTCCTGTTGCGGCGTCAGCACGGCCGGCGGCGGCTGCTCACCATGGCCCGGGGCGAGCGCGTCCGCCAGCATCGCGAAGGCCCGTACGGCGCTGTCCGCCGCCAGGAACTCCAGTGCGGCGGGATCGATCCCGCCGGCCGGCTCCGCGTCCGTGTCCAGCGAGGGCGGCAGGCCCGGCTCGGCGGGCAGCGGCGGCGGAGGAGGGAGCGGCGGCAGGATGTCCCGTGCCGCGAACGCCTCGTCGGCCCGGACGCCACACGTCGCGGGCGGCCCGGCCGGATCGTCCGCCGGGGCGGCGCCCGCCTCCCGGACCGCCCGCGCGGCACTGCGCACCTGGAGTTCGTCCAGCAGCCGCCGCTCGTCGCGCCCCCGCAACAGCAGCAGCACGAAGGGGTCCTGGTCCAGCAGCCGCGCCACCTGGTAGCAGAGGGCGCCCGTATGCGGACAGTGGTCCCATGCCTCGCAACTGCACTCCGGTTCCAGATCGCCGATGCCCGGCAGCAGTTCGACCCCGGCGGCTGCCGCGTCCTCCACCAGATGCGGCGGCATCTCGCGGTCGAGCAGCGCCGCGATGTGCCCGGCCCGCTCGGACGCCATGTCCAGGAACCGGTCCCACTCCTCCTCGCTCAGCTCCTGGAGGAGCACATCACTGCGGTACGCCGCCGAAGAACCGTCCCGCACGAGCGCGGTGAGCCTGCCCGGCCTGACCGACACCGCGCCGACCCTGCCCTCCCGGGCCAGCCTGCGCCCCCTCTTGAGCTGCGTGCCGTCGAGTGCCGTGTCCTCCAGTGCCTTCAGCCACGCCTGTCCCCACCAGGACGAGGCGAACCCCTGACCCCGCGCCGGCGGCAGGGCGGCGAACGTACGCTCCGGCTCGTGACTCCCGCTCATCGTGCGCCCCCTCGCAGCTCGACCAGTTCGGCCAGTTCGGCATCGGTCAGTTCACTCAGCGCGGCCTCGCCGCTGCCCAGCACGGCGTCCGCCAGCTCCTGTTTCCGCGCCAGCATGGCGGCGATGCGGTCCTCGACGGTCCCCTCGGCGATCAGCCGGTGCACCTGCACCGGCTGGGTCTGCCCGATCCGGTACGCACGGTCGGTGGCCTGCGCCTCCACGGCCGGATTCCACCAGCGGTCGAAGTGCACCACATGCCCCGCCCGGGTGAGGTTGAGCCCCGTGCCCGCGGCTTTCAGCGACAGCAGGAAGACCGGTGCTCCGCCCTCCTGGAAGCGGTTCACCATCGCCTCGCGTTCGGCCACGGGGGTGCCACCGTGCAGGAACTGGGTGGCGACCCCGCGCGCGGCCAGATGCTGCTCCAGCAGCCGGGCCATCCGCACGTACTGGGTGAACACCAGCACGCTCGCGCCCTCGGCGAGGATGGTGTCCAGCAGCTCGTCCAGCAGCTCCACCTTCCCCGAACGGTCCACGATCCTCGGCCGCTCCTCCTTGAGGAACTGCGCGGGATGGTTGCAGATCTGCTTGAGCGCCGTCAGCAGCTTCATGACGAGCCCCCGCCTGGCGAAGCCGTCCGAGCCGGAGATCTCGGCGAGCGTCTCGCGCACCACCGCCTCGTACAGACCGGCCTGCTCCGGGGTGAGCGACACCGCGCGGTCCGTCTCCGTCTTGGGCGGCAGCTCCGGGGCGATGCCCGGGTCCGACTTGCGGCGCCGCAGCAGGAACGGGCGGACCAGCGCGGCCAGGCGTTCCGCGGCGGCGGGGTCGTTGCCGCCCTCCACCGCGCTCGCGTACCTCGTGCGGAACGTGCCGAGCCTGCCCAGCAGCCCGGGAGTCGTCCAGTCGAGGATCGCCCACAGCTCGGAGAGGTTGTTCTCCACCGGGGTACCGGTGAGTGCGACACGGGCCCGCGCGCCGATGGTGCGCAGCTGCCTGGCGGTCGCCGAACGCGGGTTCTTGACGTGCTGCGCCTCGTCGGCGACGACCATGCCCCAGGAGGCCTCGGCCAGCCGGCGGGCGTCGAGGCGCATCGTGCCGTACGTGGTGAGGACGAACTCGCCGTCGGTGAGGTCCTCCAGCGAGCGCGACACGCCGTGGAAGCGGCGCACCGGAGTGCCCGGGGCGAACCTCTCGATCTCCCGCTGCCAGTTCCCCATCAGGGAGGTGGGGCACACCACGAGCGTGGGCCCCGCAGCCGACGGGACGCACTGCCTGTGCAGATGGAGGGCGATCAGGGTGATGGTCTTGCCGAGTCCCATGTCGTCGGCCAGGCAGCAGCCGAGGCCGAGGGAGGTCATGGTGTCCAGCCAGTCCAGGCCGCGCAGCTGGTAGTCGCGCAGACGCGCGTCGAGCGCCGCCGGCTGTCCGACCGATGGGCGGTCCGCGGACTCCGGGTCCGCGATCCGCTCGCGCAGCCGGTCGAGCCAGCCGCTCGCGGCCACCTCCACCTGCCGCCCGTCGACCTCGGCCGTCCCGGTCAGGACCGCGCCCAGCGCGTCGATGGGTGTGACCTTGCGGTCCCGGGTGTCGCGGGCGCGCCTGACCTCCTCCGGGTCGACGAGGACCCATTGGTCGTGGAGGCGGACGAGGGGCCTGCCCGCTTCCGCGAGCCGGTCGATCTCCGCCCGGCTGAGCTTCCGGCCGCCCAGCGCGAACGTCCAGTCGAACGCGAGCAGGGAATCGGCCGACAGGAAGGAGGGCGTCCGCGATCCGGCCCTCGACGGCGAAGCCTCGTCGCCGTCCTCCGGTCCGATCACGGCGCGCGCGGTGAGCTTCCTCGCCAGCGCCTTCGGCCAGTGGACCTGCACGCCTGTCGCGGCGAGAGCCCTGGCCGCGGGGCCCAGCAGCTCCGCGATCTCCTCGTCGGCGGGCTCCACCGCATCCGGAACCGCCGCCGAGAGGAGGGGCGCCAGCGGCGGCCAGGCCCGTGCGGCGCGCCGCAGGGCGAGCAGGGCGTCCATCCGGGCGCGCCGACCGAACAGTGACGCGGCGGGGGAGCGGTCGGTCCACAGGTCCGCCGCGTCCGCCACCAGGGCGGGATCCTGGACACTGTGGATCTGCAGGACGGCACGGAAGGAGGGACCGCGGCCGGAGAGGTGCTCCGCGTCCGGCGTGTCGGCCAGCCCGGACACCTCGACACGCAGGGAGAGCCGGACTCCGGCGTCATGGCCCGCCGCCACATCGGCCGCCCACGGCCGCAACGCGGGCAGATGCTGCGCGGCGCGCGCTGCGAACGCCGGTGAGCCCGTCACGGATTCGGCGCCAGGCGTACGCGGCAGTCCGTCCACCACCGCGTCGATGAACGACCGCAGCAGCGACTCCGGATCGGCCAGCATGACCGGATCGGCCGTCGCGTCGAGCGGGACGGCATGGGCGTCGGGGGGCATGGAGGCCGCCAGTACCCGGATACGTTCGAGGTCGTCCGCGGTCAGTGGTCCGGCCCGCCACGCGTCGCGGTCCGTGGGACTCAGCCCCGGCAGCAGCAGTCCGCGCGCGACGAGTTGGAGTGCGAGCACTCCGGCGGCGCCCCAGAACGCGGCCGACGGGGAGGCATGGGCAGCGGCCCGCGCCCGTGTCAGGACGGGCAGCGCCTCCCGGACGGGCACGAGCAACGCCGGTACCGCGTAAGGGCGTGCGTCGCTCCCGGAGACGGTGATGTCCTGCGGACTCCCTTGATCACCGGGAGGGGTGCTACCGTCCGGGTTCCAGAACGCGATCAGGCCTGTACGGGCCGGATCCGCGGGGAGGAAGACTGCGGAGCAGCGGGACAGTTCGGAGTTCTCGTCAGGTGTTGCCGCAGGGAGCCTGTGCACAGCGATGTCAGATTCCTCAAATTTGACTAGTGAGCCCGGGGTCGCCGAGGGTACCTCACCCACGGCCCGTCCCGGGAGAAACGCGCAGTGACCCACCTCGCTCGTTTCCGCCTTCTGAAGCCTGGGGTGCGGCTGTCCCCACCACCGGACACGGGGGATTGCCCCCGCATGGCCGGGGTGATGGCGCCATGGCTGCCGCAGGCCCGCCCTCCGTACGTTTTGACGAGGTCAGCGCAGTTGCCCAGAAACCGGAGACGTCATGCCCCAGGCGGTAGAAGCCACCGTTGAGCAACACCCCCGCGAGGGATCGGAGAGCCCCGCGGACACCCGTTCCGCCGGCAGTGATTTCGCACCGCTCCTGAAGACCGTCAGGGGGCAAGGCCTGCTGGAACGTCGCACTGGCTGGTACGCGGTGGGCATCGCGGCCAACCTGATCGCGCTCGCGGCGGTGATCACGGGGATGGTGCTCATCGGCGACTCCTGGTGGAACCTCTTCCTCACGCTGCCGCTGGCCGTCCTGTGGACCCGTACCGCCTTCTTCGGGCACGACGCCGGGCATGCCCAGATATCCGGCGACCGCAGGGCGAGCAGGATCACCGGACTCGTGCACGCCAACCTGCTCCTCGGCATGAACGAGGCCTGGTGGAACGACAAGCACGTACGCCACCACGCCAACCCCAACCACGTCGACAAGGACCCCGACGTCGGCGTCGGAGCCCTCGTGTGGACCCAGAAGCAGGCCGCACAGCGTGAGGGCTTCGCCCGCTGGCTCACCCGCAACCAGGCGCGCCTCTTCTTCCCGATGCTGCTCCTCGAAGGCATCGCCCTCAAGATCTACGGGTTCCAGTTCCTGAGCCGCCAGCCGGCCCGTGAACGAGCCCTGTCCGGCGGTCTGCTGGCCTGCCACCTCGCGCTGTACGCGACCCTGCTGCTGACCGCCATGTCCCCGGGCAAGGCCGTCGTCTTCGCCCTCGTGCACCACGCGTTGTTCGGTCTCCACCTGGGCATGGCGTTCGCCCCGAACCACAAGGGCATGGAGATGCCCGACCCCGACGGCGACCGCTGGGGCCACCTGCAGCGCCAGGTCCTCACCTCGCGCAACGTGCGCGGTGCCGTCCTCACCGACTGGTTCCTCGGCGGCCTGAACTACCAGATCGAGCACCATCTCTTCCCGAGCATGCCCCGGCCCCATCTGCGGCTGGCGCAGCCCCTCGTGAAGGCGCACTGCGCGTCGATCGGCATGCCCTACGCGGAGACGGGGCTCGTCGAGTCCTACCGCCAGGCGCTGCGGCACATGCACGAGGTCGGCGAGCCCCTCAGGTAGGCCCCGCGGCACCTTTCCGGCGGAGCCGGAACCGACGGGCGCCCACAGGCGTTCTCCCCACAGGAGCGGCTCCGGCCGCGAAGGAGGCACGGATCATGTCGAACGGTGCAAAGATCGCCATCGGGGGAGTCGTCGCGGCAGTCGTCCTGATTCCGTTCATCGGATTCTGGTGGTCACTGCTCGTCCTCATCGGGGTGCCCACCGTGGGCTACCTGATGCTCGACCCGTCGCAGAGGCGAAGGCTCCGCAGGATCAGCCGTAAGGAGATAGGGCGCTGAACAGCACGGTCACCGCGGTGAGCAGCAACGGCGTGTACGCGTTCACCAAGCCGAACAGGGAGAGCATCACGCTCCTGGCCGGACTCGGAGTGGAGGGCGACGTGCACGCCGGTGTCACGGTCAAGCACCGCTCCCGCGTCGCCCAGGACCCGACCCAGCCCAATCTGCGCCAGGTCCACCTGATCCACGAGGAGCTCTTCGGGGAGCTGCGGGAGGCCGGATTCGAGGTGGCCCCGGGTGATCTCGGGGAGAACGTCACCACGAGCGGACTCGATCTTCTCGCGCTTCCTGTGGGCACCCTGCTGCACCTCGGGGACGAGGCCGTCGTCGAGGTGACCGGCCTGCGCAATCCCTGCCTGCAGATCGACGCCTTCCAGGCAGGACTGCTCAAGCAGGTCGTCGGCCGCGCGGACGACGGCACCATCGTCCGCAAGGCCGGAATCATGGGCGTCGTCAGGGCGGGCGGGGCCGTACGGCCGGGCGACCGGATCAGCGCCGTGCTGCCCGCCGAGCCGCACCGGCCGCTGGAGCGCGTGTAGCACCGGCACCTCACGGACCGCCGCTGGAGGACCCGGCGGTCCCTGAGGTGCCGGTCAGGACGGCCGGACGGCCAGTTCGTCGAGCGCCTCGAGCAGCCCGGGCAGCTCAGGGCCCCGGCCGACCGTCATGACCTCGCCGGGTTCCTCGTCCAGCAGGACGAAGGCGATGTCGTCCGTCCTCGCGACCAGGGACCAGCCGGGGCCGTCAGCACGCAGGGTGCGGGCCCCGCCGGGGGCGAACGCGGAGCGTATCCGGCCGGGCGGGGGCGGAGAGGCGACATACGCGCGGGCCGCTTCGAGCGCCCTGCGTACTCCGGGGTGCTGTCCGGATCCGGAGGCTGCCTCACCGGTGTCGTCGTCGGCATCGGGCGCCTGCTCCCCGTCCGCCTTCTGCTCGCCCGCCTCGCCGTCACCCGACGCGGAGCCCGCCCCGGATGCGGAATCCGATCCGGCCCCGGATGTGCCGAACGCGGTCCCGTCGTCGATCTGTTCGCGCCAGGCCGACCACTGAAGAGCGATCTCGTCGGCCCCGAGCCTCCGCTGCGGAGCCCCCCACACCGAGGTGTCAGGCGGTGTCAGCGGCTTCAGGGCCCCGTCCTCCGGGCCGGGGAGCGGATCGTGCGGCTCGGGCACCCCGGGCGCCGCGACCGCCAGCTCGAGCGGCCACCCCGGCAGTGCGCACACCACCGAGCGGTCGTCGGGTGAGAGGTCGTACTCCATCCCGCAGTCCCACGAGGCGATGGCGACGGCCACCAGGGAGACGTCGTCCACGACCACCGTCCACCGTGCGCCGCCGCTGTCCTGGCCGAGAACCAGGCCGTACCCCTCGGCGTACGGCTCCAGGCCGAGCCCGTCGCACGCGGCCACGTAGTCGTCGCCCAGCACGCTCGGGAACTGCGCGGGAGTCAGCAGCACCGCGGTCAGCACGAACAGCGAGTCCTCTTCGGCGACCGTGTCGTCCGTCCCAGCCACAGCACCCTCCCTCATCCGTTGTACCGGTCGTATCCGTCGGCGCACCTTAACTACTCGGTAACCCCCTCGTCGAGGCCCTGACAAGCGAAAACGCCGACCTGTACAAAAGGTGCGGACGCGCCACGCAGGCCCCTCGCCCCGTGGTGCCGGTCCTCCGCGTCCCCGTAGGGTGGTGCCTCCGGCCGACGAGGGGGAGAGCACGGTGAAGCGGTTCGAACGGCTCAAGGAGATCCAGCGCCTGGACCCGGAACGGGACTTCCTGGAGATCTACCGGCTCACCGTGACGTACGAATTCCCCTGGGACATCACCCGGGCGCTCGAACTCGCCCTGTACCGCACCTACGCGGTCCCCAGCATCGGCCGACTGCTCGCGGAGACGGGGGAGCTGACGGAGCGCCCGCAGAAGAGGTACGACGACACCTCGCTCCTCCTGGACGCCGTCGTGGAGCACGGATTCGACAGCGAGGCGGGACGCACGGCGGTGCGCCGGATCAACCGGATGCACCGCAGCTACGACATCAGCAACGACGACATGCGGTATGTACTCTGCACCTTCGTCGTCACCCCCAAGCGCTGGATCGACTCCTTCGGCTGGCGCAGGCTCTCCGGCCACGAACTGCGTGCCTTCGCCGCCTACTACCGCACACTCGGCGCCCGCATGGGCATCAAGGACGTCCCGCAGACCTACGAGGACTTCGAGCGGGTCCTCGACAGCTACGAGGACGCGCACTTCGGCTGGGACGAGGGCGCACGCTCGGTCTCCGACGCCACCCTGGCCCTGATGGGCTCCTGGTACCCCCGTCCGCTCGCGCCCCTCGTCCGCAGGGCGAGCCTCGCCCTGCTCGACGACTCGCTGCTGCGGACCTTCCGGTACACGCCGCCGGGACCCGTCGCCCGCGGGCTGACCCGCGGAGCACTGCGCCTGAGGGCGCGCGCCGTGCGCCTCCTCCCGCCGCGGGCCACCCCGCACTACGCCCGCCAGAACCCCGAGATCAAGGGCTACCCGGGCGGCTACGAGGTGTCCGGCCTCGGCACCTTCCCCACCCCGGGCGTCCGTGGCTGCCCCGTGCCGCACGGCCGGCCCCCGGAGGCCCCGGCCGGGTGAGCCGCGCGGAGCCGGTACCCGGCCGGCCGCGCCGCTCAGCCGGTCCGCACGGCGAGCACCAGGAACCGGTCGTCCTCGTCGGTGTACGCCGCCAGCCGCCAGCCCGCCCCCGCCAGCAGGGGCGCGAGACGGGGCTCGGACCTGAGATCGTCCTCCGAAAGGGCCCGGCCGTGCCGGGCGGCCAGCGCGGCCCGCCCGATCGGGTGGAACAGCGCGAGCCTGCCGCCCGGACGCACCACCCGCGCCAGCTCCGAGAGGCCACGCGCGGGGTGCGTCAGATGCGAGATCAGCCCGGCCGCGAAGACCGCGTCGAGGGTTCCGCCACGCAGCGGCAGCCGCTCGGCGTCCGCCAGGAGCAGCACGCCGCTCGTCCCCCGGCCCGCCCGCCGGGCCGCGTCCAGCATCTCGGGCGTCAGATCGGCCCCGAGCACCCTGCCGCCCCGACCGACCGCCGCACGCAGGGCGGGCAGCGCGCGTGCCGTACCGCAGCCCGCGTCGAGCACGGTGTCGCCCGGGCGCAGACCGAGCTCTCCGACGGCGGCGGCGTAGGCGGGTCCGTCATCGGGGAAGCGGCTGTCCCAGTCCGCCGCCCGCACGGAGAAGAAGTCCTGGACGTGTGTGTGGTCGTCGGCCATGTGGACATGATCGCGCAGTCGGCACCTGAACGAAACGACGCGAGGCGCCGCACTCGTTCGTACCTCGGCCGATCGTTCGGGACCATCTCTCTGTCATATTTCATCAGCTTTCGAAATGCGCCCCTGGAGTGCGCCCCGGTGCGGGCTAGCGTCCCGGATCCATGGGACACCTGGACCACGCCACCTTCGGCTGGCTGACCCCCGCGCTGTCGTACGCGATGGCATCGATCGGCGCCGCACTCGGGCTGCGGTGCACCGTGCGCGCACTGGGCACCAGCGGCCGCTCGCGCCGCAACTGGCTGCTCACCGCCGCCTCCGCCATCGGCACGGGCATCTGGACGATGCACTTCGTCGCCATGCTCGGCTTCGGCGTCACCGGCACCGACATCCGCTACGACGTACCGCTCACCCTGCTCAGCCTCCTCGTCGCCATGCTCGTGGTGGGCGCGGGGGTCTTCACCGTCGGCTACAGCCGCGACCGCTCGCGAGCCCTCTTCATCGGGGGCCTCACCACCGGGCTCGGCGTCGCCAGCATGCACTACCTGGGCATGGCCGCCCTGCGGCTCCACGGCACCGTCGCCTTCGACCCGCTGCTGGTGACCATCTCCGTCGTCATCGCCGTCGTAGCGGCGACAGCGGCACTCTGGGCAGCGCTCAACATCAAGTCGCCGGGGGCGGTGGCCATGGCGTCGCTCGTCATGGGCGCCGCCGTCAGCAGCATGCACTACACCGGGATGCTGGCCGTCGGAGTCGAGGTCACCCCCTCGGGTGCCGCTCTTCCCGGGGCCACGGTCATGCAGTTCATCTTCCCCCTCGCCGTGGGCCTCGGGTCGTACCTCTTCCTGACCTCGGCGTTCGTCGCCCTGTCACCGGCCGCACGGGAACACCGTCCGGGCACCGCGCCCGTTCCCTTCGACGACGCCCGTGCCGAACGGCCCGCGACCGCCCAGGCCCCCTGACCGCCGCGGTTCACCCGTCGTACACAGCATTCGTCGTACACAGCATTCGGGGCGGAAAGCTCCCCACCCGGAACGAGGAGGCCATGCGCACACCCCGCACGACGACCCCGGACCCCGGTGCGCACACCGGCCGGCCCGTGACACCGCCGCGCGGACGACGCGCACATGCCGGACCGCCCGCGGACGAACGTCCCGACCGGGAGGCCGGACCGCCGAGGCCCGAGGGAAACCCGCCCGCGCGGGGCTCGCTCCGGCCCAGGACCGTACGTGCGAAGATCATCTCCCTGCTGATGGTGCCCGTCGTCTCGCTGCTCGCACTCTGGGGATTCGCCACCGTCACCACCGCACAGGACGTGGCACGCCTGCGCGAGGTGCAGCGCGTCGACACCGTGGTGCGGGCCCCCGTCACCGCGGCCGTGAGCGCGCTCCAGGGCGAACGCACCGCCGCCCTGCGCCAGTCGGCATCACCCGGTACCGGCCACGCCGCAGCCCTGAAGCGGCAGGCCGGGCGGACGGACGCCGCCCTGGGAGAGCTGAGCCTGGGCGACGACCACACCGTCGCCGACGCCGGCCTCCTTCCCGCGAAAGCCGCTGCCAGGCTGGGCACTTTCCTGGACAAGGCCCGGGAACTCCGCACCCTGCGCGCCGGGCTCCTGAACCCCTCCGAGGACGGCGCGGCCACGGGCTCCGACGCGTACGCCCGGTACACCGAGGCCATCACCGCGGGGTTCGAGGTGTCCGGCGCCCTGACCGGCATCCAGGACGCCGAGACCGGTTCCGAGGCCCGGGTCCTGCTCGAACTGGGCCGCAGCGGGGAGATGCTGGCCCGCGAGGAAGCCCTGCTGGCGTCCGCGGCACTGACCGGCACGCTCGCCGGCGAAGAGCTGAGGCTCTTCACCGGCGCCGTCGCGACCCGCCGCAGCCTGGCCGGGACGGCGGCGGCCGATCTGCCGCCCCGAGCGGGCCGGGCATGGCAGAACCTCACCGGCCTGGGCGCCTACCGCGGGCTCACCGCCGCCGAGGACAGCGTGCTCGCGGCGCCGTCCGGCCGCCGTGCCGCGAAAGCGGTGCCGACCGCCGCCTGGGAGAGGGACACGGCCGAGATACGCACAGGGCTGCGCGCCATCGAGACGGATGCGAGCGACCGCGCCGCGGACCGCGCGGGCGCCTTCATACGGGCCCTGTTCAGCCCCGCCGGAGCAGCCGTCGTCCTCGGATTCCTTGCCGTCGCCGCCTCGTTGGTGATCTCCGTACGGATCGGCCGCGCGCTCGTCGTCGAACTCGTCAGCCTGCGCGACAGCGCACTGGAGATCGCCTGGCGCAAACTGCCCCACGCCATGCAACGCCTGCGTACCGGCGAGGAGATCGACGTCGGCGCCGAGGCACCGGCCGGACGGCACTCCCACGACGAGATCGGTCAGGTGGGCGAGGCACTCGACACCGTGCACCGCGCCGCCCTCGACGCCGCCGTCGAACGCGCCGAGCTCGCCAGCGGCATCTCCGGGGTCTTCGTCAACCTGGCCCGTCGCAGCCAGGTCCTCGTCCACCGCCAGCTCGCCCTGCTCGACGGGATGGAGCGCAGGGCGGAGGACCCGGGCGAACTCGGCGACCTGTTCCGCCTCGACCACCTCACCACCCGCATGAGACGGCACGCCGAGAGCCTGATCATCCTCTCCGGCGCCGCCCCGGGACGCGCCTGGCGGATGCCCGTACCGCTGACCAACGTCGTGCGCGCGGCGGTCTCGGAGATCGAGGACTACGCCCGCGTGGAGGTACGGGCGCTGCCGGACGCGGGAGTGAAGGGCGCGGCCGTCGCCGACCTCACCCATCTGCTGGCCGAACTCGTGGAGAACGCGGCGCAGTTCTCACCGCCCCACACCAAGGTGCGGATCAGCGGCGAACCCGTGGGCAACGGCTACGCCCTGGAGATCGAGGACCGTGGGCTCGGCATGGGGCAGGAACTGCTCGGCGAGGCCAACCGGCGCATCGAGCAGTCCGAGACCCTCGACCTCTTCGACAGCGACCGGCTCGGCCTCTTCGTGGTCAGCAGGCTCTCCGCCCGCCACCGCATCAAGGTCCAGCTGCGCACATCCGCCTACGGCGGCACGACCGCCGTGGTGCTCCTGCCGACCGCGCTCCTCCAGAGCAGCCTGCCGGAGGGCGAGCCGGCAGGCCCGGCCGAGGACGAGGCCCACTCGACGACGGTGGCCAGGGATGACAACAGCCGGACAGGACCGGCGGGCCCACGCCCCACGGCGTTCCCCGCCCCGGTCGCCGTGCCCGCACTCGAACCACGCACGCCGGCGGCGCCGCGCCCGGAGCCTGACGCCGCCCCCGCGCCCGTGACCACCCTGCACCGCCGCGCCCGCTCCACCGACGACGACGGGGAACTGCCGCGCCGCGTCCGGCAGGCCAGCCTCGTACCCCAACTGCGCCGTCAGCCGGCGGCGGAGGGGCGGGAGCCGCACGGCTCAGGGCCCGCGCCCACGGTCGAGCGCACCCCCGAGCAGGCGCGGGACCGCATGACCGCCTACCGAAACGGATGGGTCCGCGGAGGCGGGACCGCACCGGGGGCCAACGCTCCGGGCCGCACCGCACGCGGATCCGTATCCCCATTCAGGCAGCACAGCGAAGGAGACCCGACATGATCGTGAACGAGAGGCCGGGGAGGGCTTCCCGGCGCTCCGGGGAACTCGACTGGCTGCTGGACGATCTGGTCGCCCGGGTCGGCGAGATCCGGCACGCGGTCGTCCTGAGCAACGACGGTCTGGCCGTCGGCGCGTCCCACGCACTCAGCCGCGAGGACGCGGAGCACCTCGCGGCCGTGGCCTCCGGCTTCAACAGCCTGGCCAAGGGCACCGGGCGGCATTTCGGCGCCGGTGGCGTGCGGCAGACGATGGTCGAGATGGACGACGGCTTCCTCTTCGTCGTGGCCGCGGGGGACGGGTCCTGCCTCGCCGTCCTGAGCACGGCCTTCGCGGACATCGGCCTGGTGGCGTACGAGATGGCACGCCTGGTGAAGCGGGTGGGCGAACACCTCGCCACCCCGGTGAGGCTCGCCGGACCGCCGGCGACGGGCTGAGGACGGCACGTGCGGATGAACGACGGCGGAGTGCCGCCGGACCGCGGGTACGGCCCACCTCCGGACGCCCTGACCGGCGGGTACGGCCGCCCGTACGACGGGGAGTTCGGTACGCCGCACGGCAGCGGTCACCACGGCTTCGCGGCCGGTGAGGACGACGAGGCGCCGGGCAGCCAGTGGTACGACGCGGAGGCGGGCCCGCTGGTCCGCCCCTACGCCGTCACGGGCGGCCGGACGAAGCCGGGACCCAGCGGGGTGCGCTTCGACCTGATCGCCCTCGTGGCGGCGGACGACGGCCCACCGGACGGTGAGGCTCTGCTGGGGCCCGAGCACCGGTCCCTGCTCGCTCTCTGCCGCGACGAGACCCAGTCGGTCGCGGAGCTCTCGGCGGACGCCGACCTGCCGGTGGGCGTGGTGCGGGTGCTCCTGGGCGATCTGCTCGAAGCCGGCTGCGTACGGGTCAGCAGGCCCGTACCGCCCGCCCAGCTGCCCGACGAGCGCATCCTGCGCGAGGTCATCGACGGCCTCCGGGCCCTCTGAGGACTTCCGTAATCGTCATGTGCGCTGCCCTCTCAAGACGAATACCGAAGCCGTCCGGGCGCTGATCGAAGCAGTCCGGACACATACGTCAAAAACTGTTCACCCTCCTCGGCGGCCGCCACTGATTGCCATGCTGTCGCCCCTACTGATGGCACTCGCGAGAGAAGTGATCGATGTCCTCCGAGCATGTGGACAGCACGGTTGAGGAAGAGTCCGGAGACTCCACGGCCCTCGCCCTGAAGATATTGGTGGCCGGCGGCTTCGGCGTCGGCAAGACCACTCTGGTCGGCGCGGTGAGCGAGATCCGTCCCCTGCGGACCGAGGAACTCCTCAGCGAGGCCGGACAGTCCGTCGACGACACCGGCGGGGTGGACCAGAAGACCACCACGACCGTCGCCATGGACTTCGGGCGCATCACCATCCGGTCCGGGCTTTCGCTGTACCTCTTCGGCACGCCGGGGCAGGACCGGTTCTGGTTCCTCTGGGACGAGCTGTCGCAGGGCGCTCTCGGGGCGGTCGTGCTGGCGGACACCCGGCGGCTGGAGGACTGCTTCCCGGCCGTCGACTACTTCGAGCACCGCCGCATCCCCTTCGTCGTCGCCGTCAACTGCTTCTCGGGCGCGCGGACCTATGCGGAGGCCGATGTCTCGCGGGCCCTCGACCTGGACAGCGGCACACCGGTGGTCCTCTGCGACGCGCGCGACCGCGCCTCGGGCAAGGAGGTCCTGATCCGGATGGTCGAGTACGCCGGGCGGATGCACACGGCCCGGCTCCTCGACTCGGTGGGCCAGGCATCGGGGGCGGAGTGATGCCAGGCACGTCGGGGGCGCCCGGCCCGGCCACGAGTGAGGCAGGACGCTCCTCGCCGTGCCTCCGTGCCCATTCCGTGCGCCCGTATGCGCCCCTCGGGACAGGGCTCGGCACGTGGCGCGAAGCAACGCCCCCGGGGTGGGGAGGCGCTTGCCCGCAGGGGAGCCGTGCGCAAGGCTTGCGCGGAATGCGGGGAACATATGAACGGGGAGGACGAGCAGATGGCGCTGGACCGGGGACTCGACTGGCTTCTTGACGACCTCACGAGCCGGGTGGAGCACATCCGGCACGCGCTCGTGCTGTCGAACGACGGGCTGGTGACCGGAGCGAGTACGAGTCTGGCCCGGGAGGACGCCGAGCACCTGGCGGCGGTCTCGTCCGGGCTCCAGAGTCTGGCCCGCGGCTCGGGGCGGCACTTCGGCGCGGGAAGAGCACGTCAGACCATGGTGGAGTTCGACGAGGCGCTGCTCTTCGTGACGGCGGCCGGGGACGGCAGCTGCCTGTGTGTGCTGACCGCCGCCGAGGCCGATGTCGGGCAGGTCGCCTACGAGATGACACTGCTGGTCAACCGCGTGGGCGAGCACCTCGGCGTGACGGTACGCCAGGGAGCTGACCGCCTCGACCGTCTCTGACCTGCGCGTTCCATGGGCGACGGGAAGTTGTCCACAGGGCAGGGCGAAGAGTTTCCCCCGGAGTTACCGTGGTCACGGAGAGTATTCGACCTCACGGGGGAGGACGGCCATGACCGTTACGGAATCCACGCGCACGCACACCACGGACGCGACGGCGGTGTGCGTGCCGGCAGGACGCGCGGCCCAGGAACTGATGTTGAAGCACGGAGAATTCGAGATCGCCGTACACCTGGGGCTGATCGGTGCGGAACCGGCGACGAGCGGGGCGAGGCCCCGGGTCCGTCAGCGGGAGATCGACCGGCTGCGCGCCGAGCCGGGCTTTCCCGAATCGCTCCGGGACCGCGTGCGCACAGCGGGCACGGCGGAGGGCGCCGCACTGCTCGGCGTCAGTCCCGTGCGCTTCACCGGCCTCGCACGCATCGGGTGCCTCACGCCGGTCGCCTTCTACCTCAACCGCTACCGCGCGGTGGTCTGGCTCTATCTCGTGGACGACCTCCTCGCCTTCGCCGCGCGAGAACCCGGCCTGGTCGGAGGGAGGAGCCCGGACGGGATGCGGGCCATGCTCAACGCCGGCACCGACCGGCGTGCGCGCAACTGGCGTTCACGCAGGGTCGACAGGCTGCTCAGCCGTACGGAGGACCCATGGGCACGCGCCGCGTTGCAGGCCACCGCCCTGGATCCGGTCCAGCTCGCGGAGGTGGTGGACGACCCCTACGAGCGTGCCCAACTCGCGCGGATGCGTCCCGTCTCCGTGTACGGCCGCCCCGCCTCCCTGTCCGGGAGGGAGGCCCTGGCAAGGCTGATGCTGGCCGACGATCCGGACGAAATCCTGTGGCGCCGGGTCAATCTGACGCTGGAGCTCGACCGCGCGCGTGAGATCCGCCCGGCTCCCCGGCCGGGCACCGGACCCGTGTCGGGGCCGGCGGCCCAGCAACTGTCCGGGACGGCCGGCGGAACGCTCCGCCGCCCCGGCTCGCGAGCGGGGGGACGACCCGGTTCGCCTCCGGGCCCGCGGCCGGGTTCCGGGCGGGGACTGCTCGCCCGGATCGGACTGAGCCGGCCACCGCGGAGAGAGCGCTAAAGCGATTGCGGGGCGACCGCCCTCAACGGCAGTCTTTGCCGCATGCTGATCAGAGAAGCCACCGCCGAGGACTGGCCCGCCATCTGGCCGTTCTTCCACGACATCGTCGCCGCCGGGGAGACCTTCACCTACCCCGAGGACCTGAGCCGGGAGCAGGCCCAGGACTGGTGGCTCCTGGCGGAGCCGAACCGTACGGTGGTCGCGGTCGACGACACCGGTTCCGTCCTCGGCACGGCCAAGATGAACCGGAACCACATGGGCAACGGCTCGCACATCGCCAGCGCCAGCTACATGGTGGACCCGGAGCACTCCGGCCGGGGCGTCGGCCGGGCCCTGTGCGAGTACACGGTGGAGTGGGCGCGTGCGCAGGGCTATCGCGCCATGCAGTTCAACGCCGTCGTGGAGACGAACTTCCATGCCGTGGGGCTGTACCGCTCCCTCGGATTCGACATCATCGGGACCCTCCCCGAGGGGTTCAACCACCCCGCCAAGGGCTATGTGGGGCTGCACATCATGCACAAGGCCCTCTGAGTACCGCCACGTCGACAGCCGGTGGACCCGGTGACGGGGCGTATTCCGGCCATCCTGCGTGTGTCCGTCATGTCACAAGTGGCACTGATGTGAGTGTGGTTGAGGTGTGAGTACGGCGTGGGCGAAGTGTGGGGCCGCTGCGCCCCCCGGGAGCAGGGGGCAGTACTGTGCGCCCCACCGCCATTCAGCGGTGAACTCATATGGAGGAAGAATCCATGACCATACCCAGGAGATCGTGGCGTGGCGCGGGAGCATTCGCGGCCGCTGCGGTAGTCGGCCTGGCAGGCGGAGTCCTCTCCGCGGGCCCGGCCGCAGCTCACACCCCCACCTGGGCCGTGACCTGCTCCGAAGTGACGCTCAATCTGACGCAGTACTCGAAGGACGTCGCCAACCAGGTGACCGTTTCCGTGGTCGGCGGCGATGTGCTGCTCCCCACCACCGAGTTCGGCAGGGACTTCAGCACGAAGACGCCGCTCCAGCTCCCGAAGCACGACAAGGAGCTGACCGTCCGCCTCGTCGTCAAGGCCGGTGACAGCGACAAGTACTCCGTCGACCAGACCAAGGTCGCCCCGGTGTGCGAGGAGACCACTCCGTCGGCCACCCCGACCGAGGAAGCCCCCTCGGAGACTCCGGGCACCGAGCCGGCGACGCCCGAGGCCCCCGCGCCCAGCGCGACGCCGAGCGAGACCGCCACGGAGGCCGCGCCCGCGCCCGCCGAGCCGAGCAGCAGCGCGCCCGACCTGGCCGAGACCGGTTCGTCGTCCGCGACGCCCGTGATCGGTGGAGCCGCGCTCGCCGTCCTCCTCGCCGGAGGCGGCATCCTGTGGTCCGTCCGTAAGCGCCGCAGCGTGCAGCACTGACGCGTCCTCCGGCAGTCCGGGCCCGCGGCGGGAACGCCTCGGGACCGGAACGCCGGGGCGGGGGCGTACCGCGTCATCTCCGATGCGGTACGCCCCCGTTGCGTTCCGGAACGGCCGAAGTCTCCTGGCCGGGGTGGAATTCCTACGGCTGCGGCGGGGGACCGATCTCGCACCAGACCGCCTTGCCCTCGCCCCGGGGTTCGATGCCCCAGCGCTGGGCGACGGCGTCCAGCAGCAGCAGGCCGCGCCCGGAGGTCGACGTCTCGCCGGGAGTGCGCCGTCTCGGCCAGACGCTGGAGCGGTCCTGTACCGACAGCCTGATGCGCCGAACGGGCTCCGGCAGCACTTCGAGCGTCAGCACCGCACCGCCCTCCGTGTGCAGCAGCACATTGACGAGCAACTCCCCGGTGACCAGCTCCGCGTCGTCCGCCAGCCCGGCCAGGTCCCAGTCCTTCAGTGCCTGACGCACGATCGAGCGTGCCTCCGACAGCCCCTGCGGGTCCGCCTGGTGGATGTACTGGTGCAGTCGCGGGGCCAGTGGTGATCCGATGTCCGGACTGCGCCTCAGCACCAGCAGGGCCACGTCGTCGCCCGACCCCCAGCGTTCCCACAGCCGGTCGGACAGATGGTCGGCCAGCGCCTCGGCCCCGTCGGGCCCGTCGCTCACCTCGTGGATGAGTGCCGCCACACCCGCGTCGACATCGGCACCCGGTTCCTCCACCAGTCCGTCGGTGTACAGCACCAGGGTCTCGCCCGGCACCAGGTCGAGACGGGTCTCGGGGAACTCCTCGTCACGGAAGTCCGTGGAGATCCCCAGCGGCAGTCCACCCCGCACCTGAGGAATGCCGACCCGCCCGTCGGTGTGCCTGATCAGCGGGCCGAAGTGTCCGGCCCGCGACACTCGCACCGCACCGGTGGCCAGGTCCGCCTGAGCGTACGTACACGTCGCGAAGCGGTCGGTGTCCAGCTCTGCGAGGAACCGGGAGGCCCGGGCCATGACGGTCGCCGGGGGATGCCCCTCCGCCGCGTACGCGCGCAGGGCGATGCGCAGCTGGCCCATGATCGCGGCCGCGTGCGTGTCGTGCCCCTGCACATCGCCCACCACCACGCCGATACGGTCCCGGGGGAGCGTGATCACGTCGTACCAGTCCCCGCCGACCTCGCGCCCGCTCCACGCCGCGTGATAGCGGACCGCGATCTCGCCGCCCTCGATCTTCTGGATCCGGCGGGGGAGCATGGCCGACTGGAGCCCCGTGGCGAATTCGCGCTCCTCGTCGAAGAGGATCGCCCGCTGGAGCGACTGCGCCACGATGGCGGCCAGCCCCAGGCAGAGGATCCGCTCGTCCGCGTTGAACACCGCGCGGTCACGGTAGAAGAGGGCGAGACCGCCCAGCGGGCGCGCCTGCGCGATCAGCGGAAGATACGCCACGGCCCGGAAATTGAGCTCACCGATGTGGGGTTCGAGCACCGGATAGCGCCGGACCAGCGCGTCCAGCGAGGTGATGAACCGGGGGCGCCCGCTCAGGATCGTCTCCCCCAGAGGACGGGTCGCGTCGAGCTGCCCGGAGCCCAGCCCCTCCAGGACCTCCACGGAATCGCCGCTCAACGCGATGATGTTCAGCGTGGAGTTGTCCACCAGGCCGAGCGCCAGTCCGTCCGCGCCGATCCCGACCAGCCCGCCCGGCCCGGTGAGGGCCGCGGTGACGTCGTCCACGGTCACCGCGCGTGACAGCGCCGTGGTGGTGCGTTCGACGATGCTCGTCTGGCGGCGGCGGCGCTCTTCCAGATCCAGCACGAAGGCCGAATGGGTGACCTCGGCCGTCGCGTCCCGCACCACACCGATGACTCGGTGTGCCCGGCCGTCCTTCGAGCGCAGGATCCGGGCCTGGACGTGCGTCCACTGGAGGGTCCCGTCGTCCAGCGGCACCTGGAAGTGGACGCTGTAGGAGTTGCTCCCGCCGGAGATCGCCTCGTCGATCTCACCGTCCAGCCGGGACCGCTCACTGGCGTCCAGCCGCTCGACGACGGCCGACGGCCGCGAGTCGAAGGTCGCGGGATCCAGGCCGAAGACCAGCAGGCCCGCCTCGTCGACGTCCAGGGTCCGCGCGTCCAGATCCCATTCGAAGCTGCCGGTGCGGTTCAGGGCGAGCCGCTCCGCAGTACCCGTCCCACCGGCGCGGCGCCGGTCGATCCGGAGCCGCGACGACGCGTCGTCGTCTGCTCGCCGTGAAGAGTCGCTCATGCCTGCTCCGGAGGTCGTCCGGCGGGGCTGCTGGACGTCGCGGCCCGTGGATCTCAATTGTCGAGCCCGTGGTGCGGTACTGCCACAGCGGTCACACGGCACACCCGGGGCCAGGAGCCCGTGGCGCCCGTCGCAGAATGGCACGCAGAGATCGTCCACGGCTGACCGGAGCGCACCTATGAACGACGACGAGCCCGTCCTGCTGCACACCGAGGGCCCCGTCCTGCACATCACCCTCAACCGCCCCCGGGCACTCAACGCGCTCACTCACACCATGGTGCGCGCCGTAGACGAAGCGCTCGCCCGGGCCGCCGCCGACGACACGGTCACGGCCGTACTGATCGCCGGGGCCGGTGTGCGGGGCCTGTGTGCGGGCGGCGACATCCGCTCGATCTACGAGGACGCCCGCGCGGGCCGCAGTGCCTCCGTCGGCTTCTGGCGTGACGAGTACCGGCTCAATGCCCGGATCGCCAGGTTCCCGAAGCCGTACGTCGCGCTCATGGACGGCATCGTGATGGGCGGCGGGGTGGGGGTGTCCGCCCACGGAGACGTGCGGGTGGTCACCGAGCGTTCCCGCGTCGCGATGCCCGAGACCGGCATCGGGTTCGTCCCCGACGTGGGCGGTACGCATCTGCTCGCGGCGGCGCCCGGGGAACTCGGCACCCATCTGGCACTCACCGGCCGCGCCGTGGAGGCGGCGGACGCCATCCTGTGCGGGCTGGCCGACCACTACATTCCCTCGCACCGCCTCGCCGGCCTCACCAGCGCGCTCGCCCGGGTCACCACGCCCGCCGAGGTGACGGACACCGTGCGGAGTTTCGCGACCGATGCCCCGCCGGGGGAGCTCGCCGAGCAGCGAACCTGGATCGACGACTGCTACGCAGCGGACACCGTCGAGGAGATCATCGACCGGCTCGCGAACAGCGGACCGGCCGCGGCGAAAGAGACCGCCGCCCAACTCCAGGCCCTGTCACCCACGGCGCTCAAGGTCACCCTGGCCGCCGTACGGCGCGCCAAGGGGCTCGGCGGCCTCGAAGCCGTCCTCGACCAGGAGTTCCGCGTCTCCTGCCGGGCCTTCGCCGGGCACGACCTCGTGGAGGGCGTCCGGGCGCGGATCATCGACAAGGACCGGACCCCGCGCTGGAACCCCGCCGAGCTCGGTGAGGTCACGGCCGACCAGGTCGCCCGTCACTTCGAGCCGCTCGGCGACCAGGAACTCGGGCTGTCCTCCCTCTGACGCCGGGCCGCGCGGACGGCCCGGGCGGCAGCCCTTGGGCGAGGGCCCCCGCACCCAGGCCCGCTCGACGGGCCGAGGCGGGGGCCGGCATCCGCAGTCCGGCATCCGCAGGCCTGCTTCCCCGGCCGGAGCCAGACGGCCGGAGCCAGACGGCCGGCGCCCCGAGCCGTGTGAGGCGCGGGCGCTCAGACGCGGACGGACAGCCGCTCTGCGGCCCTGTCCCACGCCCCCAGATCCCCCCGCGGGCTGTAGTGACGCAGCTCCTGGGTGCGCGCGACCAGCTGACGCATCTCCCAGAGCCCGCCGACCAGCCCGTGGGCCCGCGCCTGGACCAGCACATTGCCGAGCGCCGTGGCCTCCGCGGGCCCCGCCGTGACCGGCAGCCCGGTCGCGTCGGCGGTCCACTGGCAGAGCAGCTCGTTCCGCGAGCCGCCGCCGACGAGATGGATGCGGGTCAGCTCGCACCCCGCCAGCCCGGCGGCCTCGCGCAGGGTCCTGCGGTGGGCCAGCGCCAGGCTCTCCAGCACGCACCGCACATATCCGCCGGGACCGTCCGGGACGGCCTGCCCCGTCCGGGCGAGAGCGGCGTCGATCCGCGCGGGCATGTCACCGGGCGCCAGGAAACCGGGATCGTCCGGGTCGATCACGCAGGCGAACGGCTGGGCGCGCGCCGCGTCCGCGAGCAGCCCGGCCAGGCTCGTCGGCGTACCCTCGCGGTCCCACGTGCGACGGCACTCCTCGAGCAGCCACATCCCCATGATGTTGCGGAGATAGCGCACGGTGCCGTCCACCCCGCGCTCATTGGTGAAGTTCGCGGCCCGGGACGCCTCCGTCAGCACCGGCGCGTCCAGCTCCAGACCGGCCAACGACCAGGTACCGCAGGACACATAGGCGAATCCCGGCTCCGTCGCGGGAACGGCCGCCACGGCGGACGCCGTGTCGTGCGAGGCCACCGTCGTCACCGGTGTGCTCTCGGGCAGACCCGTGAGACCGGCGACGTGCGGCAGCAGGGTTCCCGCACGCTCGCCCGGCTCGCGCAGGGCGGGGAACAGCGAACGGTCCAGTCCCAGCCGCTCCATCAGCTCATCGGACCAGCGCCCGGAACGCGCGTCGAACAGACCCGTCGTCGACGCGTTGGTCACCTCCGCGCCCACCGACCCCGTCAGCCAGTACACCAGCAGATCCGGCATCAGCAGCAGCGTGCGCGCCGCCGGCCACTGGGCCGTCGTCCGGTGGGCCGCGAGCTGGAAGAGCGTGTTGAACGGCAGGTGCTGCAGCCCTCCGACGCCGTACAGCTCCTGCGCCCCGATCCCGGCGAGCACCTCCTCGGCAGCTGCGGCGTTGCGGTCGTCGCGGTAGTGGAACGGGATGCCGAGCAGCGACCCCCCGGCATCGAGGAGGCCGTAGTCCACGGCCCAGGTGTCGATGCCCACCGAGGTGACGGGACCGGTGCGCGCCGCGGCGCCCAGGCCGTCCAGGATCCCCTGGAACAGGGCGAGTACGTCCCACCGCAGCCCGTCGGGGAGCCGGACCGGGGTGTTGGCGAAGCGGTGCGCCTCGGTCAGCACCAGTTCGTCGGGGCCCACCCTGCCGGTGATCACCCGGCCACTGGTGGCCCCCAGGTCCACCGCGGCGAACACCGGGTCGTGTCGTGAAGTCGCAGACATGGAAATCTCATCCGATCAGGGCGGCGCCGCGCCCCGGAGGGTCCGTGGAACAGCTGCCGGGGCGCGGCGCGGTGGCACTCGGTCAGCGAAGGAAGGCCGCCGCCACACCGGCGTCGACGGGAATGTGGAGTCCGGTGGTGTGGGTGAGCTCCCCACCGGTCAGCGCGAAGACGGCATTGGCGACATGCTCGGGGAGCACCTCGCGCTTGAGGATCGTGCGCTGGGCGTAGAACTCGCCGAGCTTCTCCTCCTCGATGCCGTACGTCGCTGCGCGCTGCGCGCCCCACCCGGCGGCGAAGATCCCCGAACCACGCACCACCCCGTCCGGGTTGACCCCGTTGACCCGGATGCCGTGCTCGCCCAGTTCGGCCGCCAGCAGCCGCACCTGGTGCGCCTGGTCCGCCTTGGTGGCCGAGTACGCGATGTTGTTCGGGCCGGCGAACACGGCGTTCTTGGACGCGATGTAGACGATGTCGCCACCCAGACCCTGCGCCCGCATCACCCGTGCCGACTCACGGGACACCAGGAACGAGCCGCGCGCCATGATGTCGTGCTGGAGGTCCCAGTCCTTGGCCGTGGTCTCCAGCAGCGGCTTGGAAATGGAGATTCCGGCGTTGTTCACGACCAGGTCCACACCACCGAAGGCGAGGGACGCGGCCTTGAACGCCTCGGCGATCTGCTCCTCGGACGTGACGTCGACCGTCACCGCGACGGCCTTGTCGGGCCCGCCGAGCTGCTCGGCCACGGCGGCCGCGTTCCCGGCGTCCAGGTCGGCTACCACGACACACGCGCCCTCCGCGACGAGCCGGTGCGCGATGGCCTTGCCGATCCCCGACCCCGCGCCGGTGACCAGCGCGACCCGGGATGCGAGCGCCTTCGGCTTCGGCATCCGGCGGAGCTTCGCCTCCTCCAGCTCCCAGTACTCGATGCGGAACTTCTCGGACTCCTCGATCGGCGCGTACGCGGAGACGGCCTCGGCGCCGCGCATCACATTGATGGCGTTGAGGTAGAACTCACCGGCGACCCGCGCCGTCTGCTTGTCCTTGCCGAACGAGAACATGCCGACACCCGGCACCAGCACGATCGCCGGGTCCGCACCGCGCATCGCGGGCGAGTCGGGGGCCGCGTGGCGCTCGTAGTACGCGCGGTACGCCTCGCGGTACTCCTCGTGGAGCACCTGGAGCCGGGCCACCGCCTCCTCCAGCGGTGCGTCCGCCGGCAGGTCGAGGACCAGCGGGCTGACCTTCGTACGGAGGAAGTGGTCGGGACAGGACGTGCCGAGAGCGGCGAGGCGGGGGTGCTCCGCACGCGAGAGGAAGTCCAGCACGGGCGCCGCGTCGGTGAAGTGCCCCACCTGAGGGCGGTCCGTGGACGCGATCCCGCGGATCACCGGAGCCAGGGCCGCGGCCCGCTCCCGTCGCGCCGCGGCGTCCAGCGCCTCCCGGCCGGGAAGCACCGGGCCGAACGGATCGGCCTTGCCGCGCTCCTCCAGGAACGTCTCGGCGGTGCGGATCATCCAGAGGGCGTTGCGCTCGCACTCCTCGGACGTGTCGCCCCAGGCCGTGATGCCGTGACCGCCCAGGATCACACCCACGGCCTGCGGGTTCGCCTCCTTGACGGCCGCGATGTCCAGACCGAGCTGGAAGCCCGGCCGGCGCCAGCCCACCCAGGCCACTTTGTCACCGAAGCACTCGGCGGTCAGCTTCTCGCCGTCGGCGGCGCACGCCAGCGCGATCCCGGAGTCCGGGTGCAGATGGTCGACGTGCGCGGCCTCGACCAGCGCGTGCATCGCCGTGTCGATGGACGGAGCCGCGCCTCCCTTGCCGTGCAGGCAGTAGTCGAACGCCGAAACCATCTCGTCCTCGCGCTCCACCCCCGGATACACGTCCTTGAGCGCGCGCACCCTGTCCAGCCGGAGCACGGCGAGACCGGCCTCGGTGAGCGTGCCGAGGTCGCCTCCCGAGCCCTTGACCCAGAGCAGCTCGGCCTCGCCACCCGTGACCGGGTCGGTCTCGGTGCCCTTGGCCGACGCGTTGCCGCCTGCGTAGTTGGTGTTGCGGGGGTCGGAGCCGATCCGGTGGGCGCGCTCCAGGAGCGCGGCAACTTCGGCGTGCGTCGCGGACGTCATGAGGGTTCCTTCGGGAAGAGAGTGGGGACGGGCGGGTGCTGCTGGAGTGCGGAGGCGGGCGAGCGGGGCTCAGGCGCCCCAGCCGGCCTGCTCCCCGCCGACGCGGTCGGCGGCGATGCGCTCCTGGTTGCCGGAGGCGAGATAGGCCGCGAACGGGTCGGCCGCCAGACCGAGCTCCTCGCGGACCTCGGCGAGCAACGGGCGTACGTCCGTGTTGAACGCGTCCATCAGCACTCCGTTGGAGGCGAGGACATCGCCGGAGCGCTGGGCCTCGGCCAGGGCCCCGGCGTCGATCAGCAGCGCCTTCGCGGTCGCTTCCTGGACATTGGTGACCGAGCGGATCACCGCCGGGATCTTGGCCTCGATGTTGTGGCACTGGTCGAGCATGAAGTTGACGTTGGTCTCGGTCTTCAGGCCGCCGTTCTTGGTCACCTCGTGCATGATCCGGAACAGCTGGAACGGGTCGGCTGCGCCCGCCATCAGGTCGTCGTCCGCGTAGAAGCGGGAGTTGAAGTCGAACGCGCCGAGCTTCCCCTCGCGCAGCAGGAACGCCACGATGAACTCGATGTTGGTGCCCGGCGCGTGGTGACCGGTGTCCACGACGACCTGGGCCTTCGGCCCGAGCTTGAGGCAGTGGGCGTACGCCGTGCCCCAGTCCGGGACGTCGGTGGTGTAGAAGGCGGGCTCGAAGAGTTTGTACTCCAGCAGCATCCGCTGGTCGTCGCCGAGGCGCTCGTACACCTCGCCGAGCGCCTCGGCCAGCCGGTCCTGGCGCCCCGCGATGTCGTCCTGGCCGGGGTAGTTGGTGCCGTCCGAGAACCACAGCTTGAGATCGGGCGATCCGGTGGCGTCCATGATGTCGACGCACTCGAGCAGGTGGTCGACGGCCTTGCGCCGGACCTTCGGGTCCGGGTGGGTGACCGAGCCCAGCTTGAAGTCGTCGTCCTGGAAGACGTTGGAGTTGATGGCACCGATCCGCAGCCCGAGGTCCTCGGCATGCCGGGTCAGTGCGGCGTAGTCCTCGACCCTGTCCCACGGGATGTGCAGCGACACCTTGGGGGCCACCCCGGTGTACGCGTTCACCTGCGCGGCGTCCGCCAGTTTCTCGAACGGGTCACGGGGGACCCCGGGCTGGGCGAAGACCTTGAAGCGGGTCCCGGAGTTGCCGTAACCCCAGGACGGCGTCTCGATGACCTGAGACTTCAGAGCTGCCTTGACGGCCGACACATCAGACATGAACACCTCGTAAGCAGAGTCATCCGGCGACCGGTCAGGATCGGGGATGTGAATCGTTTCATCCGGAACGTACGCTAGGTTTGAGCGGTGCTGCCAGTCAAGCAGCTCGTCAGGTTTCTTCTTGACTTGAATCAATTCATCAGCCCTGATGAGGGGCTTCCGGATGGCTTGCGAGCATTGACAGGTGACCGAAAGGTCACATATTTTGGACATATGGACGCGGTGTTCAAAGCTCTGGCGGACCCGACGCGGCGCAGTCTTCTCGACGAGCTCTTCCGCGAGGACGGGCAGACACTGAGTGCGCTGGAGGCCCGCTTCGACATGACGCGGTTCGCCGTGATGAAGCACCTCAAGCTGCTGGAGGCGGCGGGCCTGGTCGTCACGCGACGGCGCGGGCGGGAGAAGCTCCACTTCCTGAACCCGGTGCCCATCCGGCTCGTCCACGACCGGTGGGTGAGCAAGTACGCGGAGCCCTGGGCCGCGGGGCTCAGCGACCTCAAGAGCCGACTGGAGAATGCCATGGAGAAGGTCTTCGAGATCTACATCCGTACGACTCCCGAGCGCCTCTGGGAGGCGATCACCGATCCCGAGATCAGAAGCAAGTACAACTTCGGCGCCCGCGTCGTCTCCGACTGGACGGAGGGCTCACGCTTCGAGATGGGGCCGGCCGGCGCTCCGGGCATGCTCGGCGAGGGCCGGAATCTGGAGGTCGAACCGCCGCGCAGGCTCGTACAGACCATGGTGGCCCTCTGGAGCGACGAGGTGAGGAGCGAGGGCCCGACCCGCATCACGTGGGAGATCGAGCCCATCGGCGACTCCTGCCGGCTGACCGTCACCCACGACGAGCTGCGCGAGGGTGCGAACGAGGAGCTGTACGGCGGCTGGCCGATGATCCTCTCCGGCCTCAAGACCTGGCTCGAGACGGGCGAGCTCCTCACCACGCCGGGCTCGCTCATGTACACCGGCAGGTAGTGCGCGCCGCCGCGGTGGGCGCTCCAGCGGGGCGACCGGCCCCTGGTGCAGCGCCCACCGCGATCGGGAGGTCAGTGACCGGAGCCGCTCAGGCTCGGCCGGAGCTGACGCACGAGGGCGAAGAACCGGTCCTCGTTGCCCGAGAGTCCGGCGCTCCTCAGTGCCTCATCGGCCTCCTGGATCGGAGAGGCCAGCAACGGCATGTAGAGCGGGCCGTCCGCCGGGTCGGCGAGCGCGGCACGCGTGGCCGCCAGTAAACGGACGTACGCCTGGGCCGCGGCGAATTCTGCTTGGTGCATCTCAGCATCTCCCGGTCAGAGGTGTCGGACCGTCAAGCATCCCCCATGGGTCTGACAACGCCCCTTTGACGGTGCGGAAGAAGCCACGGAGAAGGCGCGGCCGAGAGGCGGCGGACGCCTCAGAAGCGCTCCCCTGACGGCGGTTCGACCTCGACGTACCGGCGCCGGCGAGGCCCGCGGTAGAGCAGCGCCGTCCAGCCCAGGCTCCGCAGCACCGTCACACACCCCGTCAGGGCCTCCTCCTCTTCATGGACGGCACCGCTGCCCGGAGGACCGGCCCACTCGACCCGGACCGAGCCAGGAGTCTCGCCCGCGCACACCCGGTACCCGGTGGCCGTACGCTCCCCGGACGGACCCACGGCCGACGCGGGTATCCCCGCCGCTTCCAGGGACAGCGCCACGGCCCGCACCGGGCGGTGCAGCTCCCACGGCGCGGGCGCACCCTCGGGATCGGCGCATTCCGCACGGGTCAGCCGCCTGATCTGGAGCATCCCCTCGAAGGCGGTCCGCACCTCTCCGGCCCGCCCGCCCGGTGGCCGGGAGTCCGCCCGGCCGTCCCCGGTCGCGGGCTCGAAGCCGCTCTCCCGCGCACCACCCATGCCTGCCCCCTTCACCGGTGTCCGATCCTGTGCCCAGTGTGCGCCCGCCCACCGACAGTGGCCGCAACCTCCGGTCCCGGTACAGCGATAGGCTCGGCGAGCACCGCACACCACGGAGGAACCGCGCACGTGTCCGACGACCACCCGAAGGCCCTGCCCGTCACCGGCCGTGCCGCCCTGCGCGCCGACTGCGCGAACTGCTTCGGGCTGTGCTGCGTAGCCCTGACGCTCACCGTGTCGGCGGACTTCGCGATCGACAAGGACGCCGGTACCCCCTGCCCCAATCTGGCGGACGACTTCCGCTGCGGCATACACACCCGGCTGCGGCCGGAAGGCTTCTCCGGCTGCACCGTGTACGACTGCTTCGGCGCGGGCCAGAAGGTCTCCCAGGAGACCTATGCGGGCCAGGACTGGCGCTCGGCCCCGGAGACCGCCCAGGAGATGTTCCGGGTCTTCCCCGTGATGCGCCAGCTCCACGAACTGCTCGCGTACCTCACCGAGGCGCTCACCCTGCCCGCCGCCGCACCCCTCGCCGACGACCTCCGCGACGCCCTCGACAGCACGGAACGCCTCACCCACCGCCCCTCCCGGGAACTCGCGGAGCTGGACGTGTCCGCACACCGGGACGCGGTGGCACCGCTGTTGCTGCGCGCCGCCGAACTGGAACGGGCCACCGTCCCCCGGCGCGGGAAGAGCCGCCACCGGGGTGCCGACCTCATGGGAGCCCGGCTCTCCGGTGCCGACCTGCGCGGAGCCGGACTGCGCGGCGCCTACCTCATCGCGGCCGACCTGCGCGGCGCGGACCTGCGGCGCGCGGAGCTCATCGGCGCCGACCTCCGGGACGCGGACCTGTCCGGCGCGGACCTCACCGGGGCGCTCTACCTCACCCAGGCCCAGATCAACGCGGCGAAGGGCGACGCCGAGACCCGGCTGCCGCCCGCCCTGACCCGGCCGTCGCACTGGGGCGCGGAAGGACCTGCGGCACGCTGAACGCGGCGCCCTCGCCCGCGTACTCCCGTACCCGGCCCAAGGCTCACCGACGGCCGGTGTCGCCCTCCTCGCGGCCGCCCGTCCGGGGGCCGTCCTGCTCCAGCGCCGCCTTGAGACGCTCCAGGGTCGTGCGGATGTTCCCCCGCTGGAACTCCGCGAACGTATGCCCACGCGTCGCCACCCGGTCGAAGGCGTTGGCCAGCGGATCGGGCCACGTCCGCCGGTCGTCCGTCCAGATCTCCGTGACCCGGGTGCGTCCCTCGACCTCCTCGAAGCGGTACTCCCACAGGGCGATGGCCCCGGGCAGCAGGGGACGGCGGACCCCTATCGCGTGCACACGGAAGGCGAACCGGAGGCCCGGGTCGGCGGCCGTCACCGTGCACCTGGTCGTCCAGCGGAAGGGGCCGCGCCTGTTGCGGCCCTCGAAGACCATGCCGGCATGGGCGCTCCGGCGCTCCCCGAGCACCCTGGCGCCGAGGTTCTCCGGGCTCCAGCGCCCCATCGCGGTGGGATCGCTCACCGCTTCGTACACGGCCGACGGGGCCGCGTGGATCAGAACGCTGTCCGACACCGACATGGTGCGGGGCATGGGCGGTACTCCTCGTCCTCTGCCGCCCGGGCGCCTGACGGACCCCGGACGGACCGTGTGCGAACGGCCTGCGATGCTGGTTCGTTGGACAGTGTGTCGTACACGCGATCGTGCTCAGAGCACCGGACCCCAGGAGCCCGAACATGCCAAGCCCCACTCAGCCCGGCCACACCCGCACCGCCGCGACGAGCGGTGAGCGGACGCGTCTGGTCGAGGAGCTCATGGAGCGGTTCCCGCATGTGCCGAGAGAGGCGGTCCTCAAGGAGGACCTGCTGCGGGGCGGGATGGCGTTCGACGAGTCCGCGCTCAGCGACAACGAACACGGCGACATCAAGCCGAAGTCGTACTTCATCTTCTCGTTCGACCACGGCACCCTGCCCGAACTCGGAGCTGCCGCCCTGCGCAGGCCGCCCGAGGAGATCGTGCTCACGGGCGGGCCCTACGACCTGCGTCGCACGGTCGTGTCGGTACGGGTCAACCCCGCCTCGCCGTACCGTGTCGCGGCGGACGCCGACGGTGTCCTCGGGCTCTACCTGGACGGCGCGCGCATCTCGGACGTGGGCCTGCCGCCGATGCCGGACTACTACCGCCACACGCTGGAGAACGGCAAGTCCGTCATGGAGGTGGCACCCACCATCCAGTGGGGCTATCTGATCTACCTCACCGTCTTCCGGGTCTGCCAGTACTTCGGCGCCAAGGAGGAGTGCCAGTACTGCGACATCAACCACAACTGGCGCCAGCACAAGGCGGCGGGCCGCCCCTACACCGGCGTGAAGGACGTCGACGAGGTCCTGGAAGCACTGGAGATCATCGACCGCTACGACACGGCGAAGACCACCTCGGCGTACACGCTCACCGGCGGCGCCATCACCTCCAAGCTCCAGGGCAAGGACGAGGCGGACTTCTACGGGAGCTACGCCAAGGCCATCGAGGAGCGGTTCCCCGGCCGCTGGACCGGCAAGGTCGTCGCCCAGGCGCTCCCCAAGGACGACGTCCGGCGCTTCCACGACTACGGCGTGAAGATCTACCACCCCAACTACGAGGTGTGGGACCGCCGCCTGTTCGAGCTCTACTGCCCCGGCAAGGAACGCTACGTCGGCCGGGACGAGTGGCACCGCCGCATCCTGGACTCCGCCGACGTCTTCGGCGCCCGCAACGTGATTCCCAACTTCGTCGCCGGAGTGGAGATGGCCGAGCCCTTCGGCTTCACGACCGTCGACGAGGCGATCGCGTCGACCACCGAAGGCCTGCGCTTCTTCATGTCACAGGGCATCACCCCGCGCTTCACCACCTGGTGCCCGGAGCCCACCACGCCCCTCGGAAAGACCAACCCCGACGGCGCCCCGCTGGAGTACCACATCCGGCTGCTCGACGCCTACCGCTCGACCATGGAGGAGTACGGCCTCTCCTCGCCTCCCGGATACGGTCCCGCGGGGCCGGGCCGGGCCGTGTTCTCCGTGAGTTCCTTCATGGACAGTCTCCCGCCGGAGAGGTGAGCCCGCGGCCGGACCCCTGGGCCGTGCGTGCGCACGGCCCAGGGGTCTTCGCCCGTTCGCTCAGGCGCGCCACTCGGCGGTGCGCTCCGGCGAGGCCTCGGCCAGTGCCTTCGCGATGACGTCGGCGTCGCCCCGGTTCCCGTAGACCGGTGTGCCGGGCTGCTGGCGCCACGACTCGTCGAGGCCACCCGTGTCGACGCTGTCGAACCCGAGCTCGTCGAGCAGGTCCCGGACCGCCCGCTTGGCCGCCGCGTCGTCGCCGGCGACCGGGAGGGCCTGACGCCCGGGGGTGCCCGTGGGGAGGCCCTTGTCGAGGATGTCCTGCGCGTAGGTCCCGTTGAACGCCTTGACGACCGGGTGGCCGATCTGCTGCTCGGTCCACCGGCTCTCGGGGAGTCCGTCCTCGATCGCCGGGATGGCCCCGTCACGCTGCGGATAGTAGTTGCCCGTATCGATGACGGCGACGTCCTCCGCCGCCCCGTCGAGAAGGCCCGAGGGCAGAGCGGGGACCGCCTTGAGCGGGACGGTCACCACGACGATCCGCGCGCCGCGTGCCGCGTGCCGCCTCCGCCGACGCGACCGGAGTCGCTCCCGTCTCCTCGGCGAGTTCCTTGAGGGTCTCGGGCCCGCGGGAGTTGGCGACGGAAACCTCGTGCCCGAGCGCGGTGAGGCGCCGCGTCAGATTGCCGCCGATGTGTCCCGCCCCGATGATGCCGATCTTCATGAAACGACCTTCCGATGCCCACTGCTTGCGAAAAACCGGTCTCGCCGGATCACCAACCCGCCGGGTTCGCGCACTATTCCGGCTCAGGCGAATCGGTTCCGCAGCCGAGCGGCGGATGGGATCGCTCCAGGCGGGCACGCATGGAGGAGATAAGCGGAATCGTGATGCCCACTTGGAGGCGGTGCCCGTGCTGCACGGCGTCGATGTCAGCTCCTACCAGACCGACTTCGATACGGACGGACTGGATTTCGTCTTCGTCAAGTCCACCGAGGGCCGTTCCTACGTCAACCCGAAACTCGACGGCCAGGTGAAACGTGCCAGGGACGCCGGGTGCATCGTCGGCTTCTACCACTTCCTGTGGCCGGGCCATGCGAAGGAACAGGCGGCGCACTTCGCCGACAGGACACCGGAGCGCGCGGGCGACCTGCTGGCCGTCGACTGGGAAAGGACCGGTGAGGGGACCCGGGCGAGCAGCGCGGACAAGGACCGGTTCATCCACGAGGTGAAGCGGCTGAGGCCCGGTCACCGAGTCCTGCTCTACTGCAACCGCTCCTTCTGGCTCACCCACGACACGACCTCGTACGCCGGGGACGGACTCTGGATCGCCGACTACGGAAAGGCGGGAAAGCCGAGGATCGAGGCGGACTGGAGAATTCACCAGTACACCGACGATCCGCTCGACAAGGACGTGGCCGACTTTCCCTCGCGGGAGGCGATGCGAGCCTGGGCCGAGGGCTGAGAGCGGTACCCGCGTCAACACCGGTATTACGGCGATCGGCCAATGGAGTGCCCTTTGCCAGCCACCGGTGCAGTGCGCATCGAGATGACCTGCGGTACCGCCGCGGGGAGTCCATTCTGGTCGCCGAGTCCGCAACCGGCCGTCGACCGAAGGAGTGCCGCAGTGACGACGAGGGGCCCCTCAGTATCGGTGGAAGCCGATGCCGCCTACCAGGACGAACTGCCTGTGCGGCGTCGGCAGCCGGGGAACGTGGTCATCAGGTGGCTCACCACCACCGACCACAAGACGATCGGCACGCTGTATCTGATCACCTCGTTCGCCTTCTTCATCGTCGGCGGTGTCCTGGCGCTCGTGATGCGTGCCGAGCTGGCGCGCCCGGGTGACCAGCTGATCTCGAACGAGCAGTTCAACCAGGCGTTCACGATGCACGGCACGATCATGCTGCTGATGTTCGCGACGCCGCTGTTCGCGGGATTCGCGAACTGGATCATGCCGCTGCAGATCGGCGCGCCCGACGTGGCGTTCCCGCGGCTGAACATGCTGGCCTACTGGCTGTACCTCTTCGGCTCGCTCATCGCGGTGGCCGGCTTCCTCACCCCGCAGGGTGCGGCCGACTTCGGCTGGTTCGCCTACTCCCCGCTGTCGGACGCGGTCCGCTCGCCGGGCGT